>DATKLD010000139.1:0-23194 GCA_035542595.1 Terriglobales bacterium
GGCCTGCGCTCGCGCGCCGCATCGCGGATGCGTTGCTGGAATGTTTCGGGATTCAAAAGCGCGGCAGCCCCGGATGGCCGAGCTGGCCCGCCTTCACGTGACGGCGGCCGAATTCGGCGCAGTGGGCGAGCGCAGGCACGGCCTTGCCGGGATTGAGAAGTCCCTTGGCATCGAACGCGCGCTTGATGCCGTTGAAAGCCTCCAGTTCTCCCGCGCCGAACTGCACGCACATCTGGTCGATCTTTTCCACGCCCACGCCGTGCTCGCCGGTAATCGTTCCGCCGACGTCCACGCATTTTTCGAGGACCTCCGCGGCGAAGGCCTCGGTGCGCTTGAGCTGGTCCGGGTCGTTCGCGTCGAACAGGATGAGCGGATGCAGGTTGCCGTCGCCTGCGTGGAAAACGTTGGGGCAGCGCAGGCCGTATTTCTTCTCCATCGCCGCGATGAATTTGAGGATTTCGCCCAGGCGCTTCTTGGGAATGGTGCCGTCCATGCAGTAGTAGTCCGGCGAGATCCGCCCGACCGCGGGGAAGGCCGCCTTGCGCCCGGACCAGAAGCGCAGGCGCTCGGCTTCGTCGCGCGACACTGTCAGGCGCCTCGCGCCGGCGCGCGTCAGCACTTCCTTCATGCGCGCGATCTCGTCTTCGACTTCGGCGGCCGTGCCATCGGATTCGCACAGCAGGATGGCCGCGGCCTCCAGGTCATAGCCTGCGCGCACGAACTGCTCCACTGCGGCCGTCGCCGGCTTGTCCATCATCTCCAGCCCCGCCGGCACGATGCCGGCTGCAATCACCGCCGCGACCGCGTCGCCGGCCTTATCGACCTCGTCGAAGGACGCCATGATCACGCGCGCGGTCTCGGGCCTGGGCAGCAGCTTGACGGTGACCTCGGTGGTGACGGCGAGCAGGCCTTCCGAGCCGATCGCGAGCGCGAGCAGGTCGTAGCCCGGCGAATCGAGCGCCTCGGAGCCGAGGTCGAGCGCCTCGCCCTCGATGGTATAACCGCGCACGCGCAGCACGTTGTGCACGGTCAATCCGTACTTGAGGCAATGCACGCCGCCGGAGTTCTCCGCCACGTTGCCGCCGACGGTGCAGACCACCTGTGATGCTGGATCGGGCGCATAAAAGTAACCGTGCGCCGATACCGCCGCGGTTATGGCGGCATTAGTCACGCCCGGCTCAACGACCACACGCGCATTGGGCACATCAATCTCAAGAATGCGATTCATCCTTGTCAGGCTGATTACAACGCCACCTTTGATCGGCAAAGCCCCGCCGCTCAACCCTGTGCCGGATCCGCGGGCCACGAAGGGGATTCGCTCCCGGTGGCATATTTTGACGATCGCTTGCGTTTCTTGTGCTGATGACGGGAGGAGAACCAGGTCGGGGGCCACCCGGAACAAGGTTAGACCGTCGCATTCGTAGGTCCGGAGCTGCTCGGCTCCAGCGACCAGACCGGCATCTCCAACGATGGAACGAAATTCATTCACTAGCCGGGTGTCCATTTTGCATCTCCATGTTCGCGGTACGCGAGGCGGGACTCCGATGCTGGATGCGCGCTCACGGACGGCGACCAGAACCATATCCTTGGCTAGAACGGTCGGCAGTGACGCCAATCACAGGAACGCGTGAGGCTTTTGCTGCTAACAAGAAAACGCTTGGACTGGCTTCTTAGCCGCGTCGCACGCGTGCAGCGTCGTGCACGCGAATTTAATCCTTGTTCTGTTTGCGCTCTTTCTCCTTCAGGTTCAAGGTCTGCTTAACCAGACTTTTCTCGTGTTCGTAATTGACCACACGTTGCAGCATGATTTTCTGGGCCATGACCGGTCCGGCGCCATGCCACGTGCCGACCCCATGCTGTCCGGCGGTCCAGTTCTGCAGGAGCTTGTGGACCTTCAGGATATTTTCCGTCGGTTCATCCGAGCCAAAGCTGTAAAACTCCTTCACATAATCACTGACCTCAGGGTTCTTAAGCTCCTTGAGAGAGGGCATGGTCACTACCAGACCGCCCCCAATATCGCCGGCCAGAGCCATTACTCGCCAGAAGGCATTGCAGATATTCAGTTTCGCCACGTTGCCCATCACTTCGTCCGGCAAGAAAACTCCTGATCCGGCAGGCTCCTCATTGCCTTTGATGGCCGCGGCCATCCCGCAGGCTCTCCCTGTCTCCCGCAATACGACCATCTCTGTCAACTGGTCATTGATGTGGCTTGCCTTCTCCAGCCCCTTGTACTCCTGGATCAGGCGGGCGGCGCCGATGATTTGATTCATGAACCCGACCTTGCACGTACCGCCGCAGGTCATGCGGTGCCCCTTGGCAAAACGGGTCACGAACTTCGCCGAGTATTTGTACTCTCCGCAGTGGAAGACCCGCTCCCAAGGAACGAAGACGTTATCAAAGACCACCATTGAGGTCTCTCGTTGACCGAACCGGGGATTTCCCAATTCCTCCAGGTCATCGGCGCCGTCTCTTTCTGCGGAGTAGGGCGAGTACTGACAGACGTAGGTAATACCTTGGGCATCCGTGGGCGTGGCGAAGGCGACCGCGTAGTCCTCTTCCCCTTGCACGTGGGTGGACTGTGGCAAAACCACCAGCTCATGGCTCGCGTAAGCTCCGCTGATGTTGATTTTGGCTCCGCGGACTACGATCCCGTCTTTATTCTTCTCGACAATTTTCAGCGACAAAAAGGGATCCGGCCACTCGAGGGTTTTCTGGTTGCGTTTGCCACGTGGCTCAGTAAGGGCACCAGCCACTGAGAGGTCCTTGCGCTGGACCATCTTGAGGTATTCAAGAAAGCGCGGGTGGTAGGCAGTGCCTAGATCACGGTCCATTTCCCAGCAGGTGCTGGCAAGCGCGTGAAAGGCATCCAATCCGACGCACCGATAGATGCAGGTGCCCAGCATTTCAGCCGTGAAGGTCCCAGCCTCGGCTTTCTTAATCAGATCTTCGGTGCTGGCGCAGATATACGTATAACGATTTACCTTCTCACACACGAGAGGGGAGTAGCAGGACATAATCTCCTTGTAGCGCGGGTCGAGAGCCCACTCGTAGCTGGCCTTGTTGGCCTCAACCACGGTGCGCGTATTTCTGTTTTCGAGGATGTTCTCGACTTTTTTCCCGTTCATGAAGACTCGGGGCTTGAGCCTTCTTAAACTCTCTTCGAATTCTTGACCAGTCATCAGGGCCACGGCGGTTTCTCCTCACAATCAGATCTGCAATCAAAGAACCCAAATCTTCCCGTTCGGTACATCATGGTTTTCCAATCGCCCGATCCTCTGTGCTATCGGTCACAGAAGTATGTGACGGCACGGGACCAATGCGGGCACTTTCGTCCGCTTCTGGTGCAGTCACCGAGACCTTGGCCATTCAGGTGGCCTCACGCTTTCTGATTGCGGAGCGCACCTTATTTCTGGCACACCATGACCTTGGACCGCCCAGCAGGCGCGACAAACTTCGCAACACTCCCAAAGTACCGTGCCAGCACGTCCTGCTCGTGGCGAAGGAAGGTGATGGCCCGTCCGGCGCCCATGAAGGCGATGCGCAGGTAAAAGAGAGCCCTCACAAAAGGGTTCACGGGCACATCGTGTTCCATCATGAGGAAGGTCCCCTGCGGCCTCAGGACCCGAACGATTTCCTGCAACGCCCGATCCTGTGCTTCCCCCTTGAGCTCGTAGAAGGCATGTGAACAGGTAACCGCGTCGAAAGCACCAGTGACGAAAGGAAGGCATCCGGCATCGGCTTCCACTAGATAAACGTTGGCAAAGCTCTTGGTCTTTTCCTGGGCTGCCTTCAGCATGCCGTGAGAGAAATCTACGCCTACCACTCGACCATCAGCGCCGACCTTTGCCTGCAGCCAAGTGAGAAGAGTGGCTGTGCCGGTGCAGAGGTCGAGAACCGAGCCGCCGTTCGGTACGGGAACCCGATCAACCAAAAACTTCCTGGCCAGACCCGGCCTGTCACGTGAATGGAGAGCGACGAAACGATCGTAAAACCTGGAGAAACTGTCGTAATAGGCGCGTCTCCCGCGTCTCATGAGGTCTTCACTCGACTGCAAAGCAGTTTTCGTTTCGCCTGATCATGCCTCAGAAACTCGGATGGTCAGGCCGGCTCGGAGCGCTACCACGCGGCTCCCGAACTCATGCTGCAAGGCGCCAGTGGCCGCGAACCCGGTACAGTGACATGGCGCAATCAGCTCGGCACCGAAAGCACGCAGGTTCTCCGTAGTTGCCTTGATGCGCTCAGCCGATGCCCGAAAGAGATGCAGCCCTCCGACAACGGCGACAATGCGGCCCTCGCCGATCAGTTCTTTCGCATAGTTCAAGGTGTTGATCAACCCGGAATGTCCACAACCGGTGATAACGGCCCAACCCCGCGACGTCTCGATCAAAAGCGCTTGATCGTCGATCAGCGGATCGGGCTGGGTGCAGTTCTCGTCGAGGAAGAATGGGTCGGGTATGTCTTCATACGTACTTCGTCGAGGAATCGCACCGGTCACTATCATTCCGGGAGCGATTTCGGTGGGCCGCGGCGATTCGACAAGGTCACTGACTTTGGAAAGCAGGGCTTGACGCGAAGCCGGAGGTATACCCTTCGCTCGGTGAGGCGGTGTTTTCTCGCGTTGGTACTTGTCATGCAATGCCTCGGGGTGGATATAGGTCTTGCCGTGAAATCCAGCCCCCACCAGTGCGGCAATGCCCCCGGTATGATCGGAGTGGCCGTGGCTGATGACCAGAGCTTCCGCAGTTGCAACATCGATCCCGAGGAGGCGTGCATTTTGCAGCAGCGTATGCCCCTGGCCGGTATCGGAGAGGATGCGGTGCTTGTCCGCTTCAATCCATAGTGCGAGCCCCCACTCGCCTGCTGCCTCCATGGTGCCGGCAGTATTTTCAACAATCGCGGTGATGCTTAGATTCTGAGTCATGTGGCAATCCAAGACTGCGTACTTTTTCTCTTCCTTGTCGATGTTATCTCGTATATGGAACTTCAAGGTTCATCTGTAATCCGCACCAGTTCCTGCCGATCGCCGTGCCGATGACCTTGCTGCCCGCAGCAGCCAGTCGCGCGGCCAACTCCTATGCCAGGTGCCTCGGTTGCACCGCATCCGTTGCTTGTGTGCCCTGCACCCGCTCTGTGGGACGTGGGTTTCATAGCAGCAAACAACTCGCGGCGGGTGAGCCTTTCCAGCAATTCTGTGACCGGCACATTTGCGGGTGCGATCCATCCCCGGATGCCGGCTTCCTGCAGGTGCCGAAACGCCCCCGGGCCAATTTCCGTGAATACGGCCTCGGTACAGCCATGGCTCCGCAGGATGTTCACGACTGCGCGGCCAGAGGGATCAGTGTTCTGCTCGAACGTGACCTTTCCCGTTTCGTCGTCGCGGATCATGACCCACTTGGCCTTTCCGAAATGAGGCGATAAAACCGAGTCGACCCGGTTCAACAACGTGGTGAACCCCATTTTGCTCATTGACTTCTCCTGCAGATGACTTGAGACCAAAGCGGCCCAAATGCCCTCCACTACCGGCTTCGAGCAAACTGCTTTCCGTCGGTCGGGCCCTTGCTTCCCTTGCGTGGTCTATGAAAAGGGCGCGCTCCGGTCGAGGCCGCGCCGACCAAGTGGAGAAACCGCGACATCGACCGCGTAACTTTTGTAAGCACCTGTGCCCAATCGCGCAGGTGCTGCTGTCCCTCCTCTGTAAGCGAGTACACGCGGCGTGCGGGTCCAGCGTGATCCGTCTCCCAATCCGAGAGGACGTAGCCGTTGTCTTCCAAACGCCGGAGCGTCCGGTACAGGGCGGCTCGCTCGATCTCGGCGTCGGTAAACGCGTAATCGGACAAGTTATTACAAAGCTCGTAACCGTAGGAACGACCCTTCTTTTCGAGCATGAGCAGCAGTACCGGCTCGACAAAGCGGTACAGATGCCCCATTGCACACGTGCACGGATAATGGTGCTTGTGGCGAGAGCGCCCAGAATCGGTTCTGGCGGACTGCTGCTTTGATTGGCGTCTTTCTGCGTGTGCGATAGACATGAGCGCGGGCCTCTAGGTGGCAATTACACCTAACAAAGCCTGATTCTCTTTTCCGATCGCTCCATTCGCCGTGATGCAGATCACACATGTGTGTGCGCTATGGGGCCTGTTATGTCGGCCTTCATCGGCCAGTTCACAGGAGCGGTCCTAGCACATCACCGGCTCCCGCCTTAATCACTGCAGCAATCTTTTCTGCCGCACAGTAGCATTGGTTTAGAGGAGCTTGCCATGTCTTCGCCCCGCGGCATTGCGGGAAGGAACGGAGGTGTTTGTTGATGACCGAATTCCGGGGTGTGTTTCCGTATCTGGTCTCTCCCGTGGATGAAGCCGGCGAGATCCGCGCGGATGTGCTATCGCAGTTGTGTGACGACCTCATCCAAGCGCAGGTGCACGGACTTACGCCGCTGGGGTCTACCGGTGAGTTTGCCTATCTTACCGGGGCGCAGAAGCGGCGGGTGGTCGAGGTGGTTATTCAGGCCGCGCAAGGCCGGGTTCCGGTTGTGGCCGGCGTCGCCTCGACGACGATTGCTGATGCCAGGCGGCAAGCGCGGGAGTACGAGCGATTAGGGGTTGATGGAATTCTCGCCATCCTGGAAGCCTACTTTCCCATAACCGATCAAGGTGTTTTCGCTTACTTTGAGGCGATTGCGGAGGCTGTTTCGATACCGGTAGTGCTTTATACCAACCCTAGCTTCCAGCGGTCCGACCTGAGCCTTGCGCTGATTGAGCGGCTTAGTCGCGTTCCCAACATCCGCTACCTCAAGGATGCTTCTGCCAACACTGGGCGACTGCTCTCCATCATCAACCGTGTGCAAGGACGTCTGCAGGTCTTTGCCGCGTCGGCGCACATCCCGGCGGCCGTGATGTTGATTGGTGGGGTGGGGTGGATGGCGGGCCCAGCGTGCGTTGCGCCGCGGCAGAGCGTGCAACTCTATGAACTCTGTCGTCGGGGAGATTGGGCGTCGGCCATGGAACTGCAGCGCCGTCTATGGAGCTTGAACGAGGTCTTTGCCAAGTACAACCTTGCGGCTTGCATCAAAGGAGCACTGGTTCTTCAAGGTTACCCGGTTGGCCCTCCCCTCGAACCGCAGGAACCGTTGTCGGCGGAGGGCGTTGAAGAAGTAACACGTGCGCTGGTTGCGATCGGCGCGTTGTAATAGATATAAACATTTCGTTGAGGATGACAACATAGCGGATACCGCTTAAGATTCAGTCGTAGAGATGGAATATTCTGCGTCTCCTTTTGCACTTTCAACTTACTCCCCAAGGGCTCATAAATCCGATGTCTTCCCCAGTTCTATCCGTCGAAAACCACACCTCTCAAGTCCTATTCCTCGCCGGACTCCTTTTTTCGCTCAGTCCCTGGGCGTCACCGCCACTGGCACTGGCGCTTGGACTTGCGCTCGGACTCACCGTCGGCAACCCATTTCGCCGAGGGACCAGTCGTATCACCACAATGCTGCTGCAAGCCTCAGTGGTCGGCCTGGGATTCGGGATGAACCTCCAGCAGGTTCTCAAAGCGGGCCGAAGCGGATTCGTCTACACCGCCCTGGGAATCAGCTTTGCCTTGGGCGTGGGATTGCTACTGGCCCGCGGCCTCGGAGTGAAACCGACGGCCGGATTTCTGATCTCGACGGGCACGGCCATCTGCGGCGGCAGTGCCATCGCAGCGGTCGGGCCCGTGGCCGGCGCAACTGAGGAAGAGATGTCGGTGGCCCTCGGAACGGTTTTCATCCTCAATTCCGTGGCCTTGCTGACCTTCCCTTGGGTCGGCGCTGCGCTGCATCTCTCGCAGACCCAGTTCGGGCTGTGGGCGGCGCTGGCCATCCACGACACCAGCTCCGTGGTGGGCGCAGCCGCCAAGTACGGGGCGCTGGCCCTCGCCGTGGGCACTACGGTGAAGCTGGCGCGCGCCCTGTGGATCGTCCCCGTGTGCCTGGGAACAGCAGCAGTGAAGCGCAGCGAGGCGCGTATCAAGTGGCCATGGTTCATCGCGCTGTTTGTGCTGGCGGCGGTGGCGAACACCTTCCTTCCCGCTGGGGCGGCGATGTTCCACGGCGTCTATCGCCTGGGCGTCGTGGGCCTGACTGCAACGCTCTTCCTGATCGGCAGCACCGTGTCCCGCGGCACCTTGAAAACTGTGGGCACGCGCCCGCTGTTGCAAGGTGTGCTGCTGTGGATGGTGGTGGCGGTCACCTCCTTCCTGCTGATCCGCTATGGGGTGATTGGGCTCTGACGCACTCGCCGGCATTAAGATTTTCTTCCCCGGCACACTCGCTGATGAGCAAGTATATTTCTTTGGCGATTTTTTCTACGGGTACCGTTTCCGGCATAGGCCCTCCTAAGCAATCTAAGCGGAGGCTGGTCGGCATGGTGTGATTCGAGATCACCCAGCCTTGGCCAGTCGTGGGTCCTGTCCGCCTGGCGTCTTGTTGACTGCTCTAACCGATCTCATGAGTCTTGGCCTCCACAAATGGCAGCGTTTCCGTTGTTGGTGCGAATGGATCAGGAATCTGTTTGGATTCTTCGCTCTTCAATTGGTTCGCAATAGCCTTTGCCCAATCTGTCGCGATGTATCCACGCCCGCGACGCTCGCCCAAGTTCGAATCCTGCCGCTCTCACCAGCGTGCTTCGTCAGTCTGCGACAGCCCAGGTCCCTCCCTGCGCTCGTGATTTCTCCTCGGCTTCGCTCGGGGCAGGCTTCGGGGCCCTTCGACTTCGCTCGGCGCTCGGCCTCGCGACGCTCGGCCTCGGCTAATCCCTCCGCTTCGCTAACGCCCGCTAAGCGCCTCAGGAAGCGCAGCGGCTCGGCTAGAACCCATCAAGGCACCTGCCAGCCCATCCTCAATGTGCTAGGTTGACGGCGAACTTCCACTATTTGCCAGTGATACGGGGATGTCCGGCCATCGGCGCCAGCCGCGATTGAAATGCGTTCTCCCGATCCGGGTTGCCGGCATTGATCCGCAAGGAAGACCCTTCGAGCGTCTTACGTGCACGCTCGACATCAGCGGCAAGGGCGCGCGGATCAGCGGTCTTGGCACCGAGGTGCGCCCGGGCACGATCCTGACTGTGCACTACAAGTATCGGCGTGCATTATTTCGCGTTACCTGGGTTGGCCGCCCGGGTAGCCGCACCGAAGACCAAATCGGTGTGGTCACTACCGATCCCGACGTACATTTCTGGACAGAGGTTTCTGCGGAGGAGTTGGGCCAATATTCGGACCAGTATGCAGATACTGAGAGCCAGGAGCAGGAGAAAGTAAAGGCCAGTCGAGGGATGAACGCCGAAGCGGGCACCCTCGAAATTTCTCCCGAAGAGGCCACCAACCGGCTGCGGCTTGAGACAGAGGAACTGCTCGAACTGGCCGCTCTGCTCGAGCGCGGCAACGTCGACCCCGCCGCGCTTCAGCAGTTCCGGCAGGCACTCGCGTACGTTCGCAACACGAGTTGGATCCTGCAGCAGTGGTTCGAACTGAAGCAGAAGCCTGCTGAGAGATTCCCTTTGCTGAAGATGCTGAATACCGAACGCCTGCGCATTGGCATCAGCGTCTGTAACGAACTATCGGCCTTCGTTGCCAGCGTTAAAGTCCAGCTTGACCCCAGCCTCATGCAGCAGTTCATGACTGCTGTCCAGCAGCTGTTTGTCATCATGAGCTCCACCCAGGAAGCGGCCGCACCACCTTCAAACCTGCAACAGCCCTGACCGACCTGTCTTGCATCGGCAATCTGCTCATCAGGGCTCGGTGTCGCGCCGGCCTCGGCAGATCCCCAGCTTCGCTCACGCCCGCGGCCGCCTTGCATCCTGCCGCGCTCGCGCCATACTTTGCATCAAGCCGACGCCAGTTCAATCCCTTGCTGAGCTCAGGATTTCAGCTCTCCTAAGCCGACTGGCGAGCGGCAAGTTTTTCACGCAATGCGCGTTTGAGGAACTTGCCCGTAGAGGTGCGCGGAATGGCGTCGACAAATTGGTAGTCGTCGGGCAGCCACCATTTCGCGAACTTGGGCGCGAGGAAGCTGGCGATCTCTTCGGCGCTGACTGTGGCACCGGGCTTGAGCACTACAAAAGCCACTGGCCGCTCGCCCCACTTGGGATGCGGCGCGGCCACCACCGCCGCCTCCGCCACTGCGGGATGTCCCATGATCGCGCCTTCCAGATCCACTGAGCTGATCCACTCGCCACCTGACTTGATGAGGTCCTTCGTGCGGTCACAGATCTTGACGTATCCCTCGGCGTCGATGGTGGCGACGTCTCCGGTGCGCAGCCAGCCATCCGCCGTGAATTTTGCGGGATCGCGCTCCTTATTGTGGTAGCTGGCGGTGACGAACGGGCCACGCACCTGGATCTCCCCCATGGTCTTGCCGTCGGCGGGAATCTCCCGGTCGTCATCGCCGATAACCCGCAGCTCCACAAACGGCAGCGCGTATCCGGTGCGCGCGCGGATGGCGTAACACTCGTCTTCCGGCAAGCAGCGCAGATGCGGCTTCAGCTTTGAAACCGTGACCACCGGAGAGGTCTCGGTCATGCCCCAGGCGTGGATCACAGTTATGCTGTGCTTGTCGAACCCGCGGATCATAGCCTCCGGCGCGGCCGAGCCGCCTACCGCGATACGCAGGCCCGGGGCCAGCCGGTGCTCTGTTTCCTTCCGCTCGAGCAGTTGTAGCACTCCCATCCACACTGTGGGCACGCCCGCGGTTAACGTCACCTGTTCGCGTTGGCACAAGTCCAGCAGGCTTTGCGGGTCCAGATGAGGCCCGGGCAGCACCAGCTTGGCGCCTACCATCACGCAGGCGTGCGGCATGCCCCACGACAGCACGTGAAACATTGGGACCACCGGCATCACGACCTCGTGCTGCGACAACCCAAAGCTGTCCGGAACGGTGATGGACAGGGAATGGAGCACCATGGAGCGGTGTGAGTAGACTACCCCCGGCGGACGGCCCGTTGTTCCCGAGGTGTAGCACATCCCGGCGGGGTCATTTTCGTTGAGTTCGGGATAATCGAAAGGGCCATCGCCGGTCTTGAGCAGCTCTTCGTAATCTTCGTATCCGGCGGGCACAGGCTGTCCCGTCAGCGGGACCACGAATACTCGTTCCATTCGAACGCGGTCCTTGAACTGCTCGAACAGCGGCAGCAGCACATCATCCACGATCAGGAAACGGTCCTCGGCATCGTTCGCGATATAGGCGATGTCGTCGGGATGCAGGCGGAGGTTCAGCGTATGCACCACGCCGCCCGCGACCGGGACGCCAAAGTACGCTTCCAAATGTGCGTAGTTGTTCCACATGAGCGTGGCCACGCGGTCGCCTTTCCTCATCCCGGCACGGGTGAGCGCGGCCGCCAGAGCGCGCGATCGGCGATAGAAATCTCCAAATGTGAGGCGGTGCAGCGAGCGATCGGGCAGACGGGAGAGGATTTCGGCCTTTGGAAAGTAGCGTCCAGCCCGCTCCAGTATGTGCACGAGCGTCAGCGGATAATCCATCATTGTAGATCGCATGACTCACTCCTCCCGCCGCGCGGGGCGGTCATCATATCGTGCAGTCTGCGGCTGGGCAATCGGCGTCAGGCGCGGCGCGTCTGCGATGTCCACCGATTTCCTGCGCCATCGAACGGACCGCGGAAGCATCTCCGGCAAGGTCCTCTTGTTCTATTTTCGGAACAAAACCATCAATCACGGAGTCCTGGGGGAATACAGGGGTAGAATGCGCAATCCTAACCAACAGTCGTCGGGAGGCTGTGATGTGGTCTCGCCGTCTTCTTCTTGCTTTATCAATGCTATTTCCCTGCTTGTTGCGGGCACAGGTGCAGACCTGTCCGGCGCCACCTTCGCTCCAAGCCCCGGCCGAGCGTAATATCTTCTCGCCGCAACAGGAGATGGATCTGGGCGATGCTATCGCCGAGCAATCGCAGAGGGAATTCCACGTCGTTGAGGATGATCGGCTTAACGCTTATCTGCAGGGGGTGGGCGATCGCCTTTTGCGGCAACTCGGCGTCCCTGCTGGCTTGCGTATTCACATAGTGCTAGTGGATCTACCGGTCGCCAATGCCTTCACCGCTCCGGGAGGCCGTATCTACTTCAGCCGCAAGCTGGCCTTATTCGTCCGCAGCGAGGATGAACTGGCTGCTGTCCTCGCCCACGAGTTCGGCCACGCGCTCACGCGTCAGCCCGCCGCCGACATGTCGGTGCGGTTCCGCAAGACCTTGGGCGTCACCCAGGTGGGTGGCCGGAACGATATCTTCAGCAAATGGCACCAGTTCCTGGAGGCCTGGCGCCTCAAGCCTTCCAAATTCGATGCCGAGCACGGGGAGCGGGAACAACTGATCGCGGATCAGGTGGCCCTCTACGCGCTCGCCGACGCGGGTTATTCGCCGCAGGCATTCATCGATTTCTGGGACCGCTTTGCGGAAACCGGCGGTAAAACCGGCAGTTGGTTCTCCGATCTGTTTGGGACCACAAAACCCCAGCAGAAGAGACTTCGGGAGGCGCGGCGAAGCCTCGCCCTTCTGCCCGCAGCATGCCTGCGGACCTCCGTCTCAAGCGAAGCGTTCCGCCAGTGGCAGACCGCGGTTAACAATTACTCGCAACAGGCCGTCCTCAAGGAATCCCTTCCTGGCCTGGTCTGGCAGCGGAACCTGCATCCACCTCTGCAGAACGACTTCACTCAGGTGCGGTTCAGTCCGGACGGACGTTACCTGCTCGCTCAGGACGATTCCACCGTCTACGTGCTGTCACGTGAGCCCTTGTCCTGGTTATTCAGCATTGACGCTTCCGATGATGCCGAGTCAGCGCAATTCACGCCCGATTCACAAGCTGTGGTCTTCACTACCGAGGGGCTGCGGGTGGAGCGCTGGTCGATCGCCGAGCGGCGTCACACCGCCACGCAAGAGGTGGTGGCCCGTGAAGGTTGCATTCAGAGTTTGCTGGCGCCCGACGGAAAGGCCCTGGCCTGCCTGACGCCTGAGTTTGACCTCCAGTTGCTGGATGTTGTTTCCGGCGACAGAATCTTCGCGAAGAAGCAGTTTTTCACGCCTGGCTTCGCAGAGGTATTTCGAATCTATGTGAGCCGTGCGCTGGGCGTGCGGACTCCTCCGCTCGTGGCCCTAGCGTTTTCTCCCGACGCGCATTATCTGCTGGCGACCCACGGATATACCGCGATCGCCGTAGACGTGCCGAAGCGCGCACCGGTTTCCTTACCCGGGCACTTGCGAGACCTGACCTCCCACTATTTCGCCTTCATCGGTCCTGACCGGATTGCCGGCGTCAATTTCGATCATCCGGACAAATCGGAAGTTCTTTCCTTTCCGGATGGGCACGCAATCTCCAGGGTCACGGTGGGCCGGCAGCGCATAGCCGCGGCTACTCACGGTGACTACCTTATTCTTCGCCCCCTCCAGAATTATCCGGTGGGCGTGATGGATCTGAAGACCAATACACCCCTTTTTGCCAGCAAGGAGCCCACGCTTGATATTTACGATGCCGTGTATGCCCATGCAGAGATCGATGGCAGCGTGTCGATCGGGGACCTCGCGACCCGTCGTCCCCTGGTAAAAGCAAGACTGCCAGCCAGCCGCCTGGGAAGGACCCGCGCTGCGTTGCTTTCTTCCGATCTGCACTGGCTGGCAGTCTCCGGCCGCTCGCGCGGCGCCGTGTGGGACCTGGAGACGGGAAACCGAGCCTTCCATGTGCGTGATTTCCACGGCGCATGGTTCGATGAGCACGACGTATTGTTCGCCGATTTTCCGGAGACCGACCGCATGGGAAAGGACAAGGTCGAGCGCAGCGTCGGCCTGCTCGATCCCGTCCATGGCGGGGAGTCAAGTGGCGGCAAGATCGAGGAGGAACACACGCGCCAGTTTGGGGAATTTCTTGTAAGCACCAAGTCGGAGAAACACTCCTGGCCGCCGCGCGATTCCGATCTTGAAGTCCGTGGCATCCGGGACCGCAAGCTTGTCTGGTCAACACATTTCGACCACGAACAGCCGGGATTGTGGGGATCTCCTGCCGCCGATCGGCTGGTGTATTCCTGGCCGGCATCGAGTAAAGCGGCGAGGGAGGCGATTGAGGTCAATGCGGTCCTGAAAGCCCAGCTCGCTAACAGCAAGGAAAAGGAATCCGACTGGTTCCTGGAGGTGCACGAGCTACATTCCGGCAAGGCACTGGGCCAGGTTCTGGTGATGACGGGCAAAGGCTCCTTCAAAGGTGTTGGCGTGGTTGCGGCGGGCAACTGGCTGGCCGTTAGCGACGCCTCGAACCGGGTGCTGGTTTATGCCTTCGGCGAGGCTCAGCCCCACAGCCGTTTTTTCGGACACAGTCCGGCGCTCGCCGCCAACGGCTTGCTTTCGCTGGAAAACGAGCCGGGGCAGGTGACGGTCTACGATGTGGCCACCGGGGAAAAGCGCCAGGAGTTGACTTTCCCAGGCGCGGTCGCTGTCACCAGATTCTGCGCAGAAGGCAGGAGGCTCCTGGCGGTGACGAGCACCCAAACCGCCTACCTCATCGACGTGCCTGCCGGACAGCCTACGGCCGCGCGCCAATAACCAAACCACAGTTCCTCGCTACCTCTCCCTCTGCCGCGGCACTATAATTCCGGGGATGCGCCCTGTGCGCAGATCTATGCTTGGCAGATGAGAGCGCCGCGTGCGGCGCCGGCAAAGGATGAGGCTTTTGTATGGCTGGAATTCTAACTACGCCGGTTGTGAAGCCGCCGGAGCTGAAGGATCCGCGCCTGTTCCGGCAACAAGGCTACATCAATGGAGAATGGGTGGACGCCGATAACCGTTCCACCTTCGAGGTCAACAATCCCGCCGACGACAGCATCCTGGGACACGTGCCCAATATGGGCGCGGCAGAAACGCGGCGCGCCATCGAAGCCGCCAACGCGGCTTGGCCCGCATGGCGCGCCCGGACGGCCAAAGAGCGCGCCGCCATTCTGCGCCGCTGGTACGAGCTCATGCTCGCCAACCAGGATGACCTCGCGCGCCTGATGACGGCCGAGCAGGGCAAGCCGCTGGCCGAGTCCAAGGGCGAGGTGGTGTATGCGGCTTCGTTCATCGAGTGGTTCGCCGAGGAAGGCAAGCGCGTTTATGGCGACACCATCCCGCAGCACCAGGCGGACAAGCGGCTAGTGGTGATCAAAGAGCCGGTCGGAGTTTGCGCTGCCATCACGCCATGGAATTTTCCGGCGGCGATGATAACGCGCAAGGTCGCGCCCGCGCTGGCAGCTGGATGCGTGGTGGTGCTGAAACCGGCTGAGCAGACGCCGTTCTCCGCCCTGGCCCTGGCCGAACTCGCTGAGCGCGCCGGCCTGCCCAAAGGCGTAATGAACCTCGTCACCGGAGACCCGCCGGCGATTGGCCGGGAGCTTACCGCCCATCCCCTGGTCCGCAAGCTGAGCTTCACCGGCTCGACCGAAGTGGGCAGGCTGCTGATGCAGCAATGCGCCGCGACGGTCAAGAAGCTGTCACTCGAACTGGGCGGCAACGCGCCCTTCATCGTCTTCGCCGACGCCGATCTTGACGCTGCCGTGGAAGGCGCCATCGCGTCGAAGTATCGCAATACCGGGCAGACGTGCGTCTGCGCCAACCGCATGCTGGTGCAGGACGAGGTCTATGACGCCTTCGCTGAAAAGCTGGCGGTGAAAGTGCGCGATCTGAAGGTGGGCAACGGTATGGAGCCGGGCGTCTGGCAGGGGCCGCTGATCGACAAGCCGGCGCTCACCAAGGTGGAAGAGCACGTTTCGGACGCAGTGGCCAAGGGGGCGCGCGTGCTCATGGGCGGCAAGCGCCATGCGCTGGGCGGGACGTTCTACGAACCGACCATCCTGACCAACGTCACGCCGGCAATGAAGCTCTCGAGCGAAGAGACCTTCGGCCCGGTGGCGCCGCTGTTCCGCTTCAAGACCGAGGCGGAAGCGGTGCGCATGGCCAACGACACCGAGTACGGCCTGGCCGCCTACTTCTACACGCGCGACATCGGCCGTGTCTGGCGGATGTCCGAGGCGCTGGAGTACGGCATGGTGGGCGTCAACACCGGCATCATTTCCAACGAGGTCGCTCCCTTCGGCGGCATGAAGCAGTCCGGACTCGGCCGTGAGGGTTCCAAGTACGGAATCGAAGAGTATCTGGAAGTGAAGTACGTGTGTATGGGAGGCGTCGACCGCTGACGATTGCTACTGCGAGCCCGAAGCCGGCGGATTCGCATTGCTGGAGACGGTCGGCAGGCTCGAGGCGTTCCATCCCCCACCCAGTGCCTTGATCAGCAGCACGGTGGCAGTCATTCTCCGACGCAGGATGTCCACAGCGACGCGCTCGTTGCTCAAGGCCGTGCTCTGAGCCGTGATCACTTCCAGGTAGGTCACCACGCCGCCGCGGTAGCGGTTATTGGAGAGAGCCAGGGAACGCTCTGCCGCGTTGATGGCGACGGCTTGGGTCCCGGCTTCGTCTTCCAGGATTCGCAAGGCCGCCAGGTTATCTTCCACTTCCTGAAAGGATGTCAGGACCGTCTGGCGGTAGTTGGCAACGCTCTGGTCGTAGGCGGCCCGCGCCTGCTCGACTCCGGCGCGGCGGCGCCCCACATCAAACACCGTCACCAGCGCTGATATTCCGGCTGCCATAAACCCGCTGGGACCATCCAGCCAATTGCTGATCGAATCGCTCTCGAATCCCCCGGTCGCGTTCAGCGTGATCTGCGGGAAGTAAGCGGCGCGAGCGACGCCGATCTGCGCGTTGGCGGCGGCCATGCGGCGCTCGGCGGACGCCACGTCCGGACGGCGCTCCAGCAGGTCCGAGGGCAGGCCCGGCGGAATGGGCGGTGGCGGTGTGTTCCACGGCGAAGCCGGAATGCTGAAGGTCGAGGCCGGCTGGCCGATGAGCGCGGCGATGGCGTGCTCGAACTGCTGCCGCTGGACCATGATGTCCACGGCCTGCGCGCGCGTGGTCTCGAGCTGGGTCTGGGCCTGGGCAACATCGACGGCCGAGGCAATGCCTCCTTGGTAGCGGTTCTCGGTAAGCTCCAGGGCTTTCCGGAATGCGGTCACGGTGTCGCGCAGCAGTTGCTCTTCCGCGTCCAGCGTGCGCAGTTGGAAGTAGTCGGCCGCAAGCTCCGCGTGGACACTCAGCGACACCGATTCCACGTCGGCGGCACTGGCCTGGGCATTGGCGCGGGCCGCTTCCACCGTCCGCCGCACGCGACCCCATACGTCGGCTTCGTAGGTGACGTCGGCGGGCAGCACCAGGTCAGTGAAGTCAGGGATGGATCCGGTGCGGGGCCCATTCAGCGACAAACGGCTGCGCGAGGCCGAGACGCCGGCAGTCACCGTCGGGTAAAGGTCGGCGCGATTCAGGCGCACCAGCGCCCGCGCCTGCAGGAACTGTGCCTGTGCGGCCTTCAGGTTCTGGTTCGAGACGCTGACCTGTTCTTCGAGCGCGTTCAACTGAGGGTCCTGGAAGATCTCCCACCACTTCCCCCGGACCACCTGGTCAGCGGGCTGCGCCTGCTTCCAGTTGGGAGGTCTCTCCTTGAATTCAGGCGCGGAGGGCGCCTGCGGACGGGAGTAGCGCGGCCCGACGGTGCAGCCGGCGAGGAGAACGCCGAGGACCGATATAGCCAATGTCGCCAGAGTAGTCTGTTTAGAGGAGCTCTTGCAGGGGCTAACGCCCGCTGAGACAAGGCGCCGCTTCGGCTCGACTGAAGTCGTGTCCCGAGATGAACCTCCGAGATGGAAGAGGCGTCGCAGCGTCCCGTACGCACCTATAGGCACTGCCCTCACTGCGGCGCTCCGGAGGACGGAATTTGTACGATGCGGACGGCTTGGCCGGAGACAATGGAATCGGGCGGGCTGACGATCACGGTCTCGTCTCCGTTCAGGCCCGAGACTACCTCGACCTCGCTGCCGAAATCGTGGCCCAGCGTGACCGGCTTGAGTTCGGCATGCTGCCCGTCGCGCACGGTGGCCACGCGCAGCCCTTCCGATCGGAACAGCAGCGCATTCACCGGCAGGATCAGCGATGAGTTGGCGCCCGGCAACTTCAGATGCACTTCGGCGTAAGCGCCGGTCAGGAGCGTGCCGGTAGGATTGTCCACAGCGATCTCCACCAGCAGGGTGCGGGTGTTGGCGTCGATGGCATTGGCGGTGCGTACGAGTTTCCCCTGGAAGCGCCGGCCGGGAAACTCGGCCAGCGTGAGCTCCGCAGTCAAGCCGGGTTTAGCGGCCTGCGAGTAGGCTTCGGGAACGTTGACATAGACCCGCAGCTTGTCGGGCTGCACGATGTGGAAGAGCTCCGTGCGCTGTCCGCCGCTGGCGCCCGAGTCGATCAGCGCACCGATATCGGTGTTACGCGCGGTGATCACGCCGGTGAACGGAGCGTAGATCTTCTCGAAGGACTGCAGTTCTCCCAAACGCTTGACGTTGGCTTCCGCGGAGTGGACGATCGCCTGCTTGGCGGCGTAGTCGCCGGCGGCATTGTCGGCGTCCTGCTTGGAGACGGAATCCGTCTTCAGCAGGCCCTGGTAGCGCTCGGCAGTGATCCGCGAAAGGTTCAGGTTGGCTTCCGCCGTGGCCAGGTCGGCCCGCGCCTGGCGCAAAGCCTGATCCACTTCCGGAGTGTCGATCTCGGCCAGCAATTGGCCGGCCTTGACGTGCGCACCGATGTCCACATACCACCGCCTCAGATAGCCGTTAGTGCGCGCATAGATGGGGGCGTCAATGAATGCCTGGACGTTGGCGGGCAGCACGATCTCCGGCGACGCTGCCGCGCGCCTGGGGTGAACTACACTCACAGTGGCGATCGCCATCTCCTGCGTTTCGCGGCGCAGGTTCCTGCTCGCCTGGATGCGCGGCAGGATCCCGGATGCGAGCAGCACCACCACGGTCAGCGCCGCGATGGCAGCGATCCAGTAGTGATGCGCCGGGCGGCCCGGCGCGTTGCGATTTGTTGGTTCTGGGTTCATTCCTGGAACTCCACTAGGGCCCGACTTCCGACTTCGCCGGCCGCGCCCCCAGCCCGTGCAGCAGGCTGAAGAAGGCCGGCACAAAGAACAAAGTAGCAACGGTTGCGAACACCAGGCCGCCGATCACGGCGCGTCCCAGCGGGGCATTCTGCTCGCCGCCTTCGCCCATGCCCAGCGCCATCGGCACCATGCCGATGACCATGGCCTGCGCCGTCATCAGCACCGGCCGGAAGCGGGTGAAGCCCGCCTGCAGCGCCGCGGTGACGGAATCCTTGCCCTCCGCCATCTGTTCCTTGGCGAAGCTGACGATCAGAATGCTGTTGGCCGTGGCCACGCCCATGCACATGATTGCGCCGGTCAGGGCGGGCACGCTGATGGTGGTGCGGGTGAGGAACAGGATCCACGCTATCCCCGCCAGTGCCGCGGGCAGCGCCGAAATAATGATGAAAGGATCAAGCCACGACTGGAAGTTCACCACGATCAGAAGGTAAACCAGCAGGATCGAGAACACCAGGCCGCTCAGCAGACCGACGTAGGAAGAGCGCATCGTGCGAATCTGACCGCGGACCTGCAGCGACGAGCCGCGCGGCAACTCTTTCTGGGCATCGTTGACGATCTGATCGATCTCGCGTGCCACGCCGCCCAGGTCGCGCCCCTGCACCGAGCCGAAGATGTCGATGACCGGCTGGATATCGTAGTGGGATACCACGGCCATCCCGGTGCCTCGGTTGATCGACCCCAGGCTGCTGAGAATCTGCGGCTTGGCCCGGCTGCCGCTGCCCGTCACCGGGATGTTCTCCAGGCCTTGCAAGGAGTCCATGCGGTACTGCGGCGTCTGGGCGACGATGTTGTAGCTCACACCAGTTTTCGGGTTCAGCCAGAAGGTGGGCGAGGTCTGGAAACTGCCGCTCAGCGAGATGAGCAGGTTGCTCGCGACATCGCGCTGCGTGTAACCGACCTCCTCTGCCTTGGTGCGGTCCACGTTAATGTGCAGCTTGGGCTGGTTGAACGGCTGGTGGATATGCAGATCCGAGATGCCGGGAACGTACTTCATACGGTCAAACAGCTTGTCGGCGAACTCGCGGTTGGCATCCAGGTTGTAGCCAACGATCTGGACGTCAATGGGCGAGGGCAGGCCGAAGTTCAGGATCTGGCTGACGATGTCCGCCGGCAGGAACGAAAAGGTCACGCCCGGGAATTCGCCGGCCAGTTTGATCCTGAGGTCGTGGACGTACCGCGCCGTCGGCGAATGGTGCTCCGACAAGCTGACCAGAATGTCAGCGTCGGCCGGCCCGATGGGCGCCGAATTGCTGTAGGACAGGTTGATGCTGCTGTAGGGCAACCCGATGTTGTCGATGATGCTGGCGATCTGCTCCTGCGGAATCTGCTCGCGGATGGAGCGCTCGACCAGGTCACAGAGCCGCGCCGTTTCCTCGATGCGCATGCCCGTGCGCGCGCGCAGGTGGAGCTTGAACTGACCGCTGTCCACGGACGGGAAGAAGTCCTCGCCCAGCCACGGGATGAGCACCGCCAGGGACGCCACGGAGAAGGCAAGGAACCCCAGCAACACCGCCTTCCGGCGACGCAGCGCCGTTTCCAGCATCCGGTGGTAGCGCTCGCGGAACCTTTCAAAAGCTTTTTCAAAGCGGATCTGCCATCGCACCAGCGGATTCCGGCTCTCCACCGGCAAATGGTCTGCTTCCGCTTCGTGGCCCTTCAACAGGTACTTGGCCATAGTCGGAACCAGCGTCCGCGAAAGCAGGTAGGAAGCCAGCATGGCGAACACGACCGCTTCGGCCAGCGGTACGAACAGGTAGCGCGCCACGCCGGTCAGAAAAAACATGGGCACGAACACGATGCAGATGGCGAGCGTGGAGACGAACGCCGGCACGGCGATCTGCTGCGCGCCATCCAGAATCGCGCGTTCGATCTCTTTCCCCTGGGCGATATTGCGGTTGATGTTTTCGATCTCGACGGTCGCATCGTCCACCAGAATGCCGACCGCCAGCGCCAGCCCGCCCAGAGTCATGATGTTGATGGTCTCGCCCAGCGCGCTCATCACGATGATCGAGACCAGGATCGACAACGGGATAGAGACCGCGATGATCACCGTGCTGCGCCAGTTGCCCAGGAAGATCAGGATCATCAGTCCGGTCAGGCAGGCGGCAATCACGGCCTCGCGCAGAACGCCGTTGATCGAGGCGCGTACAAAGAGCGACTGGTCGGCCAAGCGACGGATCTGCAACTCGGGCGGCAGCCCGCCCTGGATGCCTGGCAGCTTCTGCTTGATGCCAGCGATGATGTCAAGCGTGGAGGCATTGCCGGTCTTCAGCACCGTGAGCAGGGAAGCGCGCTGCCCATTCACGCGCACGATGTTGGTCTGCGGCGGGAAGCCATCGCGGACGTAGGCCACATCCCGCATGTAGATAGTCGTGCTCCCCACGGTCTTGACGGGGAGCTGGTTCAACTCTTCCACCGTCTGCGGACTGCCGTTGATGTCGACGTCGTATTCAAGCGGCCCGATCTTTGAGGTGCCGGCGGGCAGGATCAGGTTCTGCGCACTGATGGCGTTGACCACATCCATCGGCGAAAGGCCTTTCGACTGCAGGGCCGTGGTGTTCAAGTCAACCAGGATCTGCCGCATCTTGCCGCCATACGGATACGGTATGGCCACGCCGGGAGTCGTCACCAGCCGGGGGCGGATGAAGTTTACCCCCAGGTCGAAAAGCTGCTGCTCCGAGAGCTTCTGCCCGGAGAGCGCAAGCTGGATGATGGGCACGCTGGACGCGCTATATGTAATGATCAGCGGCGGCGTGGTTCCGGGCGGCAATTGCCGGAGCTGCGTCTGGGAGATGGCCGTGACCTGCGCGATCGCCTTGCTGATGTTGGCACTCGGCTGGAAGAAGACCTTCACCACGGAAATGCCGTTCAGCGACTGCGACTCGATGTGCTCGATGTCGTCCACCGTGGTGGTCAGCGCCCGCTCGGTCTGATTGATGATGCGATTGCTCATCTCCTCCGCGTTCAGCCCCGCATAGTTCCAGAGGATGCTGACCACCGGAATGTTGATGTTGGGGAAGATGTCGGTGGGAGTACGGAAAATGACCAGCGGTCCGAGGATGAGGATCACTAACGCGGCCACCACGAAGGTGTAAGGACGCCGCAAAGCCAGTCGAACGATCCACATCTGACGCTACTCCTTAATGATGTCCTTGGGACTGGGACGCTGGTGATCTGCGCTGACTTACTGCCCAGAAGTAAGTAAACGCTTACATTGGCAAATAGAATGATATCAAACCTTACGGGGATTCAGCGTTTCTGCACGTTTAGAGGGGTTACTCAGGATGGATCAATCCCTTTCGCCGCCCGCCGTGACCCGAGCGGCAATCTCCGGGATGTTCCGGCTGCGGAGCAATTCCACCACTCTGCGGTAAAGGCGGGTACGCAGTTCATAGCGCTCGTGCGCGCGGGTGATGTAGCGCACCGAGATCTCCACGCCGATGTTGGTGGGCTTGAGATTGATGGCCGGAGTGGCGGAGAACGACTTCAGCGCCCGGCTGCCCGCCACGCGCTGCCACTCCTGTTCGGCGAGCGCGGCGTTGGCGGCCGTCTCCCGGGCCACCAGCTTTTGGATGGAGTCAATGATGGGGTAAGGGTCTTCCTGCGGAGGCACCAGCACTTCCAGCGTGTCCCAGAGCCACTGGCCAGTGGTGGAGAAATTGAAGTAGTGGCCTTCGATGGCAAAGCTGTTCACGAAGACCACCTTGCGTCCGGTGGGATGGCCGGCGTCGCTCCAGCCGCCGGTTTCGAGCAGCACTGTGCGCAAGACCCCAACCTCCACCACTTCGCCGCCGATGCCGTTGATCTCCACCCAGTCGCCGACGCGGATGCCGTTTTTGCCCATCAGCACGAACCATCCGAAGAAGGCGACGATGAAGTCCTTGAGCGCGACCGTCAGGCCCGCGCCCGCCAGCCCGAGCAGGGTGGTCACCTGCCCAGGAGCGCCGAAGATTACCAGCAGAATCAGCGCCAAGGCCACCACCTGCACTCCAAAACGCGCGATGAATCGCAGGCTGCGCAGCATGCGGCGGTCGGGAGTGAGCCTGGCTTCGAAGCGGCCGACTAGATGGTCGGCGACAAAGGCGACCACGCAGATCAGCAGGATCAGCGCCACGCTTCGCAGAATCGCGTTCAGACTGCGTTGCTGGGGCCGGGCCAG
>DATKLD010000140.1:0-5014 GCA_035542595.1 Terriglobales bacterium
GATATTCCGCTCGGGCATCGTGCCGGCACGCTTACGATGGGGCTGATGGCGCGCAACTACGGAAACACGCCGAACCCCTTGGTGACTCTGGCCGGCGATTTCGGAGAGCGCGGCGGCGATTGGGGCGCGATGAACTGGCGCAATCCGGAAATTGACTCCCTGTTTAGCGGCCTCGTGCGTTCGCCCGATGGCTTCGATCAAACTTTGGCGCGCGGACGCATTGCGGAGATACTGCAATCGGAGCTTCCGGTGATTCCGATCGCGTGGTACCGGCAGACCGTCGTCATTGGGTCGCGAGTGTCGGGAGTCACCTTGGACCCGTTTGAGCGGTCATACCGGCTGACTGGAATCAGGTGGGCCGGCGAGATGGGAGCCAGCCGTTGACCGTCGCGCGCCTCTTCCTCCGGCGCCTGGTTCAGGCGCTGCTGGTTTCGCTCATGGTCAGCACACTGAGCTTCTTCATGATGAGGGCGCTGCCGGGAGACGCCGCGATGCGCGTTGCAGCGGCTCGCTACGGCCATGATCTCGTAACAGCGCGGGCAGCCGATGCCGTGCGGGCGGAGTTGAAGCTGGATCGGCCCGCGGCGAGCGCGCTGTTCTCCTGGTGGGGCGACATGCTGCGTCTCAAACTTGGAACATCCGCGGTGACTGCGGCGCCGGTAGTTGATGAAGTCTCTCACCAGCTTGGCTACACCATCCGCCTCGCGCTGGCATCGATGGGAATCGCGCTTTTGTTCGGGCTCGTGTTGGGAGTTCTCTGCGGTCTGTGGCCGGGAAGCGTGTTCGACCAGGCATGGAGGGCGCTGGCGGCCGCGATCCGCGCGGTTCCCCCGTTCATTCTGGGCCTGTTCCTGATTGTTGCCTTCTCCGTGGAAATCTCGGCGTTGCCGGCCGCCGGGACAATGGACTCGACGAGTCTGGTTCTACCGGCACTCACCCTTGCGGTAGGCCTGTCGGCTGGACTGATCCGGGTGACGCGGGATGCGCTGAAGTCCGTGACGGAATCGGGCTATTTCGCCTTCGCCCGCACGAAGGGCCTTTCGTTGAATCAGGCATTGCTCCGGCACGCACTGCGAAACGCAGCCGCACCCGTTACGGCCTACCTGAGCGTGCAACTGGTGTTCCTGATCGAGGGCGTTGTGGCGGTGGAGACGTTGTTCGCATGGCCTGGCATCGGGCACGCCTTGGTGCATGCCATCTATGCCCGCGATGTTCCGATGATCCAGGGAACCGTGATGGCGATGGCGCTGCTGTTTGTCTGCCTCAGCGCTCTCGCCGACTTTGCCATCCTGGCGATCGATCCGAGGAGGCGATGACGACGTCCTCCGCATTCAAACCGATGACCCGATGGCAGTGGGCCGGGTTGGCGATACTCGCTCTGACCGCTTTGTTCAGTTTGGTCGCACCCGTAGTCGGCGGTGACCCGCTCGTTCAGGACCTGGATCACGTGATGGTCAAGCCTTCGGCTGCGAGCCCGTTGGGGACGGACCACCTGGGCCGCAGCATGCTCGCGCGGCTGGGACATGCGGCACGGCTGTCGCTGCTCCTGGCCGCACTCAGCGTTCTCACCGCCGCAATACCAGGCGTTGTGCTCGGTGTGGCCGCTGCCTGGCGCTCCCGGTGGACGGATACGATGCTTTCGACGATCGCCGACGGCGTGCTCGCTTTACCGGGCCTATTGCTAATTGTCCTGCTGACCGCGTTCGCGCCCGGCAGATTCTGGCCGTTCTACGTCGGCCTCTCCCTTGCCTTGTGGGTTGAGTACTTCCGCGTTGTCAGAGCCAGCGCTCAGTCGCTGCTGCGCGGTCCCCAGGTTGAGGCGTCGCGCCTGCTCGGCTTCGGCCCTGCTTACATCGTACGGCGGCATCTGCTCCCGGAACTGTTCCCACTCTTGCGAACGCTCATGACGTTCGGGGCCGCCACCAGCGTGCTGTCGCTTGCGGCTCTCGGGTTGGTGGGCGTGGGTCTGCGTCCCCCAACGCCTGAGTTGGGAACAATGATGATCGAGCTTCTTCCGCACTACCAGGAAGCGCCGTGGTTGATCGCGGAACCAATTCTCATTCTCCTGTTTGCTGTGACGGGATTGGCATTGGTGGCTGGGGAGCGGGAGTTCCGATGACGTTTCTCGACGTGCGGGATTTGAGCGTTCATGCAGGCACAACCGCTGTCGTGCGAGATGTCTCACTGCGATTGGAGGAGTCGCAGACGTACACCCTCCTCGGGGAGACAGGGTCCGGGAAGTCTCTGCTCGCCCAGGCAATCATGGGGAACCTGCCCGCGGGCCTGCGCCCTTCGGGTTCCATCACGGTATTCGGGGAGTCAAGCACGGCAGACGAGACCGTAAAGCGGCGGCGGCTTTGGGGCCATTCGATGGCGCTCCTGCCGCAGGAACCCTGGCTTGCGCTTGACCCCACCATGCGCGTGCTGTCTCAGGTCGCCGAGACCTACCAGAGGGTGCGCCGGCCTTCAGAGAGCCGTGAAAGTGCACGCAAGCGGGCCACCGGGGACTTTCTCACTCTCGGACTCGAGGGCGCTGAGCGGAAACTGCCGGGCGCGCTGTCTGGAGGCATGGCGCAGCGTACCGCATTCGCCGCAGTGCGCTCTGGCGGTGCGCGCCTCCTGATCGTTGATGAGCCGACCAAGGGTCTCGATGCGGGGCTGCGCGACAGCATCGTGTCGATGCTCAAACAGGTTGCCGCCAATGACGGGGCCGTCCTCACCATCACTCACGATGTGGCTGCTGCCCGGTCTTTGGGCGGCACCATCGGCGTGATGCTCGATGGGGAGATTGTGGAGCAGGGCCCGGCCGCCCAGGTCCTGGCTGAGCCCCGGCACGACTACACGCGCCGGCTGCTGGCAGCTGACCCGCAAACGTGGGGACCGCGAACTCAACCACCTCCCCTCGGGCCAGTCCTGGCTGCAAACGGGCTGTCAAAGCGTTTCGGACATCACCAACTGTTCGCGAATCTCGACATCGAGATTGCGGCCGACGAACGGTTCGCAGTGATCGGGCCAAGCGGATCGGGAAAAACAACGCTGGGCGGCATGTTGTTGGGCCTCGTTCCACCCGACTCCGGCTCGGTTTGGCGGCGTTCGGATGTTCCTGCCTGGAAATTTCAGAAGCTGTACCAGGATCCCATCGCCGCGTTCGCGCCGCGTGCTTCCTTGCGAACGTCGCTCCGCGATGTGGTGTCGCGGCACAACCTCGGGTGGAAGGAAGTGGAGAAATGGCTGGACCGCACGCGCCTGCGTGCGTCGTTGCTGGACCGTCTCCCGGATCAGGTTTCGAGCGGAGAATTGCAGCGCATCGCCCTGGTGAGGGTGCTCCTCTTACGGCCTGTGCTGCTGGTGGCGGATGAGCCGACTTCACGCCTCGACCCGATCACTCAACAGGAGACGATCGAGCTATTGGCGGAGTGCCTGGTAGACGCAGGATGCGCTCTCGTGCTGGTGACTCATGATCCAGCCATCGCCGGGAGTCTCGCGTCGCGCGTGCTGACGCTCAACCCGCCCTCACCGCCGGCGCCGTAGACGACATCGTCTACCTGGTTTGATTGGGCACCTTCGCCGGAGCGACGACGTAGACGTATTCGAGCACCTCCTTACCCGTGTTGGACACGTTGTGCCTTGTGTCAGGCGGGATGTAGGCGAACCCCGGGGCAGCGAGAGCCTGCTTCGCTTGTCCTTCAATCAGCGCCTCACCCTGGCCACGCAGGATGACCAGCGCTTCTTCGTTCTTACCCGTGGTGTGCCAGCCTACGGTAGCGCCCGGTTTGAGGCGGACGAAGCCGCTGCGCATCCCCGTTGTCTGTGGCGCGCCTCGTAGCAGAGCGCAGTCGCCCGACGGACATTCAAGCGCACGAGCAAGTGGCTGAGGAGCGGACATTTGGGGAGGCAGCGGCCCTATGGCCATCAGAAGCACAGGCAGAGGGGTGATTTTGCGTACGAGATTCATGTTTGCTCCGGCTTGATCCCTGTGCTCGCCGCTGACACTCGAACGCGGCGGTAGCACATTCGTCTGAATCGTAGCACCATGGATCACACGCCGCCAACCGCCGTGAGATCCGGACGCATTGTCGACATCGCCCCCCACGCAAGCAGCGGGAAAACCCGCACGGTGCGAGAATGTGGGCGGAACCATCTACTGCCCATTTTCGCGGCGCAATAACTGGTGCCGTTGGAGAGGCTGGCGAGTATGAAAGTACTTCCTGTAGGCAGCGATCCAGTTCACCGCGATCTCGTGCTGTGCGGTGGCCAAGTCGAGTTGCCCGCTACATACCATGCCCCGCAGATGGTCCTCCAACTCGTCTTTGACGTAGGCGTTCCAGGGAGAGCCAGCATACCGCTGAGGCCAAAGATTGCGAATGTCGCCTGATCCGCCCAAAGCGGGCGTAATCAAGTAATCAACCTCGTATCCTCGCGGTTCGGCATTCGGGATGCCGTATTCGGCAAATACCTGGCGCTGAATGGCCGGCAGAACTTCGGCGTTGCCGCTTAGGCGGTCCCGGCAGATATCCGTTACCGCTAGAGCGCGCACCGCGCCTGGAGTCAGGTCGGATCGCGGAACAGAATTGCGTTCCTCGGAGTTTCCGACGAACCAGAAGATGCCTGCTACCAACCCGATCACGGCGAACGAAGCGGCAAGCAGGATGGGTCTGTTGACGCTCACTCGTGTTACGGAATCCGGGGTGACCGCCGTCAACCCACGCATCCGTGCTTTCAGCAATGATCGAGGACCATCGGGTGCCGGGAGAGGCGGTGCGGTCTCCCTATGCAGTCGTGCGACTTCGGCGATCGCATCTTCGAGTTCGCGCATGCGAAGCCGGCAAGACCAGCACGCCGCCAGGTGTTCACGAATATTTGCCTCTTCCCGCCCGCTGCTTTCCCCATCGGTGAACAGCAGCAGCTTTTCGTCGGAGAGATGAGTATTCAGTTCCCGCATCATCTAAGCCTTTCGTCGGCCGCCGACAAACGCGCGAGCGACCTTGCCAGAGAGTTGGCTATACTCCCGACT
>DATKLD010000141.1:0-8630 GCA_035542595.1 Terriglobales bacterium
AAAAGCCTCCCTAATCTACTCCCCCGAGCGCACCAGAATCAATGCAAGTGTTGGTGCGGGGGCGTTGCCGCCGAACAGACTAGTTGATAAACTAGTTCAATGAAAACCGTTGGAGCCTTCGAGGCTAAGACCCATCTCAACAAGCTACTGGAGAGAGTCTCAAAGGGCGAAACGATCCGGATTACCCGGCGGGGGGTGCCCGTCGCAAGGTTGGTCCCCGACAATCAAGATCAGAAGAAAGACCTTCAGAAGATTGGGCGGGAAATCCGCGAGATGCGCAAGGGAATTCGCCTGAATGGGCTGACTATACGCGAGCTGATCGATGAAGGTCGCCGGTACTAAACGGTTTGTGTTGGATGCGTCAATAGCCCTGGCGTGGTTTTTCACCGAGGAGAGCACATCCTACACCGAAGCAGTATTCGATCTTATCTTAAGCAAGTCCGAGGCGCTTGTCCCCGCCATCTGGCCGTTTGAAGTTGCCAACGCCTTCCTCATCGGCGAAAGGCGTAAGCGGCTGACCTTCAACGAAGTAACGGGATTCCTCCAGCGCCTCGCCAGCTTGCCGATCAAAATAGACCAGGCACAAATAGACCGCGCCTTCGGCCAAATTCTGTCTGTCGCCCGTCACGAGCAGTTGACAGAATACGATGCGGCATACCTGGAACTCGCCTCACGAGAAGCCCTCCCGCTGGCGACACTAGATCAGCGGTTGCAGCGCGCGGCACAACAGGCCGGAGTTCCGCTGGTCACAGTCTGACAGGAACTACGCGCGGAATTTTTCGTTGGGGCATCCTGCCGCCTGCGGTCTGCCTTGGCCGTTGGTGTAAGCCAAGGCGCGCCATGTGCGCAATGCGCTGCAGGTGCTCTGCTACGGCGCAATGCGGCAGGAGGACGAGAAGATGAAGACGATGAGGGACGAATCCGTGGCGCGCATCGACTGGGCCCTTCGGGAGGTCCTGCAGTCGGATGACACGGCGGTGTGACCGGTTTCTCCTCGATCTTTCGCTGTGCGAAACTCCTACCTCTCTCCTCCCAGCCGCTGGAAGAAGCGGATGATCGATTCGATCCCCCGGTAGAAGTTGGGGATATGGAACTTCTCATTGGGGGCGTGCAGGTTGTCGTCGGGCAGACCCATGCCCATCATGACGCTGGGGATCTTCAGTTCATTCTCGAAGTCGCTGACGATGGGGATGGATCCTCCCGAGCGGATGAACACCGTGTCTTTCTTGAAGACGTCGTGCATGGCTTCGGTGGCCGCCTTGATGTACCTGTTGTCCGTGCGCACCACCGATGCCGGCCCCTTGCTGTGCACCTTGATTTTCACCTGGATGCCCTTGGGCGTGATCTTCTTGATGAACTTCTCGTACTTCTTGAGGATATCGTTGGGGTCCTGATCGGGCACCAGGCGCATGGAGACTTTCGCCGCCGCCCGCCACGGGATTACGGTCTTGGCACCGACGGCAGTGAAGCCCCCCGGCATGCCGTGGACCTCGAGCGTCGGACGCGCCCACATCCGGTAGAGTGTCGAATACCCGGGCTCGCCCGTCAGCGTGGTTGAACCCACTTCGTTCTTCAAGAAGTCTTTCTCTTTGAAGGGCAGCTTCTTCCAGTCCTTCAGTTCCTGCTTGGTGGGCGCCTTCACATCCGCATAGAAGCCAGGGATGAGGATCTTTCCCTTTGCGTTTTTGAGCTTGCTGATGATCTCGATCAGCCCGAAAAAGGGATTGGGTGCTGCACCGCCATACATGCCGGAATGCAGGTCGATTTTCGGCCCCACCGCTTCCAGCTCCGTGTACACCAGGCCACGCAGGCCGACGCACAGCGTGGGCAGGTCGGGCGCGAACAGCTCGGTGTCGGTGACCAGCCCGAAATCGGCCTTCAGCCGGTCCTTGTGCTTGGCCACGTATTCCGAGATGGATTCGCCGCCCACTTCCTCCTCACCCTCGATCAGCACCTTCACGTTGATGGGCATGCCGCCGCTGGCTTTCATCATGGCCTCGAAAGCCTTGAGTTGCATCCAGAGCTGGCCCTTGTCGTCCACGGCACCGCGAGCGTAAATGTTCTGGTTGCGCTCGGTGGGCTCGAAGGGCGGCGAGAGCCATTCGTCCAACGGATCGGGCGGTTGCACATCGTAGTGCGCATAGCAGAGCGCCGTGGGCTTGCCGGCGGCGTGCAGCCAGTCGGCGTATACCAGGGGGTGTCCCTTGGTGGGGATCACTTCCACGTGCTCGAAGCCAATGCGCCCCAGTTCGGCGGCGACGAATTCCGCCGCTCGGCGCACGTCGTCCTTGTGTTCTTCCAGGGTGCTGACGCTGGGAATGCGGAGCAGGTCTTTCAGTTCATTCAGGAATCTTTGCTGGTTCTCACGCGCGTACGTCACAGGTGCATCGACTACGCTGGCCATAGGAATGTCCTCTCGATTGTTGAGTATACAACCCGTCAGTCGGCCCCGTGCAGTGACAGACTGGGCATCACAGCGGATGGTGATGGGGGATGAAGTCCCGCGCCGCCATCAGAACCTCGCCGGCGAAAAGGCGCTCAGTTCGAAATCCGGTTTCAGACCGCGCACCGCCTGCGACATCACCAGCGCAGTGACCGGGGCCAGCAGTATGCCATCGCGATAATGCCCGGCGGCGATGAAATAATTATCGACCTCCGTGGCGCCCAGCAGCGGCAGCGCATCGGGCGTGCCCGGACGCAGGCCGGCCCACGTTTCCAGCATGCGCGCCTCGCCCAGCTCTGGAATCAAGTCGGCAGCGGCCTGGTGCAGCCGCTGAATTGTCCCGGGATCGACACGTTTGTCGAAGCCGGCATCTTCGAGCGTCGAGCCGATCACGATCCGTCCGTCGCTGCGCGGCACCACATACACCTCGGGCACGCGCACGACGTGATTCACCAGCCCGTGCTGCGGCGCGATTACGCACAGCATCTGCCCTTTGACCGGCCTGGTAGGGAAAGACAAAGGCGGGATTTGTCCCGCCCATGCGCCACAGCAGTTCACCACCTTGCCTGCGGCGTAGCGCGTCTTCGCCGTCTTGACGGCTACGGCGCGGTTGCCCTCGACCTCGACAGCGGTCACCGCCGAGCCGGAGGCGATGTCGACGCCGCGATGCTTCCCCGCCTTCACGGAGGCTGCGATGAGCCCACGAGGATCCACGCTGCCTTCGGGAGTCCAGTACGTGGCCTGGCTCGAATACTCGAGCCTGGGCTCCAGCCGCGCGATCTCATCAGTCCCGAGCGGCCGCCAATCTCCCGCAGACAGGTAGCTGGCTGCTTCGCCCGTGGGTGGATCCGGGAGGCAGGCGATCGTCCCCTGCATGCGCAGGTCCACTCGCATTCCCGACTCGTCTTCGATCTCCTGCACGAACTCGGGATACATCTCCGCGCTGACGCGCGCCAGCCGCTTCAACGGGTGCGGCAGCATGGGATCGCACCATGCCAGCATGCCGGCAGCGGCGTGCGAGGCTTCGCGTCCCGGCTCGCCGCGCTCCACGATGAGCACGCTCGCGCCGTGCTTGCGCAGTTCCCGCGCCAGCGACACCCCCACGATGCCGCCCCCGGCGATGACTATATCCCAGCTTTTCACGCGAGCATTTTAGCGAAGGGGAAGCACTCAGCAGTCATCACTCATCAAAATCGCAATACGTTTGCTGAATGCTGAACGCTCCCCCCTGGTTCCTCACCGGCATTGCCTTCATTTCCGTCTTGAACTCGCCTCCCAGGCGCGTCAAAATGAAAAAGCATGGCCACCTGTCCCCGATGCGCGGTCTCGGTACCAGCCTACACGCGCTGCCAGAGCTGCGGCCTGGTTCTTGGTTTCGATGGCATCACCGTCCTGATCGAATTCGAGGACTCTCCTGACTTCCGGCGTGTCTCGCGCATGGCTCGCCGTCAGCAGTCCTGCTCCGAGTGGACGGAAGAGAATGGCTGCCACCTGCTGCGGGTCACCTACTCGCTGGCGGAGATGAATTCGTTCCGCGAGCTGGCGACCGCCGGCGCCGAGCTCTCCCGCAAACACACCTTCCTGAACGGTCTCGAGATTCGCTGGCCAGTGGCTGAGGATGCCGGCGGCTTCAGCTCTGAGTTCCCACTCGCCGTCGCGGTTTCCGGGCGCCTGAACACTCGGTCCCCGAGCCCTTCGCATTGACACTCCCGCAACACTGCTGAAACAATGGGGCGCTGTAATTCATTCCGCGAGGCAAACCATGTTGCTGTCTGAGGAAGAGCCCGCCGTCGCGCATAGCAGCGGAGGCACACTGAGGAACATTCTGCTGGCCGTCGCCGCCGTTTACGTCATCGTTTCTCTTTACCTGATGTTCGATATGCACGGCCGGCTCGCCAAGGTGGAAGCCACACAGCTGACGGCCGCCACCAACTATGACAAGCTGGCCCGGCGCGTCAACGAGGACGAAGCCGAAAGCAAGGCTTCCCAGCAGGCGCTGGCCAAACAGGTCGGCATGACCGCCGAGCAGTTGGCGCGTCGCACCGCCGAACTCCAGCGCGAGCAGCGCGCCGCCGAAACCCGCTTGACGGAGCAGGGTCAGGAGATCGGAAAAGTCAGCGGCGAGGTGGCCGGGGTGAAGGGTGAGGTCGCCGGCGTGAAAGGCGACGTCGGCAACGTCAGGAGCGATCTGGAGACCACCAAGGGAAAGCTGGATCGCGCTATCGGCGACCTGGGGCAGCAGAGCGGCCTCATCGCCCGCACCCGCGAGGACCTGGAATACCTCAAGCACAAGGGCGATCGCAACTACTATGAGTTCACTCTGACCAAGTCCAAGCGAAGCACGCCGGTCTCGACCATAAGCCTGCAACTCAAGAAGACCGACCCCAGGCGTGGAAAGTTTACGCTCGACGTCATCGCCGACGACCGTACCATCGAGAAAAAGGACCGGACGATCTACGAGCCCCTGCAGTTTTATACCGGCCGCGACCGCATGCTGTATGAATTGGTGGTGTTCACCGTCCAGAAGGACAGAGTATCGGGCTACGTGTCCACGCCCAAGACCGCCCCCACGCCCACCGGCAACTGAGTGCTCAGGAGTCGGGAGTCGGGAATCAAGGGAAAGCTCCTGACCCCTGACTACTGCTTCTCCGCGATCACCAGCGGCCGCCGGTCGTAATTCTCCAGCGTGACCGAAAGAACCTTGCGTTTGTCGAATGCGTCCTTGCTGACGGGAAAGGACACCAGCACCATGCCTTCGGCTTGCCCGCCGGCGACAATCCTGGTCTCCGACTTCAAGGGTGGCGCCTGATAGGGGGCCAAGGCAGGGAAGGCCCGAAAGTAGCGCGCGATGTCCACCGGCGAAGCGGCGACGTCGGTCCACTCTCCCTGATCGGTCTTGAGCTGGGCCGTGATCTCGCGCACCCACATCGGCTTATTCCCGACGTTGCTGACGCTCACCCGCACCAACACCATAGTGCTGCTCTTGTCCGGCGATTCCGCCGCGTAGACGCCGGTCATGGCGCCGGATGCGCCAGCCCTGGGCCGCATCAAATGTGCGCCCACGACCACGATCGCCGCCAGCACGACCAGCACGATTACCACGGGCAGTACCGGCGGCAGCGTCCACTTGGCGCTGTCCATTTCTTCGGTGATGGGGATGTGGCCAGCGTCCGGCGGCGGCTGGGGGGTTTTGGGTTCCTCGGGCATAGCAGCTCTCCTCGAAGTCAGGAGTCGGGAGTCAGTGGTCAGCAGCTTTCTCTGACTCCCGACTCCTGACTACTGTTTCTTCATCGCTTTGGCAAACTTCTCCACCGGCAGCGTATTGAGCACGTCTGCTTTCGTCAGCCAGGCGCGGCGCGCCTGCAGCACTCCGTACTTGATCTTGTCTAAATGCGAGGTGTGGTGGGAATCGGTGTTGATCACGATCTTCACCCCGCGCTCCTTGGCCATCCGCAGATGGAGGTCGCAGAGATCCAGCCGGTCGGGATACGAATTCAATTCCATGGCCACGCGGTGCTTGGCCGCCGATTTGAGCACTGCGTCCATGTCGAACTCGTAGGCGTCGCGGCGCAGCAACAAACGCCCCGTGGGATGTCCAAGGATCGATACATGCGGGTTCGCAATCGCCCGCAGCAGCCGCTCCGTCATCTTCTGCGGCTCCTGGTTGAAATGCGAGTGCACGCTGGCGATCACGACGTCCATCTGCTCCAGCACCGAGTCGGAGAGATCGAGGTCGCCGTCGGCGAGAATGTCCACTTCGATCCCCGCGAAAATCCTGACGCCATCCACCTTGGTCGCGCGGATTTTCTTGACGTGCTCCAGAGCCCGCTGGTCGTCGAGCCCGAAGGTCATCGCCAGGCTTTTGGAATGATCGGTGATGGCCATGTATTTGTACCCGCGATCGCGCGCCGCCTGTGCCATCTCCTCGATCGTGCACCGGCCGTCGGTGGTGTTGGTATGCATGTGTACGTCGCCCGCGAGGTCGCGCTCGGTGATCAGCGCCGGGATGGCGTGCTTTTCTGCCAGCTCGATCTCGCCCGCGTTCTCGCGCATCTCCGGCGGGATGAAGTCCAGACCGAGCTTGCCGTAGATTTCCTCTTCGGTGCGCCCGGCCACCGGCTTTTCGTCCTTGAGGCGCGCCAGCGAGTACTCGCTCAGGGTGTAGCCCAGCTTCAGCGCCCGCTGCCGCAGCGCGATGTTGTGCGCCTTCGATCCGGTGAAGTAGCACATGGCCGCGCCGAACGACTCTGGCGCGAGCAGCCGCACGTCCACCTGCATGCCGCTGCGCAGCTTGAAGCTGACTTTGTTCTCGCCGCGGGCGATGGTCTCGAGTATCCCGGGGAAAGCCAGGATGCGATCGATCACCGCCTCGCGCGGCTTCTCGGCGGTGCAGCACTTGCCCGTGACCAGCAGGTCCAGATCGCCCACGGTTTCGCGTCCGCGCCGCAGCGAGCCCGCGGGCGTGACCGCCTCCATTCCCGGGATGCCGTGCAGGTGCTCGATCAGCTTCTGGGCGGTGCGGTCGGCCTCGTCCAGCAGGAAGCGTCCGGAAATGCGGCGATACTGCTCGATGGCCTTCAGGATCTTCTGCTCCTGCTTTTCCCCCATGCGCGGCAGATCGCGCAGCTTACCTTCGCGCGCCAGCTTCTCGACGCCCGCCGGATCGCAGATTTGGAAACTATCCCAGATGAGAGCTACCGTCTTTGGCCCCAGGCCCGAGATCTTCAACAGCTCGAGCATGGAAGGCTGATACTTCGCGAGCAGCTCGCTGTGCAGCCCGAGCTTGCCCTCGCGGAACAACTCCTGGATGTGGCTGGCCATGCTCTTGCCGATGCCGGGAATCTCCAGCAGCTTCTTGGTATCGCCCGCGAGCTCGGCGATAGGTGTAGGTAGCGACTCCAGCGCCTGCGCCGCATTGCGATAGGAGCGGATGCGGAAGGAATCGTCGCCGCGCACCTCCATCAGATCGGCGGTCTCGTAGAGGATGGCGGCCACGCTCTTGTTGTCGAAGGTGGGCATGATTTGTTCAGATTTTAGTCCCTGCACGGCCGCAGTTCAGCACTTAGCAATTGGCAGTTAGCACTTAGCCCGTATGGCACAAGAGGGTGGGCCAAATACCAACTGCCAATTGCTAATTGCAAAAAAAGAAGCCCGGCCACGTGGCCGAGCTCTGACCGGCACTGGCGGTCTCTATGCCGCCACTTTGACCACCTTGTCGGCCTGCGGGCCCTTCGGGCCCTGAACGATATCGAACTCCACCTCATCGCCCTCCTGCAGGCTCTTATAGCCTTCCGAGGTGATGGCGCTGTAGTGGACGAACACGTCCGGTCCGTCGTCGCGTCCGATGAATCCGTAACCTTTCGCGTTGTTGAACCACTTCACTTTCCCTTTCATGCGTGCCAACTTTCTCTCCTTCTGTTCGGGCCCCGTACCGTTGGCGCGCTGTGGCAACGGTGCAAGCCTTCCATTGTGTTTGCTGGTTTTACCCAATCCGGCGAAGCCCGCTGCCGGCCTCATCCGGCCGACATGAGCTAACCGTTTCCAGTATGATTTTCTCGCCACTCGGCCCTGTGGTCAAGGCAGCAAAAGTCTGAACATCGTCAACCGATATGCAGAAAGACCCGCTCCCGGCGCGGATCTCGGCGGCCTACGCTCGCCGGCTGCGCTCGTACCACAGGATGGCGGCGATGGTCTTGCCGTCGCGGATGGCGCCGTTCATCGTCATCCGCACCGCCTGCGAGAGAGGGAAGAAGCGCTTGGCGATCATCTCGTCTGCTTCCGGCTGGGCGACGCCCTGAGTCAGCCCGCGCGCCAGGTAGATGGCCATGGTTTCGTCCAGGAAGCCGGGACTGGAGTAGAAGGTGAGGGCATGCTGCCAGTGGCGCGCGGTGATGCCGGTCTCTTCCAGCAGCTCGCGTTTGGCCCCGGCCAGCGCGCTCTCGCCATGGTCGATGCGCCCGGCCGGCAGCTCCCACAGCGGCCCGCCTGCGACATGCCGGTACTGCCGCGCCAGCAGCACGCGTGGCTCGCCTTTACCTTCATCCACGGCCAGCACCACCACCGATCCCTGGTGCCGGACAATGTCCCGCCGCAGCGGCTGGTCTATGCCCGGCTCGCGCACGTAGTCGGTCGTGATGCTGAACACCGGCCCGCGATAGACCGTCTTCGAGGAAACCACCCGCGCCAG
>DATKLD010000142.1:0-12509 GCA_035542595.1 Terriglobales bacterium
AGTCCGCGCGGCGACCGGGCCGACCGGGTGACTCGATCACAGCCCACGCTGGCCCCTTCTGGGGACGATTCGACGCGCTACGCGGGCACGTAGGGCGATCTGGACGGCTCCCAGCGTTCGGACTGCACGCGACGATTAGACCCCTCGATCTGGGGCAACCGATCCGCCCTGAGGAACGATTCTGGGGATTTGAGAGACCTTGGTTTTGGCCGGATACCCATCGGGACACACTCGCCTCCGGGGTCAGGAGGACGCGGGTCTTATCGGGCAACGGGCTATCGGAAGCTATCAGTGGATAGCCACGAAGGGGCCGGTCGGCGGGGTGCCCGAATATCGTGACCGCGTCCAGTTTGTGGCGTGGCGCGGCGAGGTACGACGGGCGAAGGGAAGGCGATTGCGCGAGATTGCGCGGGCGAGACCAGTTGTCGGGCGAGTGGGCCGAAAGTGGGCGAATGTCGCCGGAGCGTCGAACGAAGAATCAGTAGGTTGGAAGGATTGGAATGGGAAATGCTAGGAGAGGCAGACCGATTAGCAAACCGCCGCCTTCAGCCACTCGGCCACCTCTCCGGCGGGCGGACACCAACGTGGGCAACATCATTATACCGAAAGCCCAAAGGCCGCTCGCGGCGCTTTCTGGAGGGGGATCCGGCGGCGAATCGTAGGTTGCGATCGTACACTGAAAGCAGCCAGAAGCCTCTTTCCTGCGATTTGGCGGGGCTTCTGAGCGACCATCGGCTACGGGATGGGAGATTGGTCTTCCGCGGCGATTTCGCTCTACAGATCCCCCCGACGGTGTTCTGAAAGCTTCAGGCTTGCAGATCTGGACGGCTCGAACAGTAGTGGAGGCGTTCGATTCCTCGGCGCGATCCAGACACAGGCGGGAAGTCTCTCACAGTGGCACACACCGGAGGCGTATACTGCCGCACGCCCGCGCAACCACGATCATGGAGTGAGACAGAGATGGACGCCGTTAGAACTGCCGATTCTGACGTGAACGCCATCAAAGCGTTGGGCGAGGAGTATTTTCGGGCCGCAAATGCCGGGGACACAGATCGATGCATTGCGACGATGGCTCGCGACGTAATAATCATGCCTCCAGACCGGCTATCTATTAGTGGGATTGACCAGCTTCGTCGTCTCTCCTCCGATTACCATGCCGCTTACGAGGTGGAGTACAAGCTGGTTTACGATGAGGTCGAGATAGCCGGTGAGATCGCTTTCGTTCGAGCGACTGCTACAGGTACGCGCAAATCCCGAATGGATGGCACTGTTGAAAGAGTGGCTTGGCGGAATCTTTGGATTCTCCGGCGTCAGCCCGATGGGACGTGGAAATTCTGGCGGATTATGTTCAACACGCCAACGCCGAAGTAGGCGAAAGCATCACGACCAGAGCCGCACCTGCCGATGACGCCGGATCACCTAACCGGCGGATCGATCCAACGCAGATCCCCCTAACGCAAGTCGCTACAGGCACCGTCAGCCGTTCCTCGCGCTGCTTCTCGCCGGGACGACCTAAGCGCAGGCAGACTTCTGTCACGCGCCCGGATCGCTGCGTTTGGTTTGGAGGGGGATCTTGGCCTGAGGCGCGGTTCGGTGCGGGTCAGTCGCGGCAGGCGTTCGGGTACGCGTTCTGGCCCGCGTGGATGTACTATTATGGGAGCTTACTCGGAAGTAGAAGCTCATGCCCCTACCAGATCATTGGGAAGCGTATTTTCAGCAGAACAATCTTCACCGTGTCCACATGCACTGCCCGCACTGCGACAGGCCAAGCACCTTTGCCGTGAATGCTTCCGTCCTGCAGCATTTAGGCGCGACAATCACCTATTACGCAATCTTGCAGTGCAATTCTCCAAAATGCCAAAAGCGAGTGTACGTTGTCACGACAAAACGTCATGATCCGAGCGCTGACCAGAATCGGCAGAATGATTCGCTCACGTTTTATCCATCCGGCCCTGAGCCAACCGCTCATATCTCTCTTCCTGCGCCAATCGGCAAGGATTGGATAGAGGCACAGAAGGCTTTCAATACCAGTGCCACGAAAGCAACAGCAATGACGTGCCGAAGGATCCCCCTCCCGTTTGAGGCACTGAGCCGGTGATCGTCCGGCTGGAATGCCGTCCCTTGACCTTGAGCCGGCTCCGTCCCGTCCCACTCGACCAGTGCACGCTGTGGCGCCGTGGAACGTTTGCAAGCTGTCGTGACTGCATTAGGCAGGTGAAAAGGGGGATCAAAGGCGTTTGCAATTACAGAAAATCAATAGTTTGCAAAATTCAGCTTCTGGTTTCACTGCACGGGCACCGCGGCGACGCTGCATTGGCGTACCATCAAAAATCATGCCGTTCGCGGGTGTTGGATGTTTGGTTGGGACGGTGCCGGCCCGTTCCGTGAGCGCCGCCTATAAGAGATCCAACACGGGGGAGACGACGCGCCTATCTTCCGATGAAGGCGCGAGAAAAGCGAAAAATACAGCATCAAATTCTTACTGCACAGTTTACTGCACCGGACAGAGCAAACGTCGTCGCCGGCGGCCGAATTTGGTCTAGTTTCGTGAGATCGATTTACGGGGAATCAACACCTTGCGGAGCTTGGAAGAGAAATTGCTTGTTCAAAAGGACACATTAGCAAACCGCCGCCTTCAGCCACTCGGCCACCTCTCCGGCGGGCGGACACCAACGTGGGCAACATCATTATACCGAAAGCCCACGACGGCCGATGTTGGGCTCGGGTTAATGCGGCACTCGTATTCACGGGCGGGTGAGCACGGTGTGATGCGGGTCGATTACCAGCCCGCGCGCTCCAGCGGGGACCGGCAGACGGAACTCGGTCTCGGGCCCGTCGGCAAAGACGCGGCCCAGGTACACGCGTTTGCCGCCCTCGGTGTTGGCGTAGAGGGGGACGGAAGTCACCAGCGTGTCGGGCGCGTCCTGCTGCAAGAGTGTTCCGGTCACGAAACGCTTGTCGTTCTTGTGTGTGAATTTCACGCCCGACAGTTGCCAGTGAGCCAGCGCCACGCCGTTGACCCATCCGTCGAAGAACCAGGCGAGCGATCTCTTCCCCTCATAGCGCAGAGAAACGGGAAGGGCCTCTTCCAGCGCTTTCTGGAAATCCTGGGTAGAGAGCGTACGTCCGTCAAAGCGCTCGCGCACGCCGCGCAGAACCTGGAAAAAGCGCGCGTCGGGATCGGCGCTCTCCCGATCTGCGTCGCGGAACATCTCGCGCAGCATGTGCAGGAGCCACGTGCCGCGGCCATAGAGGACCACTTCGTACGCTTCGGGAAGTCGCGATGAGGTGAGGCGGTGGCCCAGGGTGACCGGTCCCGCGTCCTTCATGGGAGGGCCATCGTGCCATTTCCGGGCCAAGTCCTGGCGGTACTGCTCCAGGGCAGCACGGAAGATATCCGGTTTCTCCGCCTCGAGCGCCAGCAGAGCGCTGTAGTTGGCAAGGGCCTCGAAGAGCCAGCCATCGCGATAGCTCTTCCACAGCACAGCGTCGCCCCACCACTGGTGTGCCGTCTCGTGCGCCTGCACCAGCTCGCCGTAGAGCAGCTTCTCGTACTTGCTGAGGTGCAGGCGCTCGCGTTCCTCGGCGTTGAGGAAGGCGTAGCTGGAGAGAAAGACCAGTCCCGGCCATCCCTGGCTGATGGGGCCGGGCATCTGCGTGACCGCAAGCGAACTGTAAGGGAAAGGGCCGAAATGGCGCGAGAAGAATTCCAAGGCGCGGGTGGAGCGCTGAGCCACCGCCTGCGACTCAGCGGATGGCGCGGGCGGTGGCGGAGGCATCATGTTGGCGCCGGGGCGTGAGAAGGGCGGCAGGTCGAGGGACTTCGCCCTCGTCTGCGGAAATGACCTTTCCACCTCAGGTGTGGCGAAGACCTCGACCACGGTTTCTGCCGCCCGGGCGCGCGCCGTTTTGTATTTACCGAGATTAAATCCGGCCAGTGGGATGGGCCGCTCCGAAACCCAGCGGGATATCTGCTCAGCGCCAACGGTTTCCAACGAAGTCCGTTTGCCGGTCGCCACGAGCGTCCAGCCCGCCGGATAGCGGAACTCCAGCTCGAAGTCTGACATGGCCGGGCCGAGGTTGGGATACCAGATGCCTCTCGCACCCACATACATCAGTCCGCCGCCCGCCTCCGACATCACGGAGCCACTGTAGTTGAATCGCAACTGCGACTTCTCTCCCGCCTGCAGTGGGCGCGGCAGGACCACGGCGACCAGGTCATTCCCCCGGCGCGCCAGGTCTCCGCCCTGCAGGGACTCGTTCTGGATGAACTCCAGCGGCGCGTCAGCGATTACCACCGAGCTGACCTTAAGATAGCGTGACAGCTCGAACACCAGCGTGCGGGCACCGCTGCGAGTTGCCTCCAGCGTCAGCTGCGCCTCTGCCTCCAGTTCGCGCGAGGGCAGGATATGAGTGCGGATTTTCGAGGCAGTGATGCGGACGCTGTTTCGCCCCAGTTCGGTGACGTTGTCGCGCTCCCCGGAGCCCGCATTCCGGGTGGCGAACGAGGCCCAAACGTCGAAGATTTGCGCGCCGTTGACCGAGCTGCCCTGCCCGACCGAGACCTGCTCCGCGTTTTCGGTATCGAAGAAGACGTCGAACGTCCCCAGGTGCAGGCCGGCGAGGCGCGCGTGGAAGAATGAACCCGGAGTTGCGCCGGAGGGTCCCTGCCACGTCAGAAAACGCAGCAGTTCAAAGGCATCGCCGACGCACAGCTCGCGGAAGGCTGGTTCCCAGCGCGCAAGGAACTCCGGACCTTGCTCCGCAGGACGAAGCGAGGGTTGCAGGCGCGCGACGGTGTCGTCGTTGAAGCGGAAGAAGGCGGTCACGAACCTTTCTTCGAGGATGGGCGCGCCGGTGAACAGAGCCATCGACGCGCGCTCCACACGGTTGGGCGGCACCAGCAGAATCTCGCCGTCGCCCTCGAAAAATGCCCCCGTCACCCGCCCCTCCACGGTCTGGCTGAAGGCGATGGTTCCGCTGTTTAAGGTGATGTGGATGGCGGCGTGGTCCAGGCCGACGTCGCGGATGTGGTACACGCGCGCAGGGTCGAGCCCCAGGTCGCGCAACTGGCGGTACAGCGTGACCGCAGGGCCCACATTATCACCCGGAGGGCCGGCGGCTACCGCTGTCGCGCTTGCGATCACCAGCAGAGCGAATTGGAAAAACCTGCGCCGCATCTGCTTCTAGCATGCTCCTGATAGGAAGCTGTTGTCACGTTTTCCCGGAGCGGCTCTTGCAGTGTGCGTGTCCGTTTTTCCGCCCGGTGTCAGTCGGTGCGTTGTGGTAGTCTCAGTTTCTTCCGTATCCAGGCCATGAAGCTGTTCCCGAATTCAGCGCCCGAGCGGACGCTTCGCCGTCCCCAGCCCACCATCGTCCCGCAGTTGGACGGCTCGTCGATTTCGGCCCTGTACCGCGCGGCGCGCGTGGGCGGCGATTTCTACGACTTTCTGGTGACCGATTCCGGGCGCCTCGTCTTCCTGCTGCTGGATGTGGCCGGAAAACGAGAGGAAGCGTTGGACATCGCCGCCGCTGTGCAGGACCACCTGCGTCCCCTGGCCGGCGAGGCGCTTCGCGATGACGATGTGAATGAGGCCGAGGCCCTGCCCAAGCTGCTGATCGAATTAAACCGAGTCATCATGCGGGCGGCCGGGGGAGTGCGTTGCGCGCCCGCCTTCCTGGGTTGTTATGTAGAAAAGTTCGGCACGCTGACGTATATCAACGCCGGACATACCCCGGCCCTCCTCAAGGACCACGAGGGGGTGACCGGCCTGGAGGCGTGCGGTATCCCGCTGGGCCTGTTCTCGCACGCCACACACGACGTGCGCATCACCGCGATCCCGCCGGGAGCTGCCCTGCTGCTGGTTTCCCGCGGCCTGGTGGAATCGAAGGCGGGCTCGAAGGAGTACGGCATCGAGCGCCTGACGGAATGCGTATCCGGGATCAGCTTCGCAGATGCTCACGATCTCTGCACGCAAGTGCTCGCTGACGTGAAGACCTACATCGAGAGCGCCCGGCGACCCAAGGAAACGGAGAACGACGTCACCACGCTGGCGCTGGTACGCCCCGCCACTGCCGGCGGCAGTTGACGCCCGCCGCGCCTGCCTCCGTTGCAGCCTCTCCCGGCCCGGTGCTAGCATTTTGGTGCTCTCCCTCAGGCGAGCCTGACCTGTCGTGCCCACGTGTTCCGGCCCGGCGTTCTCGAGGAGGTCGTATGCCGAAGAATCGCCTGCTCCTTCCCGTTCTTATCGTTCTGGGCGTGATCGTGGTGATCATTGTCCTGATCCCTTTTCTAGTGAACGCAGATTCGTTCCGTCCAACCATCCAGTCGCAATTGCAATCTTCGCTGGGCCGGGAAGTTACGATCGGCGGCCTGAGCCTTTCGCTGCTGGCTGGCGGCGTCACCGCCGATAACATCGTTATCAGCGACGATCCGGTGTTCAACAAAGGCCCGTTCCTGAAGGCCAGGAGGCTGGAGGTCGGCGTCAAGCTGCTGCCGCTGATCTTCTCTCGCTCAGTGGAGGTCACTGGCATCACCATTGACCAGCCGGAACTGACCTTGGTCCACTCAGCATCCGGCCAGTGGAACTTTTCCAGCCTGGGAGGCGGCAAGAAGTCTTCATCATCGTCCGCTGCTGCCGGCAACTTCTCAGTGGAAAAGCTGAAGATCGCCAACGGCCGGGTGACGATTGAGAAGGCGGGAGGCAAGCCTTCGGTTTATGAGGGCGTAAACCTGACCGCCAGCAATATTTCCTACACGTCGCCAATTCCGTTCACTTTGGAGGCGAAGACACCGGGCGGCGGCAGGTTGAAACTGTCCGGCACGGCTGGCCCCATCAACCAGACGGATGCCGCGTTAACTCCGCTGCAGGCTCAGGTCTCGATCGACAACATGGACCTGGCGTCCACCGGCTTCGTCGATCCAGCTTCCGGGATCGCGGGGTTGCTCGACTACACGGGGACTGTCAAGTCGGACGGCCACACCGCGCACTCCGAGGGCAAGGCCACGGTAGCCAAACTGCGCGTGGTGCCGGCGGGCTCGCCGGCCAAACAGCCGGTCAGCTTGAACTACGCTTCCGACTACGACCTGAAGCGTGAAACCGGGGTGCTCAATCGCGGCGACATCCAGACCGGAGGCAGCACGGTGCGGCTTTCCGGCGACTACGATCTGCGAGGGCCGACGGCGGTGGTGCACATGAAGCTCAACGGCTCGCAATTGCCGGTGAAGGACGTAGAGGGGCTGCTGCCGGCAGTGGGCGTCAGTTTGCCATCGGGCGCCTCGCTGCAAGGCGGCACTATCACCACCAACCTGTCTCTGGACGGCGCCGTGGACCGCCTGGTAACAACCGGCACCGTGCTGCTCTCGAACGCACGCCTGGCCGGGTACGATCTGGCCTCCAAGATGAAGGTGCTTTCCGCGCTCTCGGGACTAAAGAGTTCGTCTTCCGACACGCTGATTGAGACCTTTAGCTCTAACCTGCGGGTGGCGCCGGAAGGTATTCGCGCCGACAATCTCAACATCGTCGTCCCGTCGATCGGATCGATGACCGGCAACGGCACCGTGAGCAGCAACAATGCGCTGAACTTCCACATGGTCGCGACACTGGCGCAGTCGAGCGGCCTCATGGGCGGGATGACCAAGGGCATGCCGCTCCTAGGCGGCGGCAGCAGCAAGGGCGGGGGAATCCCTTTCATGATTCAGGGAACGACGGCACAGCCGGTGTTCGTGCCCGATGTCGGCGGCATGGTAAAGGGAGCGATCTCCAACCCGCTCCAGCAATTGCCGGGGCAACAGGACAAAGGCCTGGGGGGCGCTCTGCAGGGTATTTTCGGGGGCAAGAAGAAGTAACGGCCTGTCGCTCGCCGCGCGTTAACGATGGAGGACGTCATGCCTTCCCGCCGTTTCCTGCTGTTGCTCTTCACGGTCGTGGCGGCGCTTCTGCTCGCGGCGCAAGAGCGCCCTGTGTCGGAGCGTGCCGTCCGGCGCATCCAGAAAGAGGTCCGGCACGAGCTGTTGATGCTGCCGTATGTGAACGTTTTCGACAATCTGGCTTTCAAGGTAGAGGGCTACAAGGTCACGTTGCTGGGCCAGGTGACACGCCCGAGCATCCGGTCGAGTGCTGAGAAGGCGGTGAAGAACATCGAGGGAGTCGAAGCAGTCGACAATCAGATCGAGGTTCTGCCGCCTTCTCCCAACGATGACCGCCTGCGGCGGCAACTGTTCCGCGCCATCTACGGCTTCGGGCCGCTGCAGAAATATGACATGGGCGTGATCAAGCCCATCCGCATCATCGTGAAGAACGGGCACGTCACGCTGGAGGGTGTAGTGAACAGCGAGGCCGACAAAAACATTGCCGGCATCCGCGCCAACGGCGTCTCCGGGGTCTTTTCGGTGACCAACAACCTGCAAGTCGCGAAGGGCTGATCGCGCTATCGTTCGGTGGCCAGAAGCGCCTCGACCTTTACGATCATGGGCAGGAGCACATCAGCGCTTTCATGGCACAGGGGGCAGACCACGGGTTGAGGTTGGGGAGGGCTGTTCCCCTGGACTTTGACCCACCATTCGTGCCCTTCGTTACAAGTGACCAGAACACGGCGTTCGGGTGTGCGCATGGGAGAGATATATCCCCGCGCTCGTCCTGTGCCAATTCTCCAAGGTTCAGCCGCGGAGAGGGCCGAATACCGCCTTCGGGACCGAATCCGGACACTGACCTGAAGCGACGTTACTCATGGGCAAGCTATTGAGAATGCGAGCATTCCGGGGGTCTTTATCGGGACATGGCTCCTGCCATGCCACCCGCCGCAATGCCCACTGCTATTGCCATTCAGCCCATTGCTCAGGTACAAGATTCAGGCAGAGCTGTCGTGGGGCGCAAGTCGATACTCCTGCGGAACTCATAAGGACGAGGAGCTTATGGCCGTGTTGTTGATCTCGGGCATCCTGGGATTGCTCCCGCTGCTGGGCATCGCTTACATCGTGCTGAACAGCAACGGAATAACCGTGGATGGCCTGTTTATGAGCCTGATCCTGCTCACCATGTCCGGCATCTTCTTCCTGAATATCGCGCTGGAGCTGCTGGGGCGTCGCAAGGCGGACGATGCGGCTTCTCCAGCCGGAAGCGGTTCTCACATTGTGAGCGCCGTGCCGGGCACCCAAACCGAAAACGGCACGGTGGAAGCGGTGGCGTTCTTCGAAACCGAGGTCGGACGCCCGGACAAGTCTCTGGTGACGCTGCGACCCCACAACGGCGGTCCCGGCAAGACTCTGGTCTTCAACGGTGATCTGCGCAATGCCCTGCCCGCAGGCAAGCGGATCAAGCTCACTTACACAGCCGGCGCCGAAGGCAATCGCCTGCTGGGAGTGGGCGACTAGCAAACGCCCGGCGCCTGTTCCCAATCGCCTCGGCCATCCCCCGAAGATTCTTCACTCTCGCCGCGAGCGAGGGTACCACACGCCCGTGGCCCAACGTAATGCCGTGGAATTACGCGTGTTACTTGGCATGCGCAACATTCAGGCCGATGATTGGTTCATACGGTTGAGGTTAGTTGCATGGAACCGATCGTCATTTGCTTCTGGTGCCGGCAGCACGTGAGCCACGGGGAATTGGCCAATGGTCAGCATAACCACGTGGACGAACGCGAGCGGCTGCAAGCCCAGGCCGAAAACAAGCGCAGCAGTTGAAACGCTCGCGCCCGGACGGCGTCACTTGAGGCGGCCGCGAATACATCCCTGTGCCGATCCGGAGACCTTCGCCCCGTGCGGACTTCAGGCCTTCCCTGATACATCTTCGTTCGGTCCTAGTGCGGCTTGGCTGGAGTAGCGGGCGGCGCATGCTCGCTGTCTGTGTCCCGGGCCATGCCGTGGTCCATCATCATGCCGCAGCCCATCCCCGTCTTCTCCATGTGCTCAGCATGCTCCACCATGCGGTTGAAATGGTCGGCCAGCGCCTGCCACATGGCGATGTTCGACTGCCAGCGGCTGCGCTGGGTGAGGTCGCTGATCAGGGGCAGCGTGGATTTCATCTGCGCCAGATTGATGGCCAGCGCCTGCGAAGTGGCCCTTATGTCCGCAGTGTGTTCCTCCAACATCTGTTTGCAAGCAGCCATCTGCGCCACGTGCTGGGCATGCATCTGAGCGTGGTCGTGCCCTGACTGTGGCGGCCCGGCCGGTGTCTGCGGCCAGGCCAGTATTGCGGACCCGGCGAGAACGGCGAGCACAACGACAAGACTCTTCATGTTTTCTCCTCTCTTTCGGCGATAAGTATAGGCGCGCCCGGGAAGGCAATCGTGCCGCATCGGCAAAAGCCGTGTCCCTTCAGAACAGCTCTGGCTTTGATTCTGAGCAGCAATAGACAAGGGCCGGCTGCGTGAGCCGGCCCTCCTGTTGGACGTGGACTGGTGAGACTACTTCTTCGGCGCGATCGAATCCTTCACGGCCTTCGCCAGATAGAACTTCGCAGTGGTCTTGGCCGGAATCTTGATGGGCTCGCCGGTCTGCGGATTGCGTCCCATGCGGGCCTTGCGCTGCACCTTCTTCAGCCGGCCCAGGCCAGGCAGCACGAAGACGCCGCTCTTCTTGGTTTCCTTGACGGCTGTGGTGGTCAGAGTTTCCAGGAACGCCGCTGCCGTCTTGTTGGGGACCTCGAGCTCGCCGGCCAGATGCCGCACGAGTTGGGTCTTGGTCATACCTGCCATGATTCCTCCTTCACACAGCGTGAGATGTGAGTACCAGTGCCGCTGAAAACCGTCCACATCATATACAAGCCCGCGATGAAAGAGAAGCGCCGGGGCCGCATTTTCAGCGGGTTTTCCACATATATGTGATCTGCACAATAAATTGTGCAAGGCTGCGACCCGCGCCAGGAGCGGGGAAAACTGTTATTGTAGTCGTCGGCCTTCGGTCGTCGGCCATTGAGCTTTTGGCCGAAGGCCGACGACCAACGACCGACGACCAGCTTCATGGCCTGTGCCATCTGCGAAATTCGCAAAGAAAAGCGCTTCTGTCCGGCCGTGCACGGGCGCATCTGTCCGGTCTGCTGCGGACGCGAGCGCGAAGTGACGCTCGACTGCCCGTCAACGTGCGAGTACCTGCAGCAGGCGCGGCGCAACGAGCGTCCGCGGCCCATGGCGGAACTTGACCAGGAGGCGCTGTTTCCCAAAGTGGAAGTCCGGCAGAACTTCGTTTACGAGCGCGAGCCGCTGATCGTCGGGCTTAGCTTCGGCGTCGCCAAAGTGGCGCGCGGCGATCACTCGATCAACGACCGCGACGCCATCGCCGCCATCACCGCCCTGGCCAAGAAATACCAGACGCTCACCGGCTCGGGACTCTATTACGAGACGGCGGTTGCCAGCGTGCCGCAGCAAGCGATCATCGCCGAGCTGGAGAAGATGATCGTCCAGTATCGCGAGCTGGAGCAGAAGCACCTGGGCTATGCGACGCTGAAGGACAGCGAAGCGCTCGAAGCCCTGGTGTTCCTGGTGCGCATGGCCCACGGACGCACCTCGGGCCGCCCCAAGTCGCGCGCGTTCCTCGATTTTCTGTTCGCCCAGTTCCCGGATAAGTCAGGCGTTGTCGCCCCCGCGGAAGCCGGCAGCCGGCTCATCGTGCCATAGGAAATCCCGCCCGGAAACGTGCTATAATCCAATCAATCGCCTGGTGATTAACTTCCTGTAAATGCAAGCAGTTAGAATCTATTTCGTGGTCACAAACAAATTAATCCCCTGTCATCCTGAGCGAGGGAGGGCCCCGCGCGTTTTCAGGGTCCCCAGCGCGCCTAGTTTAGGCGTGATGGGGCACAGCGCGGGAAACCCGAGTCGAAGGATCTCGGTGGTGCTTTCCCCACCGACAACTGGCAACTGAGAACTGATTCCAAATGGCTGACGAACAGAATCCCCAACTCCCCCTGACGCCGCCGGGCGATGGCGACGGTATGACACCCAGCGGTCCGGGCGCGGCGAATATTGTTCCCATCAACGTCGAAGACGAGATGCGGCGCTCGTATCTCGATTATTCGATGTCGGTGATCATCGGGCGCGCGCTGCCCGACATCCGCGACGGCCTCAAGCCCGTGCACCGGCGCATCCTCTATGCCATGCACGACATGGGCCTGCTGCACAACCGCAAGCACGTGAAGTGCGCCAAGGTGGTCGGCGAAGGCCTGGGCAAGTATCACCCGCACGGCGACGCCGCGCTCTACGACGCGCTGGTCCGCATGGCGCAGCCGTTCTCGCTGCGCTATCCGCTCGTTGACGGCCAGGGGAACTTCGGTTCGGTGGATGGTGACCCGCCCGCGGCCTATCGCTACACCGAATGCCGCATGACCGCCATCGCCGAGGAGATGCTGGCGGATATCGACAAAGACACCGTTGATTTCGTCGAGAACTTCGACAACACCACGGTCGAGCCTGTCGTCCTGCCCACGAAGATTCCCAACCTGCTGATCAACGGCTCGGACGGCATTGCCGTAGGCATGGCCACCAAGATCCCGCCGCACAATCTGACCGAGATC
>DATKLD010000143.1:0-23416 GCA_035542595.1 Terriglobales bacterium
AGCAACAGCAGTCCCGAAAGAAAGGCCCAGAACATCAGCGTAACCGAGATGGAGAACGGGCCATAGACCTCCGCGAAATTCAGTTTCGGAAGCAGCAGGATGTAGAGGTACTTCGCGCCTTCCCAGAGCAGGCCGACCACGATAGCTGCCGGCAACACCGCCCGCGCCGGGGTCTTGCCGTTGGGCAGCACCCAGTAGATGAGGAAGAAGATGACGATGGTGGTGACCAGCGCGCACGCCTTCATGATCAGGAAGGTGGACACGCGTACGGGCAAAAGGGCCTCTCCATGGGTCATCCACAGCAGCAGAGCGCGGTGGCCGGCGCTAAGCCCGATGGAAAGCAGCGCCAGGCATCCGGAGCCGAACGCCAGTCCCAGGGAAACCAGCAGGTTCCCGACATAGCTGCGGTTGTGCGGGAATCCCCAGATCTTGTTGAGAGCCACCTCCAGCGGCAGGAAAACGCCGGTTGAGGTGATGAGCAGGATCACCAGCGAAGCGATGGCCGCACGCTGCCGGGCATTGGCCAGCACGTTGAGATTGCGCACGATGAATTCCTGACCCGTGGGCAGGTAGTCGCGCAGCAGCGCGATCACCACCTCATACATGGCCTTGGAGTGGAAGACGCGGCGGATCAGCGTCAACAGCAAGACCATGAAGGGGAAGAACGAGAGAATGGCGTTGGCCGCCACCGAGAAGGCAAAGGTGTGGACGTCGGTGCGCATGAGGTAGCCGGCGGTCTTGACCACCCGGCGCGCGAAAGAAATGGGCTTGGCTGGCGGAGCCGGCGCAGGCGGCGCCGGCGCCCCCGCGGGCGCGGCATCGGAAGGAATAGTGGTTGGATTGCCGGGCACAGGCCAATCCTAACAGGGGACGATGGGTAATTTCAGATCGGTGATCTGTGATTTGCGATGGTGTCAGCCATTATTGCCATCGCCGGTGAATCGCATCGCGGTAACCACCGGCACCAACTGATGACCCGAAAGGACACCGCGCCTTCGCTTCCCTCTTGAAACGGCGTAAGTTCCTGAATATCATGCCTTCGGGCGCTCTCCCAAAAGGGGAGACCCGGCTGGGTCACCAGCGGATTCGGGTTGATTGTCTTGTACTTCGCAGTCGAACTTCAGGCAGGGAGATCTGGGTTGCTGAAGGTGGGGCGTGGTTGGACCGAGACCAGGCCATCGCCTTGCAGCCTTTTTTCATTGCCCGCAGGCTGCAAGGCAAAGCAGCAACCTCTTCTCTTCCCGCACGATCTGGTGGATCACGCTTTACGGACTAGGCAGGCGCCGGTTCGCCGGGGCAGCAGGGAGAGTTCCATAACAGAGCTGAGGCGAAAGGAGTTTCTTTGTGAGAGAGAGGGGTACAGTGAAGTGGTTTAACGGCGCGAAAGGTTATGGTTTCATACAACGGTCCACCGGCGAGGACGTGTTCGTTCATTTCTCCGCCATCCAGGAGAACGGATACCGCACGCTCAACGAAGGCGAGACCGTGGAGTTCGATCTGTTAAAGGGCCCCAAGGGTTTCCAGGCGGCGAATGTCGTCCGCGTGTAGGTAATTTGCTCATCGCGGAGCGTGGGGCCCCCCCGCCCGATCCGCTTCCGATCCTCCCCCTCCCGGCCAGTGCTGGGAGGGGCTCTTTCTTAGTACCGAGTTTGAATCATGCGAGACTGGTCACTTGATACTCGGTACTCGGTACATCTTTTCAGCGCCCATTCCGCGTGTTCCGCTACAACGGGATCCGGGTCGCGGGCGAGTTGCTGGAGAAACGGCACGGAGCCGCGCTGCCCACTGTTGCCCATCGCCACCACCGCGTTCCGCCGCAGACCTGAACGCCTGGCGCGCCGGATTGGAGAGCCGCGGAAGGCGGTGCGAAACTCTTCCTCAGACAAAGCCCCCAGCCACGCCAGCGCGGGATGGAAGCGCTCCTGGCGCGGCTGGAACTCCGGAGCTTGCGAGGCGGGAGCCTTTCGGTTCCAGGGGCAGACATCCTGGCAGATGTCACAGCCGAAGACGTGGTTTCCCATGCCCGGGCGCAGCTCTTCCGGGATGGCGCCGCGCTTCTCGATGGTGAGATACGAGATGCAGCGCGTGGCGTCCAGTTCGCGGGGAGCTACGAAGGCCTGGGTCGGGCAGGCGTCGAGGCAGCGGGTACAGGAACCGCAGCGATCCGCGGCTGGCAGATCAGGCGCAAGTTCCAGCGACGTGAGAATCACGCCCAGAAACAACCATGAACCCACGCGCTGGTTGATCAGGCAGGTGTTCTTTCCGATCCATCCCATACCGGCATAGGCGGCAAAGACGCGCTCGACCACCGGGCCGGTATCCACGTAACAGCGCATCTCAATGGCGGGATCGCCGATTTCCTCGCGCAGGCGAGCCTCTACCCGACGCAGCCGTTCCATGATTACGCTGTGGTAGTCGGCCGGCCCCCAGGCGTAGCGCGAGATCCATCCGCGATCGGGAGCGTGACATTCCGTCGAACGAGGATGGGCTGTGTTGTAGTTGAGCGCGCAGACGACCACGGAGCGCGCCCAGGGAGCAACGTGCTCGAGCGCGGCGCGTTTGAGACGTCCCTGGCCGTCGCGCGATTCGAGATAGGCCATCTCGCCCGCCCTGCCGGCAGCAACCCAATCGGAGAAGAACCGCAGTTCGCGCGAATCGCCCAGCCGAGCCGGTGCGATGCCGGCGAGGTCGAATCCGGCCTCGATCGCAGCCTGCTTGACGAGGGTCTCGAGTTGGCCAGCCGAATAAGTCACAGAAGCATCATGCGCGGAAAATCCCGGCCAACGGTGGGGTCTCAGCGCGGGCGACACGGACGCCTGGTTTAAATCCCCAGCTTCTTGACTTCCTCGTTGTAGTACTTCCGGTAGAGGATGTCCCACTCCTGGGTGCCTTCCAGAATGGTGCGCTTCTGGCTCTCGATCTTCTGGCGGGCGGCGGCGTCGATGCGGCCCTCGGCCTTGAGCGCCTCTTCCAGGATGCGGCGGACTTCCAGGCGGACAGCGTTGCGGTCCTCGACGAACTCGACGGTTTCCAGTTCGGCCAGCGCGTCGGTGACGGTGTGCGCCAGCTTGTTGACCTTGTCACGGCTGAGCCGCAGCCCCGAGTTGCGCTCGATCTCCGGCAATCTCACCATGTGCGGGATTGGATGATAGCACGCCTACCGCGGCCTTTTCCTGCCTCCCCGCCCGGTGCAATGGGCGCCTCCGACTCACCAGTGAGGTCACGTGTGATAGGGGGAGTTTCCTTCAGCGCAGCGGGGTCCGTCCCGAAATGGCGCTTTACCCAAAGGTGCAATCTTAAGATGTACTCCGGCGCTGCTGCCCCCGGCCATTTGCTCTTTCACTCCTCTGGCAATCCGGATAAAAATAGAGCAGCTTGTAATGAGACACGGGTCCACTCCTGACGCGGGAGTGCCGGGCCGGCATTCGCGTCCGCCCGAACTTCCGAAACCATACTCCGCCGAATCGGATCCCATCCAGCGGCTGCTGGCTTTCGCCTACCTGCAGGCGCAGAAGGGCCAGCGGGAAGCGGCGGAGGAGTTGCGCAAGGACGCCGATACCCTGTCGGCCGTGCTGGCGGCTCAGAGCCAGATGGCGGCTGCCCGCTTCAACCTGGAGCAATCCCTGGAATTCATTGCCGAAGGAGGACGCCGGCTCACCGGGGCCGGCGGGGCCGCCATTGCCCTGCGTGAAGGCGAGACGGTGGTCTGTCGGGGCCGCTCCGGCCTGATTGCCCCGGAACTGGGGGCGCGCCTGAATCCGGAGTCCGGCATTTCCGGCGCTTGTCTCACCAGTGGCGAAGTCCAACTCTGCGACGATACCGAGCATGACACGCGGGTGGACGTCTGGGTGTGCCGCAATCTGGGCATTCGCTCCATCCTCGCTGTGCCCTTGCGCCGCCAGCAGGATGTACTCGGCATCATCGTGGCTTTTTCCGGCTGGGCAGGGGTCTTCGGCGAGCGAGACATGCGCGCTCTCAAGTTGCTCGCCGGGCTGGTGATCGAGGCGCTGTGGTCACACGAAGTCCATCAGCGGGAGGCGCTTGCGCCCAAGCCGGCGCCGAGCTTGGAAGCCCCGGCGCAGGTCGAGGACATCCCCACCCAGCTGGATCAGCTCCTGGAATCCCTTACTGCGCCTGCTGCGCCGTCCGAGCCGCTTGCTCCGATCGCAGAGGCCGACACCGTGGCCGAGATGACAGCCGCGGCCGAACCCGAGTTGCCGGCCCCAGCTTTCGCAGTGCTTGGAAACGCCGAACCACGGCGGCGCGGACGGATGCTGGCGATCGTCGCCGTCGCCATGGCTCTGCTGGCCGGCAGCGCTGAGGTTGTCCTCTGGCACGGTTCGCATTTGCGGGGGCTTCTGCACCGCCGACCGGCGCAGGTTGCGCCACCGGTTGCGGCGCCCGCTCCCGTGGTGCCCCCGTTGGCCGAAACGCCCAGCCCAGCACCCAGCACGCAGCCAACGACCAGCGGCACTCCCGAGGTCCCATCGGGTCCGGCGCCCGCCGTCGGCCTTTCACAGTTGCTTGCCATCCGCTCCTGGTCGAAGCCGGAGGGGACGACGGTCGCCCTGTTCCTCCAGGCTCCGGTGCGGTGGGAGTCAGGCACGGCCAAGGATCCCGACCGCATCTATTTCGACCTGGAGAACACGCAGCTGGCGGCCGAGTTGCTTGGCAAGTCCCGCGAGGGCCTCGCTATCCCGGTGGAGGATGGACTGGTGAACCGTGTCCGTGTCGGCCTGCGCGAAACCTCCGTGGTGCGCATCGTGATCGACCTGGCCGCGCCCGCCGAATATTCCGCCGTGCTCTCCCCCAACGAGCCCTACCGGCTGATGATCGTGATCCGCGGCACACGGGCGCCGGGCCACGTCCCCGCGAATCCGGAACGGGCGCCGTCAAGCAAGCCTCCAAGTACGGAGCCAGGCGGGCGCGCACCGCACGCATTCCTGACCCCGCATCCGAGGATCGTCATCGATCCTGGGCATGGCGGCACCGAGGACGGCGCCATCGGGCACGCCGGCCTGAAGGAGAAGGACTTGACGCTGGAAATCTCAAGGCGGCTCGGCGATTTGCTGGCCAACCGCCTGGGCGCGGAAGTCATCTACACCCGCACCGCCGACCTGACCGTACCGCTTGAGGCACGGGCGGCGGTCGCCAACCAGGCCGGCGCCGACCTGTTTATTTCCATCCACGCGAATTCGAGCGACGATCCCGGCGCGCGCGGCGTGGAAACCTACTACGTCGCCAAAGGTCCTTCCCCGGTCGTGCCCAGCCTGTCAGAACGTGAAAACGCCCCAAAGGCAAGCGCGAAGCCGGTGGCGGAGGACCGCAGGCTCAACGAATCACACAAGCTCGCCGTGGATGTGCAGCAGGCCCTGTATCGCGCTTTCTGCGGCGAAAAAGGTGTGCTGAATCGCGGCGTGAAGCAGGCGCCGTTCGTAGTCCTGCTCGACGCCGAGATGCCGTCCATACTGGCCGAGGTGGCGTTCGTCACCAGTCCCGCCGACGAACACAGATTAACCACGGCGGAGGGGCAGGAAGCAGTCGCCGACGCGCTCTATCGCGGCATCGCCCGCTATCTCACTACGGCTAAGCGTGGCAAGGTGGTAGCCGGCCTGGGCACGAGCACAGGTCAGTAACGGAGCCTACAGCACCGCCTTGTACTTACGCACCAGCTCGGCCTTTACCTTTTTGAACATCTCCTGGTAGCTGGCGCCGGTCTTGCGCATTTCGTCGGAGTACTGCTCGAGGATAGCGCGCACTTCGTCGTTGATGCGGTCTTCCAGGCTCATCTCTTCGAGCAACGCGGCGTGCACCCGCTGCAGCATCCCCGGCTCGTCCTCTGTCTCGATGAACTTGCCCTTGAGGAGCTGCTTGACGACCTCGCGGGCCATGTAGCCCACGTATTCTTTGGAGAGAATCATGCCGCGCGTCCCGCCCGATTGGTTGGAGAAAAAGAATACCACAGGGGTTCGAAAGCTTCGTCGATAAGGAGAATTGAGTCATTGATCGATTGATTCATTGAGCCATTGGAAGCGGCTTGAGGCAACCGTCGCCCCAATGAACCAATGACCCAATGACTCAATGGCTCAATCCGGTTTGACCCTTGCCGCCACGCGTGGTAGCTTTAGCCGCTTGCCGCTGGCACGCGCGGAAATCTGAGGTTGTCGAGGCCATCATGGAAGCGCTGGGGATGATCGAAACCAAGGGACTGGTGGGCTCCATCGAGGCGGCCGATGCCGCCGTCAAGGCCGCCAACGTCACGCTGGTGCACAAGGAATACATCGGGGCCGGCTACGTCACGGTGCTGGTGCGGGGCGATGTGGCCTCCGTCAAAGCCGCGACCGATGCCGGCGCTGCGGCCGCCCGTCGCGTTGGCGAACTGGTGGCCGTGCACGTGATCCCGCGTCCGCACGGCGATCTCGACGCTGCCATGCCTATGCTCACCGGCAAAGCCGGACCGGCGAAGAAAGGCGGGCTGGGATAATTAAGGATTGTCATCCTGAGCGACCGAGGTTGAGGCGTTTGGCGGGCGTCTGAGCCCGCCGCCGAAATCCCGAGCCGAGCGAGGGAGCGAACGGTCGCGAAGGATCTCGGTTTTCATCCGCTCAGAGGATTTTGTCCGCCGTTCCCCAACCCGCCGCTGACAAGGACTCGCGCTCCGTTGCGGAAGCGCGTGAACTAGTCGAGCGCGCCTACAACGCTTTCCTCGAATACCAGCATTTCACCCAGGAGCAGGTGGACCGCATCATTGACGCCATGGCCTCCGCGGCCACGGCGGCAGCCGAGAAGATCGCGAAGCTGGCGGTGGAGGAGACCGGCTACGGCGTCGTTGCCGACAAGGTGCAGAAGAATCTGTTTTCATCCGAGCGCGTCTACCAGGCCCTCCGCGGGATGAAGACCGTGGGTATGGTGCGTGAAGACCGCGAACAGGGCATCATCGAGGTCGCGGCGCCCGTCGGCGTCGTGGCAGCGGTGCTGCCCTCGACCAATCCCACCTCGACGGCCATCTACAAGATCCTCATCGCGCTCAAGGGGCGGAACGCCATCGTGCTCAGCCCGCATCCCACGGCGTTTCGCTGCACCTGCGAGATCACCAGCATCATGCGCGACGCGGCCATCAAGGCGGGAGCGCCCTCGGACGTGATCTGCTGCTTTTCGACGCCCACGCTGGCCGGCACGCAGGAGCTGATGAAGCACCGCCGCACCAGCGTGATCCTGGCCACCGGCGGCATGGGAATCGTGCGCGCCGCTTACAGCTCCGGTAAACCGGCCTTCGGCGTCGGCCCGGGCAATGTGCCGGTGTTCATCGACCAAAGCGCCGACGTGAAGAAGGCCGTCGCCGACGTGGTCTTCGGCAAAACGTTCGACAATGGCACCATCTGCTCCTCAGAGCAGGCGATCGTGGCGGAAGAGGCGATCCACGACCATGTCACCGAGGAACTCAGGCGCAACGGCGCCTACTTCCTCACCGAGGACGAAGTCCAGCGCCTCGGCCGCGACATGGTCAACCTGGAGCAGCACACCATCAATCCCAAGTTCGTGGGCAAATCGGCGCAACGGGTCGCCGAGCTGGCAGGATTCAAAGTGCCAGATGGCACGCGCCTGCTGGTGGCGCCGCTCAAGGGCGTGGGACGCGAGCATCCGCTCTCGGCGGAAAAGCTCTCGCCGGTGCTGGCGCTCTATTTCACGCGCGATCGCAGCGCCGGATTCGATACCTGCCTGGCGCTGCTGCGCTTCGGCGGCCTGGGACACACCTGCGTGATCCACGGCCGCGACGATGCGGTAATCCGCGAGTACGGGCTGAAAATGCCGGCCGGGCGCATCGTGGTGAACAGCCCGTCGCCGCACGGATCAATCGGCGCTTCGACCAACTTGTTTCCAGCCATGACGCTGGGCTGCGGCGCCGTGGGCGGCAACATCACCTCCGACAATATCTCGCCCATGCACCTGATCAACCTTCGCCGATTGGCGTATGAAGCGCGCCCAGTCACACAGAAAGAAGTCGTGCCTGTTGCCGGAATCGCCGCGCCAGCTGCCGGTTCCACGGCGTGCGCTTGCCAGGCTGGGCAAAAGGATGAGGGGCTTCCGCTCGCCGCGAGCGGCGCACCCGATCGCGTCGCCGTGGCACAGGCAATCGAACGCTTCCTGGCGAAAAAGACGGGTAAGCCTGCGCCGGTGCCCGCTCCAGCTCCGCCTGCAAGCACTCCAAACCAAGCGGCGACGCCGCCGGTCTCCCGTCCCAAGCCGCGTCCGGTGGACTTTGTGAGCGAGCAGGAGATCCGCGCCGCCCTAAAGCGCAAAGAGAAGATCCTGATCGGCAGCAAGACCATCATCACCCCCGCAGCCCGCGATTTGGCCGCGCAGCACGACGTGTTCACGATTGCTGAGTAGTTGACGGTGGCGGTCAGTTGGACATCGGCGACTCGCACCATCTTATTTGGAGGCGCTGGGAGAATAGTGGGATTATTAAGACGGGCGACGAGCGATGGGGCGAGTAATCGAGATCGGAGTCGGCGTTCTTGCGATGGCAGCCATGCTTTATCTAGGCTGGCGCGCCCTGTTGCTGGGAGCTTGGCTGCGGCGCAAGGTGCATGGTGAACCTGACCCACCGACCAGTCTTTTTGGAGACAAGAAGAATTCAAACTGACCGCTGTCTAGCTGGCTGTTTTCTGGACACAGCGCCCCTCCGGGAGTAGCGTAGAATACAGTTCACCGAATCGCCACGACGCCATGCCGGACGATCTCACCAACGTGAAAGACGACATGACCGCCTTCATCGAAGGCCACGGCATGAAGCGCTTCCACGCCTACGTGGGCGAGGAAGTGCCCAGCGTGATGTGGGATTCGAGCGACAATCCCGAGAGCTGGAAGGATTTTGTCGAGCTGGCCAAGCACGCCGGCGCCACCTTCCTCACCATGAACGACGTGGTGCTGGAGAAGGAAGACCTCGATTTCCTGGTGGACCGGCTGAAGAACGCCGCCTACCCCGACGAAGAGGACATCGAGGAGGCGCGCTGGCTGCGCACCTACGTCGGCAAGACCGGCTTTGTGCAGCTCGGCTGGCCGTACCAGGGCACGGTGTTCCTCTTCGAGGCCTCGACCGAATGGTACGATCGCTACCAGCGACTGGTCGATATGGCCGAGGAGTACGGCGGCATCGTTTTCGACGAGCCCGAGCAGGACGACGAGCACTGATCCGTGCGCTGGACCCTGAAAGCGGCCGACGAGTCTACGGTCAGCCGCCTGATTTCCGAAGCCAACCTCGATCCGCTGGTGGCGCGCCTGGTGGCGGTGCGTGGTGTGCGCAGCCCGGAAGAAGCGGCGCGATTTCTCCATCCCGCACTCGAGCATCTGCATTCTTCCTATCTCATGCTGGGCATGAAGACGGCTGTCGAGCGCCTGCGGGCAGCCATCGAGCGCAAAGAGAAGGTGCTCATCTACGGCGACTACGACGTGGATGGCACGACCGCCATCGTAATCCTGAAGACGGCCATCGAGCTCTGCGGCGGCAGCGCCGACTTCCACGTGCCGCACCGCATCCGCGAGGGCTACGGCATGAAGGATGAGGTGATCGAGCGCGCGGCGGCCGAAGGCGTGCGCCTCATCATCAGCGTGGATACCGGTATCCGTGCCTTCGCTGCCGCCGAAACCGCGCGCCGCGTGGGCGTGGACCTGATCGTCACCGACCATCACTTGCCAGAAGTCGAGCAGGGCGTGCCGGGAGCGCTGGCCGTGCTCAATCCCAACCAGCCGGGATGCGGCTACCCGTGCAAGGAGCTGTGCGGCGCCGGCGTTGCCTTCAAGATCGTGCAGGCGCTCTTGAAAGAGAGCGGCCGCGAGCGCCTGTTGCCATCGTTCCTCAAGATGGTCGCCATCGCCACCGTGGCCGATGCCGTGGATCTGGTCGACGAGAACCGAGTGATCACCCGCCTGGGCCTCGATGGACTGTGCCATGCCGTCAACCCAGGGCTGAAGGCGCTAATTGCCGTGTCGGCGCTCGATTCCGGGCATGCGATCAACTCCGGCGACGTGGCTTTTCGCCTTGCCCCGCGGATCAACGCTGCCGGGCGCATGGACGTGGCCCAGGACGTAGTCGAGCTATTCTCCACACGCGACGAGGCGCGCGCCCGCGAACTGGCCGAGCATCTGGACCGGCTCAATGCCGAGCGCCAGGCAGAAGAGCAGCGGATCATGGCGGAGATCTATGAGCGCCTGGATGGAGATGGCGCGCTACGCGAGCGCTACTGCATGGTCATCGATGGCGTGGGATGGCATCGCGGCGTGATCGGCATTTGCGCCACTCGGGTGGTGGAGCGGACCGGGCGCCCGGCGCTGGTAGTGGCGCGCGATGGCGAGGAAGCGCATGGATCTGGACGGTCTATCGAAGCCTTCCACTTGCTTAATGCCCTCGAATCCTGCGCCCGCCTGTTCACGCGCTTCGGCGGGCACGCGCACGCCGCAGGGTTCGCCCTACCCTCGGAGCATCTACCCGAACTCAGCGAGGCGCTCGACCGCTACGCGCGCGCCCGGCTCACGCCTGCCGACTTCGAGCAGATTCTGGCGGTCGATGCGGAACTCGGTCTTGAGCAGATCACGCCGGAGTTCTACGCGACGATCGAGCAACTGCGGCCCTTCGGCGTGGGCAATCCTGAACCCGTATTCGCCGCCCGCGGCGTGCGACTGGGGCTGCCGCCGAAGGTACTTAAGGAAAAACATCTTAAGCTGCGCGTAGTAAACGAGACCCTCGGCAGCGACGGCCGCGCACAGTTCCACGCCTTCGATGCCATGGGCTGGCGCATGGTGGAGCGCACGGAGAAGGATCCGCTGGTCGCCGGTGATGTACTCGACGTTGCCTTCACGGTGGAGAAGAACTCGAATCCCGAGTTCGGCGGGTTGCGCCTCTCGCTGCGGGATTACGCCCTGGCGGCGAAAGCGGCCGCGCCCAGCGCCTGAGGAACTCTGCCGCGGGCGCGAGACCACGCACGAGCGGCGAGACCGGCGTCCCCAGAACGCCCATCTTTGGCGTTCTCAGGTGGAAGACCCACACCACTTCCCTTCGCGTAAGATAGAACCAGGACATGCCCCTGGATCCCAAGCGTCTGCGCCGCTGGTTCGCTGCCGCGGCCATCTTCGTGATCGCGGTTTCGCTCGCCTATTATCTGTACGGGCGCCTTCGCACCTGGCGCGTCGTGGAGCGCGTGCCCGGCAAGATGGGTATCGAAGTGCAGCAGAGCACGCAGGGCTTCACGCTGTCGAAGTCCGAGGCCGGGCGGACGATCTTCACCGTACACGCCTCCAACGCCGTGCAGTACAAGGAAGGCGGGCGCGCCGAGCTGCACGATGTGAACATCCTCGTGTATGGCCACCGCTCCGACCGCTTCGACCAGATCTCCGGCGACCATTTCGAATACGATCCCAATTCCGGCGACATCATCGCGCACGGCGAAGTGACCATCGACCTGGAGGGCAACGCGCAGGGTCCGCTGCACCCCGATCAGGCAGCGCCGGTCGAACTGAAGAATCCCATCCACCTTAAGACCAGAGGTCTGACTTTCAATCAAAAGACCGGCGCCGCAGCCACACGGGAGAAGATCGAGTTCCGGACCCCCCAAGCCGCCGGCACGGCCGTGGGCGCAAGCTACGATTCCAAGTCGAACAAGCTGACCCTGGGTTCCGACCTGCGGATCAAGACGCTGGACGGAGCGACGATGCTGGCGGCCCACGCGGTCATCGCGCAGAATCCGCGGCGCGCGGTCCTGGATGCCGCGCGCATAGAGCGCCCGACGTGTGAGGTCGAGGCCGGCCAGCTCACGCTGTTCCTGCGCGACGACAACAGTGTCTCCCGCATGGTCGCCACCGGCGAAGTGCGCGGGAACACACGCGCCGAGAATCCGATCCGCGTCCAGGCAGCCCAGGGCAACTTCTCGCTGGGGCTGAAGAACGACCTCCGGTCGGGTGAACTCTCCGGGGGCGTGCAGTTCCAGCAGCAGGGACCGTCACCGCTGCACGGCGCTGCCGGACGCGCCGCGCTGGCGTTCGGCCCCCGTAACGCCCTAACCAAGGTCAGAGCGATAGAGGGCGTTCGCTTCATCCAAGATCAGCGTGCGACGGCCAAGCGGGCGGCGCAATCCGTCGAGCTGGCTTCGGATGCGCTTGACCTGTTCCTGGCCGAAGGCCGGCTGGAGCACGGCCTGACCGGCGGCGCGGCCAGGATCACCATACGTCCGCAGACACCAACTCCATCCCAGGGAAACACCGTAATCACCGCCGGACGCTTCCAGATGAGCTTCGGAGAGGACAGCCGGCTGCAGGCCCTTCACGGGGAACCGGATGCCCGCATTGTCAGTTCCGTGGCGGGACAGCCCGACAGGGTCAGTACCAGCCAAACCCTGGACGCGGCTTTCAGCTCCGGTGATGACGGCGGTATCGAGAGCATCGTTCAACGCGGTAACGTACGGTACAACGATGCGCAACGCAGCGCCTTTTCCCAGCAGGCCCGCTATACGCCGGGTGACGAAAACCTGGTGCTGACGGGCTCGCCCCGCTGGATCGAGGGCGGAGGCACCACCACTGCCCGCTGGCTGAGGATCAACCGCGGCACCGGCGACGCCTTCGCCGAAGGCGAGGTCAAGACCGTATACCGCGAGGCACGACCCCAGCCGGGCGGAGCGCTGCTGGGCGGCCCCGAACCTATACACGTGACTGCGGACAGCATGGTTGCCCACCGCCAGAGCAGCGCCGCGACCTACTCCGGCTCTGCGCGCCTGTGGCAGGGAACCGACACCGTCGAGGGAGCGGTCATTGAGTTCGACCGCGGTAACCGGCAGCTGAAGGCCCAAGGGTCTCGCCAGCCGGTCCTGAGCGTCTTCCTCCAGGATGACGGCAAGGGCCACGCAAGTCCCGTAACCGTCACCTCATCCTCTCTCACCTACTTTGACCAGCAACACCGGGCGGTGTTCCAGGGAGCGGTCCTGCTCAAGTCAGCCGACGGCACGGTGAGCGCCGACGCCGCCGATGTTATTTTCCGGCCCAGAGCCCAGGAGAGCGGCGCCCAAGGCACCCATTCTGGCGACCGGATTGAGGAAATCCTAGCCCGAGGCCACGTCGTGATCCAGCAGCCTTCCAGGAAGGCACTAGGAAATACAATGACTTACACGGCAGCCGATGGAAAATACGTTCTGAGCGGCGGGCGGCCTAGCATTTTTGATGCCGAACACGGCGTCACCACCGGCGATTCGTTGACTTTCTACAGTCGCAGTGATACGGTGCTGGTGGGAAGTGAATCTTCCACCCGCACCGTCACCCAGACCCACACGGGAAAGTAAATGCAGACTCTGGCGACTGACGAGATCAGCAAGTCCTATCGCGGTCGCAGGGTTGTCAACGGCGTAACCCTCAACATCAGCCGGGGAGAGGTGGTCGGCCTGTTGGGTCCGAACGGGGCCGGCAAGACCACCAGCTTCTACATGATCGTTGGCCTGGCGCCGCCGGACACGGGGCGGGTGTTGCTCGATGGCGACGACATCACGGACGTGCCGATGTACCTGCGGGCGCGCAACCACGGCATCAGCTACCTGCCGCAGGAACCCTCGGTCTTCCGTAAGCTGACGGTGGAAGAAAACATCCTGGCGGTGCTGGAGGCGCAACCCATCTCCTGGCACGAACGCCGGGAACGGTTGGAAAGGCTGATCGATCAGCTCGGCCTCGGGGTCATCCGCAAGAACCGGGGCTACGCTCTTTCCGGCGGCGAGCGGCGTAGAGTAGAGATTGCGCGCTGTCTGTGTATCTCGCCCTCCTTCATGCTGCTGGATGAGCCGTTTTCAGGAATTGACCCCATCGCCGTGCTGGATTTGCAGAAGATTATTTTTGACCTGAAAGCGAGCGGAATCGGGGTGCTGGTCACAGACCATAACGTTAGGGAGACCCTCTCGGTTACCGACCGCGCCTATATCATCAACGAGGGCCGTATCTTCCGGACAGGTACTCCGGAGCAGCTAGGAAACGACCCCGAGGTCAAGAGAGTCTATCTAGGCGAGAGTTTCTCGCTGGTTTAGGCAAGATGGCCGAGGTAATCCGCGGCGGTGGGAAGACGGGTACCGTAGTCATCTAGGCCGGAACGCTCAGGTAGGTTACAACAGGAACGAGACGAAGCTTTAGACATCCATGGTCCTACTCCAGCCCAGACTGAACCTGAAGGTAAGCCAGAAGCAGATTCTCACCCCGGGCTTGGTGCAGATGGTCAGCGTCTTGGCTCTTAACAAGTTGGAGCTCAAGGACATGATCAACGCCGAGCTGGTTGAGAACCCGGTTTTGGAGGAACTGGAATCCTCAGTTCCACTGCTGGACGAAGTGGCTGGCCGGGAAGAAGACCGGGAGCACGACCCCTCCCAGGCGGCCGATGAGCCGATCCGGGAAGGAGAGAAGAAAGACCCCTTTGAGGAGATCGATTTTGGGTCTTTCTTCCAGGATTACCTAGACCCTGGCTATCGCAGTCCGGCCTCGGAGATCGTGGAGAAGCCTTCCTTCGAGAATTTCCTCTCGCGCCCTGGCAATCTGACCGACCACCTGATGTGGCAGCTTGGGGCCATGAGTGTGTCCTCCGCAGTGCGTGAGGCTGCCGAGCTGGTCATTGGCAACCTGAATGAAGACGGATATTTGACTGCCAGCGACGCAGAGCTGATGGGCCTGCCGGCGCAGCCGGCAGAAGGAGACGATGCGAGCCAGGCCGTGGTCTCGGAGATTGCCGCCCAGGCCGAGCCGGATGCCCTGGACTCTGCCAGCCTGTTGAGGACAGTGAGTCCAGTCGAGGATGCGTCCGGGATCTTCCAGATTGAGACCGAGAAGACCAGCGTCGCAGTAGAAGAGGCGGTCGCCGAACCTGTGGAGCCGGTCCAGATCGAGGCGACAGAGAGCGCCGCCGAGCCTGGGGCGAAGGTTGAGCACAAAGTACTGGAGTTCCCACCTCCCGGCTTCACCCCCGAGGACCTGCACGAAGCCATCGAGTTGGTACGCCAGATGGATCCCGTTGGGGTAGCGGCACGCGACCTCCGCGAGTGTCTGCTCGCCCAACTCAAGTACCAGCAGCAGTTCCGCAAGTCCCACGGACTGAACGGCGAGACGGAACGGGTGCTCGAAGATGCTAGCGCCATCGTGGACCATCACCTGCGCCCATTGCAGAACAAGCAGTATCGCGAGATCTCGAAAGCCATGGAGCGGCCGCTGGAAGCAGTGATGGCCGCTCTGGACTACATCAAGACACTAGACCCGCGACCCGGGCTGCGTTACAACCGCACCGACGCGCGGTTGATCGAGCCGGACGTGGCCTTCGTCAAGCAGGGCGACGAGTGGGTGGTGGTGATGAACGACGACGATGTGCCGCAACTTCGTCTGAATCCCGCCTACCGGCGACTGCTGAGCCGCGACGCGGCCGAGAAGGACGTCCGCACTTACGTCAAGGAGCGCTACAAGTCAGCCATCCAGCTCATCAAGAACATCGAGCAGCGCAAGCAGACGATCGTCAAGGTGTGCTACGCCATCATCGGCCGGCAACGCGACTTCCTGAACTTCGGCATCGACCAGCTCAAGCCCATGATGATCAAGGAAGTGGCGGAGGAGATCGGGGTGCATCCCTCGACCGTCAGCCGCGCCGTGGCCAACAAGTATGCGCACACTCCCCAGGGAGTGTTCGAACTGCGGTATTTCTTCAGTGAAAGCGTAAATGGACCCGAGGGCTCCAACACCTCGCTCCTTATCCTGAAACGCCGGGTCAAGAAACTGATCGAGGAAGAGGACCCTGCCAGGCCGCTGACCGACGAGCAGATCACCCGCATCCTTCAGTCGCAGGGTATCCAGGTCACTCGTCGCACGGTCGCGAAGTATCGGGAGGACATGCGCATCCCGAGTACTCACCAGCGCAGAGTGAAAAACTAGGCCGTTGTGGCCCTGGAGGTGGCGGGGCAGTCCGCGGCTTCCGGGGTGAGTCACATGGCGAGTTAGCTGTTGGCAACCAGTTACGGCCAGTGTGACTCCGTCGTGAACCAGCCCTGAGTCCCCACTCAGGCCAGGGGCACGGGGCAAAGGAGGCACCAGTGAACGTGGAATACACCGGCAGGCAGTACGAAGTCACCCCCGCCGTCCGCAAGCAAATCGATCAAGGCCTCGCCAAGCTGCAAAAAATCCTGGGGACCACGTTTAAAACCAATGTCATTCTGGCGGCAGAAAAGCATCGCCATATCGCCGAGATCACCATCACGGTGCGCACACATCCCATCGTCGGCATCGCCCAGGCCGGGGACATGACCGCGGCCGTCAGCGAAGCCATGGAGCGCATCGAGCGCCAGGCACTCAAGTACAAAGGGCGCTGGAGGGACAAGAAGCGCCAGCCCAAGAAGAAGTGGAATGGAGAAGCCACGGCAGCCGAGAAGCAGGCCGCCGTGGGCGAGAATGTCTCGACCGCCGTGCCGGTGGTGGTGCACACCTATCCCGCTGTGGTGCGGACCGCAGAAGCTCATCTGACGCGCGACGACAGCTCCGTGGCCTTGCGCCCGCTCACCCTGGAAGAAGCCATCAAGGAAGCCGAGTTCCGCGATCGCGACGTGTTCGTGTTCCGCGATAACCACGGACGCGTGAAAGTGCTCCACCGTACCAAAGACGGCAAGATGGAGCTGATTGAAGCACCGTAGAAGCGGTTGCCAGTCTCCAGTGCTGAACGGGGCACGGCAGAGTGCCCCGTTTGGTTTTCAGGCGCGGCACAAATGTGAGCATCCTCGCGCGAATGTCGCCCTACAATGGCAGCAGCGACGCCCATGAGGGGATCCCGTCAACTCGCTTGTCTTTTGCTCTTGCTGGCGTCAGCGGCTGCTGGACAGACTGTGGCTACAACCGCGCAAAGCGGACGAACCGCCGCGCAGGCGCCACTCTCCCCTGAAGAAAAGAAAAAGCTGAATGACGCGCTGCTGGCCGCGGTAGAAAGCAACGACCGCCATGAAGTTCAGCAGCTACTGACCGAGGGCGCCGATCCCAACGCCCGCGACGAGCACCAGGTGACGGCGTTGATGAAGTCGGTTGAGGGCATGGATGCGGCGCTGGTGCGCTTGCTCATCTCCGCCGGTGCTGACGTCAACGCTCGCGATGCCGTGGGCTGGACGGCGCTACTGACTGCCGCCGATGACGGCAGTCCGGAGATCCTGCGCCTGCTGCTGGCCCAGCACGCCGACGTCAGTACCACCGACGCCAACGGCTGGAACGCGGTGATCGTGGCCGCAAATGCCCACCGTACCGACCTTGTCCGCATCCTGCTTGCTGCCGGCGCCGATTGCCTTGCCCAGGACAAAATCGGCATCTCGGCGCTGATGATCGCGGCGGCCGGCGATGATCCCGAAACCGTAACTGCGTTACTCCAGGCAGCCGGGAAAGCTGACAAGGCCAGCGCTGGCAAGCGGCGGGCCGGGGCCGCCTCCCGGCTGCGGCTCATGGTGGATGCCCGCGATCATCGCGGCTGGACGGCCCTGCATCATGCCGCCGCCCGCGGCGCCGAGCGTACCGTCCGCCTGTTGCTCGAGCACGGCGCCGATCCCAACGCCAACAGCACCACGATCACGGCGCTGTTGCTGGCCGCTGAGAGCGGCGATTCGGGAACCATCGAGGCGCTGCTGGCCCGCCATGCCGATCTCAACGCGCCCAGTCAGAACGGCGCCACCCCGCTGATCCAGGCGGCGGATGCGGGCAACGCCGTCGCCGTTGAACTGCTGCTTAAGCACGGCGCCAACCCCAATGCCCGCGCCCGCGACGGCCGCACCGCTCTGATGGAGGCGGCCGCCGGCGGACGCGCCGCCATCGTGCAGATGCTGCTCGATAAGGGCGCCGATCCCAATGCGCGCATGGCGAACGGCGCCAGCGTGCTTGCCCGCGCCTCGGCCCGCCCGCAGAACGAGCAGGTCATCGAGTTGCTGAGGAAGGCGGGGGCAAAGTAGATCGCCGACCAGCGACAGCATCCGGACATTTCAGAGATTGTTCGGCGGATCCCATGGTCTAATCTGGCAGTTCTGCTACCATCGGGCCTATGCCACGCAATCCGGCGAAGAGGAAGCCGCCCACTGCTTCCAGGCCGGCAGCCGGCAACGGCGGCCGGCAGCGCTCAGGCCGTGAGCCGGAGATGGTACTGGTCACCGGCATCAGCGGGTCGGGCAAAGGTTCGGCGCTCAAGGCTTTCGAAGACCTCGGCTATTACTGCGTAGACAACCTGCCGGTGGACCTGATTCCGCGTTTCGCCGAGCTGGTGCTGCACTCAGAGATCGAGCGCGCAGCACTGGTGGTGGATGTTCGGGAAGGGCAGCGCCTGGACAAGCTGCCAGCCATCCTGAACGGGGTCAAGAAGCTTCTGCCCACCACGGTCGTGTACCTGGAAGCCACGGACGAATCCCTGCTGCGCCGCTTCAGCGAGACGCGCCGCCCGCACCCGCTGGGCACGTCGGCGCCGGTGAAGGCCTCGCTGACGGCCGAGCGCCGGCGGCTCTCCACGTTGCGCAATCTCGCGGACGAGGTAATCGATACCTCCAAGTTCAACGTGCACGAACTTCGCGCTCACCTGATCCACAGCTTCGAGCGCCAATCCGGGAACAAGAATATTCTGGTTTCCTGCCTGAGCTTCGGCTATCGGGAGGGAGTGCCCGAGGAAGCCGACCTTGTCTTCGACGTGCGTTTTCTCCCCAACCCGCATTTTGTTCCCGAGTTCCGCGCTTATACGGGGCGCCACCCCCGGGTGGCCAGCTACATCCGCAAATTCCCGCAGACCCAGGAGTTCATCTCGCGCATTTCCGACCTGCTCATCTACTTGCTGCCACATTACATCAATGAGGGCAAGAGTTACCTGACGATCGGGTTCGGGTGCACTGGCGGGCAGCACCGCTCGGTATTCATTGCCGAAGAGGTTTGCAAGCGGCTGGCCAAGGCGGGGTATCGCGTGAAGGTCATCCACCGCGACAGCCCGCGGTAGCAGGCAGGGTCCTCCCCGATCGAGACCGCGGAATCGCAGCTCTAATCCAGTAGAATAGGATAAGCTTGCACCGAGTTTGCACCATTGTCGAGGCGCGATGCGGCGACTGATCCGGCTCCTCCACTACGTGCGCCGCTACATCCCGCAACTGCTGCTTTCGTTGCCGCTGGCAGCGAGTGTGGGCGCCGCCGACGCCTTTCGTCTTCTGCTGATCGGTCCCATCCTCGACCGCGTCTTGCGGCCGGATGCCGGCAGCCAGGGTATCGTGCTGGCGCGCTTGCCCGGCACGCAGTACACGCTCTATTTGCGGCAGTTCGTTCCGCAACACTTCACCAATGCGTGGACGATGGTGGCATTTGCGCTGGTCGCAGCCACGCTGATTAAGGGGATTTGCGATTATGCCAGCACCTATCTGGTGTACTACGCAGGCTTCGGGCTGATCACTGACCTGCGCAATGACCTGTACAATGCCATCCTGCGCCGTTCGGCAGGTTTCTTTGCGCGATATTCCACCGGCACACTGATCTCGACCATCGTCAATGACGTAGAGCGCATCCAGATTGCGATGGGCTCCGTGCTGGCAGAATCCCTGCAGCAGATGTTCGTGCTGCTGTTCACGGTGTACGTGGTGATTTCGCTGGGCGGCAAGCTGGCGTGGGTTCTGCTGCTGTTCGTCCCCTTCATTGTCGTATCCGTGGGTCGCATCGGCAGGCGTGTGCGGCACACCACCCGCCGCGGCCAGGACAAGCTGGCCGACGTGCAAAACATTCTCCACGAGACCATCACCGGCAATCGCATCGTGAAAGCGTTCGGAACCGAGCTGTGGGAGAGCCTGCGGTTCCACGGTGCCTCCCGGCGGTTGTTCCGCGCCAACATGCGCTCGGTGCGCGCCGTGGCGCTGAGTTCGCCGCTGATGGACCTGTTCGGGGCCGCGGCGATCGGCTTGCTCCTGCTATTGGGCCGCGACCGCATCAACCACCATGTGTTCACGCCCGGCACTTTCCTGGCCTTTATCTTCGCCATCCTCAAGCTTTACGAACCGGTGCGGAAGTTCGCGCTGTACAACAACAGCTTCCAGCAGGCGCTGGGCGCCTCCGCCACCCTGTTCTCCTATATGGACGAGAAGGACGACGTTCACGAGAAGCCGCATGCAGCCACGCTGTCCAACTTCAGTCACAGTGTCCGCTTTGAGGGTGTGAACTTCTCCTATGGCGCCAACGGGGAGGGCGACCGCGAGGTGCTGCGCGACATCAGCCTGGAGGTGAAGAAGGGCGAGGTGCTGGCCATCGTCGGATCGAGCGGCGCCGGCAAGAGCACGCTGGTTCACCTGATTCCGCGTTTCTTCGACGCGACCGGCGGACGCATAGTGATCGACGGCCAGGACGTGCGCGATGTCACCCTGGCCTCGCTGCGGCGACAGATCGGCATCGTGACCCAGGACACCATTCTCTTCAACGACACGGTCCGCAACAACATCGCCTACGGGCAGCCCCATGTCTCCGCCGGCGCCGTGCTGGCAGCCGCCAAAGCGGCGCTTGCCCACGACTTCATTCAGAAGCTGCCCGAGGGATACGACACCATCATCGGCGAGCGCGGGTTGCTGCTCTCCGGCGGCGAGCGCCAGCGCATCGCCATTGCGCGCGCCCTGCTGAAGAACGCCCCCATCCTGATTCTGGACGAAGCCACCTCGGCGCTGGACAGCGAATCGGAAGCGCTGGTGCAATCGGCGCTGCAGAACCTGATGACCGGGCGCACCGTGTTCGTGATCGCGCACCGGCTCTCCACTGTGCGCCGCGCCGACCGCATTGTCGTGCTGGAGGATGGCCGGATCACCGACAGCGGCACCCACGAGGACCTCCTCAGCCGCCTGGGCACTTACCGCCGGCTCTATGATCTGCAGTTCCTGGACATGGAGCCGTCCAGGATGTCCGCGGGGGCAGGAAGTTAGCCCATGGCCATCCGCTCCATGACCGCCTTCGCACAGTTCAAAGGACAGGTGCGGCCGGATTCGAGCTTTACGCTGGCCTTGAAGTCGGTGAACCACCGCTTTCTGGATCTCCACCTGCGCATGCCGCCGCAATCCGATGCGCTGGAGATCAAGCTGCGCCGCCTGCTGAAGGAAAAGGTTGCGCGCGGACACATCGAGTTGACCCTGGCGCTCGACGGCGCCAGCGCCACGGCTCTGGTGGTAAACCAGGAACTGGTGGGCGGGTACATCAATGTTTTCCGGCAAGCGGCGCAGGAGTTCGGTCTTGCCGGAGAGCCCGATCTCAACGCCGTGCTCAGGATGCCGGGCGCTCTCGGCGTGGGAGAAGCCCAGCTCGACGCCGACAGCGAAGGGCGCGTGCTCGCAGGACTGTCGGACGCCATCGCCCAACTCGACCGCATGCGCCTCGAGGAAGGACGCGGCATCGAGCAGGAACTGCGCGAGCGCATGGCCCGCCTGCGCAGCGCGGCGGCGGAGGTCGAGAAGCTGCGGGCTGCGGTCTCGCGCGCTTACCTGGAAAAAGTCCAGTCTCGCATGAAGGAACTGATCGGCAGCCACGCCGATCAGGACCGTATCCTGCAGGAAGCCGCCCTGCTGGCGGAGCGCAGCGACATTCAGGAGGAGATCGTCCGCCTCAATGCCCACATCCAGCATTTTGTTGGGGTGCTGGAAGCCGGCGGCGAGGCCGGCAAGAAGCTGGATTTCCTCCTGCAGGAGATGAATCGCGAGGCCAACACGCTGCTGTCGAAGACCTCGGGCGTGACCGGGGAAGGCCTGCGCATCACCGAGTTGGGCTTGGCGATGAAAGCCGAAATCGAGAAATCGCGCGAGCAGGTGCAAAACGTGGAATGACCATCGTCTACATCATCTCGGCGCCGTCGGGTTCGGGGAAATCGACCCTGGTGAACGAGCTGCGCAAGACGGTCAGCAACCTGGAGTTCTCCGTCTCCTACACCACGCGCCCGCCGCGCGGCAGCGAGCAGAATGGGCACGAATACTTCTTCATTTCGCGCGAGGAATTCAAACGCCTGCTGGCGGAAAAGGCCTTCCTGGAGCACGCCGAGGTTTTCGGCCACTACTATGGAACGGCCAGGCGCTTTCTCGAGGAGGCGCAGCAGCGCCGCCACGACCTGCTGCTCGACATCGACGTGCAGGGCGAGCGGCAGGTGAAGCAGGCGATCCCAGACGCGCTGAGCATCTTTATCCTGCCGCCGACGCGCCAGGAGCTGGAGCGCCGCCTGCGCCGGCGCAGCCAGGCCGAGGGAATGATGTCGGAGGAAGTGATCCAGAAGCGGCTGGCGACGGCGGCCAGGGAGATTGAGAATTACAGGAATTACGACTATATTTTAGTGAACGACCAGCTTGAGCAATCCATTGATGGGTTGAAGGCCATCGTGCTGGCCGAGCGGGCGCGCCGCACCGGCGGGTCGCGTTCGGCCGAAGAAGAAAAGTGGCTGGTCACCGCGGGGCGTCACCGGCAGGACAACATGTGCCGGGCGCTTCAGCCCATCCTGGAGTCCTTTGCTTTGTCCGCAACCCCCGGCGGGCGTTGATTTGTGAAGTGAGAGAGGTCAGAGCATGAAGCTGATGGAAGGCTTCGACAGCAACTACCGTTATATTCTGGTGGCGGCGCGCCGTGCCCGCCAACTGCAGTCGGGATCGCGTCCGCTGGTGGATACGCACTCCCGCAAGCCGTGCAAGATCGCGCAAGAGGAGATTGCCGCGGGCAAGGTCAAGTGGTCGACGGAAGCGCCGCGCTCGGCCGCCGACGTGGCCAACGAGATTCTGGAACAGGCGATCACCAAGACCGATGCCTGAAGGCGGGCTTCAGCAATCGTCCGCGCCGGCCAGGACCAATCCATGAAAATCGCGCTCGGGGTCAGCGGAGGGATTGCAGCCTATAAGGCTGCGGAGCTGGTTCGCCAGTTGCAGGACCGCGGCGTGCGCGTGCAGGTCGTCATGACCGCGGCGGCGCAGGAATTCGTGCGGCCGCTGACTTTTGCCGCGCTCAGCGGTGAGAAGGTGATCACCGATCTCTTCGGGGCCGGAGCTGCACAGCCCAACATCGACTCCGCCGTCGAGCATATCGCGGTCGCCCAGTCGATCGACGCATTGGTAGTCGCACCCGCTACCGCCGATGTCATCGCCAAATTCGCCCAGGGCATCGCCAACGACTTCCTATCCACTCTGTATCTTGCCACTACCGCGCCGGTGGTGGTCGCCCCGGCGATGAACGTCAACATGTGGGAACACCCCGCGACGCGCGCCAATATCGAGACCCTGAAGCAGCGCGGAGTGCGCGTGGTCGAGCCCGATGCCGGGTACCTGGCCTGCGGCATGACCGGGCCGGGCCGGCTGGCGGCGAACGAAACCATCGTCGCGGCGGTGATGCAGGCGCTGGGCGCGGCGCAAGACCTGGCGGGCGAGACCGTGCT
>DATKLD010000144.1:0-15632 GCA_035542595.1 Terriglobales bacterium
CCGCCTGTTTCCCCACTTCGCCAGCGGCGGCAAGATTACGCGCCTTTCTCCCGATCCCAACAAAGGCATGGCCGGCCGCTGCGTGCAGGGCCTGATCGATGTGTTGGAGCAGAACTACGGCGGCGACTACACGAGGATGCCCTGGGTGGTGAACAAGGAGGCCTTCAACCGGGGGGCGTGAAGCGGGGAGTAGGGAGTAGCGAGGAGGGAGTAGGAAAACGATCCCTGCTTCCTACTCCCTGCTCCCTACACTCCCTGGTTTTCCTGACCTGAAGCTTCCTGCCTTCCGGACCATCTAATCAAGACAATGGAGCGACTACCCCACCTGAGATTAAGCGGATACGAAAATCCCGGAGTTGCGCGATAATAGCCGGTCGGCCCAGCGTCCGGCTGTGCCCGGTTACTAGAGGAGAGATCATGAGCAAGCCCGTTTATATCGCCGCCTACAACCAATCGAAGTTCGGCAAGCTGATGGCCATGACCGTGCCGCAGATTGTCCGCAACGCCATCGAGAGCGTTTGTCGCCAGGTCAACGTTACGCCCGCGGCCATCGACGTTGGCTCTATCGGCGCCGCCTGCAATTTTTCCCTTAACCACCAGGGCCTGCTTTCCGGGCTGATGGCCATGGTGCCCGGCATGGAATCGAAACCCATGGAGATGGTGGAGAATGCCTGCGCCTCGGGCGGCCAGGCCATCCTGTCGGTCATCCAGAAGCTGCAACTGGGCTGGGGTGACACAGGCGTCGCGGTGGGCTACGAGAAGATGCGCGACAACGAAGGCAAGATGGACGGCAAGCTCATCGGCGAAGTGCTGGGGTATTTCTCCTTTCCGGATGAGCGCGAGGGCAAGACGTTCGTCTTCCCGCACCTGTTCGCCGAGGTCATGCGCGACTACATCAAGGAGTATGGCGTTACCGAAGAGCAACTCGCCGGGATCGCCGTCTGCGAGTACGGCAACGCCAAATACAACCCCTGCGCCCAGATGAACAAGGTGCAGATCACGCTCGACCAGGCCATGAAAATCGAGGGCATCAACCGCTACGTTGTGGACGGCCTGCCGCTGAAGACCTACGACTGCTCGCAGATCACCGACGGCTATGCGGCGCTTATCCTCGCCACTGAGGAAGGCCTGAAGAAGCTGGGTGTGCCCAAGGCAGATTGTGTCGAGATCGCCGGCTTCGCCCAGGCCAGCGATCCGCTCAAGAAGGAAGGACGCGACGTGCTGCGTCCGGCGGGCGCCTACAAGGCCATGAACAAGGCATACGAGATGGCGGGGCTCAAACCCAAGGACGTCAACGTTGCCGAGGTCCACGACTGCTTCACCGTCATGGGCGCGCTGGGCACGGAGGTAATCGGCAAAGCCGAGCCCGGCAAAGGCGCCAAGTACTGGAACGACGGCAAGGCGGCGGTGGATGGCGAGTGCGCCATCAACACCTCCGGCGGCCTGATCGCCAAGGGGCACCCCGTCGGCGCTACCGGAATTGCCATGGTCGGCTGGGCATCGCAGCAACTGCTGGGCAAGGCCCCGCAGGAGCTGCAGGTCAAGAACCCGCGCGCGGCGGCCACATTTAACATCGGCGGCCCCATCTGCGCGTCGGTTTGCACCGTGCTCAAGCGGGCGGCGTAACTGCTGGCGGATTCTCGCAATAACGAGGGGGCGGGCCACGCGGCTCGCCCCGCTTTTTGGATGGGTATGCCTTATCTGCTGAAGACGGAGCCTTCGGAGTACTCGTTCGCCGATCTCGAGCGCGACCAGACCACGGTCTGGGACGGCGTCACCAATCCGGTAGCCCTCAAGAACCTGCGCACGATGCAAAAGGGCGACGAGCTGGTCATCTATCACACCGGAGACGAAAGGCGCACGGTGGGCACGGCTTCTGTGGTGTCTGTCGATGCATCCGATCCCAGGTCCCCGCGCGTGACCATCCGGGCAGGGAAGCCGCTCGCGTCCGTATCGCTGGGCGAGATCAAAGCCAACAAGCTGTTCGGCGATTCGCCACTTCTGCGCCAGGGACGCCTTTCGGTTGTCCCGCTCACTGAGGCGCAGCACCGCTTCCTCACCTCCCGCTAAGCCTTGGATGCGCTAGAATCTGGTCGTCTTGGGGAGGCGGCCATGATCGGCGCATCGCAGCTACGGGCAGGCATGGCGATCCGCTTCGAGGGCCAGGTCTACAGGGTGCTGGAAGCGGAGTTCAGGGCGGGAGGCGGACAGGCAGGCGGAGTGGAAAAGACCCGTCTGCAAAACGTCTCCACCGGACGCCTCTGGGACCACAACTTCCGTCCCGACGAGCGCCTCGAGGACCTCGAGCTCGACACCAAGCGCATGGAGTTCCTCTATAGCGACGGCGACAACTACATATTCATGGACCCACAGAGCTTTGAGCAGGTGGAGATTCCCGGTGCCGTCATCGGCCCGGCGGCCAAATTCCTGAGGGCTGGCATGGAGATCCCGGTGCAGTTTTTCGAGGGCCGCGCCATCAGCATCATCTTTCCCGACACTGTGGAAGCGCAGGTGGCCGATACCGCTCCGCCCATTCACTCCGGCCAGGACAGCACCTGGAAGCAGGCCACGCTCGACAACGGCGAAAAGATCCAGGTGCCGCTGTTCGTCGCTCCCGGCGAGACCGTACGCGTGGACGTCCGCACCGGCCGGTACCTCGAGCGCGTGCGCGTGGAGAGAAAGCGCGGCGCCTAGCAACACTTTTTGTCATCCCGAGCGAAGTTGGGCCGGTTTGCGGGCGTCTGAGCCCGCAGAGCCTGCCCTGAGCGAAGTCGAAGGGCGAAATCGCGAGCGTAGCGAGGGACCTCGACAACTATGCGCGGGAGCGCGAGTCGGGGCTTGCCCTGAGTCCCCCTTAAAAGCAGATTATTTCCATCAATTTTTTGTTGACAGGGTGCAGTCCCAGCCTGCATATTTATACAGCAACATGTATAATTATCCAGTGTTCATACACGTGAGTGCATAAATATACATCGCTTCCCATGTCCAAGCTGGCGCGCCAGAACCGCATCCTCGATCTCGTGCAGGAAGAGCCCCTGGCGAGCCAGGACGAGCTGCGGGTGCGGCTCTCCCGGCTGGGCTTCAAGGTGACCCAGGCCACGCTCTCGCGCGACATCCACGATCTCGGTCTGGTCAAGACCCCCGAGGGCTACATGGCTCCTCCTGGCGAGAGCGCCCCGGACGCCGGCGCGCCCCGCATCAACCGCTTGCTGCGCGAGTTCGCCATCCAGATCCGCGGCGCACAGAACCTGCTGGTTCTCAAGACCACGCCCGGCAGCGCCCAGCCCGTGGCGGCGGGGCTCGACGCCGAGGAATGGCCCGAGGTCGTGGGCACGGTGGCCGGCGACGATACCATCCTGGTGATCTGCCCGGACCGCAAGACCGCCGGCAAGCTGGCGGTGCGGATCCAGGAGATCCTGGCGTGACCCCGGCAATCAAGACCGCCGTGGTTGGCTCGACCGGTTATGTCGGCTTCGAGCTGACGCGCCTGCTCACTCGGCATCCGCGGCTGGGCAAGCCGCTGCTGCTGCGCCGCGAGAAGGAGGACGGCCCCGCCAATCTGGCCGACCTCTATCCGCACATCTCCGGCAACGGCAGCTATCCGCTAGAGCCATTTTCCTGGCAGAAGCTGGAGGGCGTCGATCTGCTGTTCATGTCCACGCCGCACGAAGTTTCGCGCGAGTGGATTCCCGAAGCTATCCGGCGCGGTCTGCGCGTGATTGACCTGAGCGGCGCCTGGCGGCTGCGGCAGGCCGAGCACCGCGCGATCTATGGCTTCTCCGATGCCGAACCGCAAGTCGCGGCCACGCTGACGGAGACCGCGGTTTACGGCTTGCCGGAGCTGCACCGCGCGCAGTTGAACGGCGCACAACTGGTGGCGAATCCCGGCTGCTACGCGACCTCGATCATCCTGGGGCTGGCCCCGCTGGTGCGTCCCGGGCTGGTCGACCGCGAGCACGGCATCATCTGCGACTCGAAATCCGGCGTCTCGGGCGCGGGCCGCCAGCCCACCGAGAAGACCCACTTCGTCGAGGTCGCGGACAATCTCTCCGCCTACTCGGTCTTCGCCCATCGTCACACCGGCGAGATTTTGGAGCAGCTCGAACTCGACGGGCGCGAGCTGATCTTCACGCCGCACCTACTGCCCATTCCGCGCGGCATTCTCTCGACCATCTACCTGCGCCTGCGCCAGCCGATGGAGGCCGCCGAGATCGAGAGCTGCTTCCGCAGTTCTTACGGCGGTGCGCCGTGGGTGCGCGTGTATCCGGCGGGCAAGCTGCCGCAGATCCAGTTCTCGACGCACACCAACTTTTGTGATCTGGGCTTCTGCCTCGGCCCGGAAGGCCGGCGGCTGGTGATCGTCTCCTGCCTCGACAACCTGGTGAAGGGCGCGGCCGGGCAGGCGGTGCAGAACATGAACCTGATGTACGGCTGGGACGAAAGCGAGGGATTGAATTGAGGATCGTGGTCAAGATCGGCGGCGCGGCGCTCGACGACAAAGAGCTTCTCCACAAGTGCGCCCAGGCGGTCACTGAGATGGCGCGCGAAGGCCACAAGGTCGTGGTGGTACACGGCGGCGGGGCGGCCCTCACCCGCGTGTTGAAGCAACTGGGCAAGACCAGCGAATTTGTCAACGGGCTGCGCGTCACCGATTCCGAAACCCGCGACGTGGCGCTGATGGTCCTCGCCGGGCGTATCAACAAGACGCTGGTGGCGGCGCTGAATTGTCTGGGCCAGCCTGCGGTCGGGCTTTGCGGCGGCGATGGCGCCTCGTTCCGCGCGCGCAAGAAAAAATGGAACGGCACCGATCTGGGCTTCGTTGGCGAGATCACCTCCGTCGATGCCCGCTGGATCGAAGCCATCTGGCAGAACGGCGGCATGCCGGTCGTTTCCAGCCTGGCGCTCGGCTCCGACGGCGAGTATTACAACGTCAACGCCGACCAGATGGCCGCTGCCTGCGCGGTCGCCTGCCGCGCCGACACGCTGGTGTTCCTGACCGATGTTGCCGGCGTCAAGGACGCCGACGGCACGGTGATCCGCTGGCTCGATCTACGAAAGGTGGTCCAGTTGACGAGCGCTTCGGTGATCGCCGGCGGCATGCTACCGAAGCTCGAAGCGTGCCAGCACGCGCTGCGCTCGGGCGTGGGCCGGGTGCGCATCCTGCCGGCCGCGCATTCGGAAGTGCTGCCCGAACTCTGCTTCAGCCGCGTGGACGTGGGCACGGAGGTAATGCTGGCATGAGCCTGGCCTCCGTGATGCGCGCCGAAGCCGCGCTGCTCGTTCCCACTTACGATCGGTACAAAGTCCTGCTGCGCAAAGGGCGGGGCGTGTACCTGTACGACGACGCCGGACACGCCTATCTCGATCTGCTGACGGGCATCGGCGTGAACGCGCTCGGCCACGGGCATCCCGCCATCCGTAAGGCGCTGGCCCAGCAGGCGGACAAGCTGATCCACGTCTCCAACCTCTTCTATCACGACTACCAGGCTGAGCTTGCCAAAAGGCTGACGCGCATCTCCGGTCTCGATCGCGCGTTCTTTTGCAACAGCGGCACCGAGGCCTGGGAAGCGGCGATGAAGTTCGCCCGCGCCCATGCCCGCACCCGCAGCAAGAATGGCGCGCGGCCGGCGTGGCGTTTCTTGGCCCTGGAGAATTCCTTTCACGGCCGCACCTTCGGATCGGTCTCCATGACGGCCACTCCCAAATATCGCGCGCCATTTGAGCCGCTGGTGCCGGGCGTGCGTTTCGTGCGCGCCAACGACCTGCGCGATCTGGAGCGCAAGTTCGATTCGACGGTATGCGCCGTCGGCATCGAGACCATCCAGGGCGAGAGTGGCGTGAAGCTGATCAGCCGCGAATTCCTGCAGACGGCGCGGCACCTGGCGACGAAGTATGGCGCGCTGCTGATCATCGACGAAATCCAGTGCGGCCTGGGCCGCACCGGGAGTTGGTTCGCCTTCCAGCAGCACGGCATCATGCCGGATCTGCTTACCGTGGCCAAGCCTCTGGCCGGTGGTCTGCCGCTGGGCGCGCTGCTGACCACGGACGCGGTGGCGCGCTCCCTCAAGCCGGGCATGCACGGCACCACCTTCGGCGGTGGGCCGCTGGCCTGCGCGGTCGCCCTCGCCGTCATCGACACGATCGAGCGGGAAGGCCTGCTCGACCACGTGCGCAAGGTCGGCAACTATTTCCGCACGCAACTCGAGGAGCTGCAGGACCGGCACGTTTCCATCCGCGACGTCCGCGGCAACGGGCTGATGCTCGCCGCCGAGCTCGAATCGCCGGACTTTGCCAAGGCCGTCCACCTCGGCATGCTGAAGCGCCGTGTCATCCTGAACCGCGCGCACGAGGTGGTGCTGCGCATCCTGCCGCCGTTCATCCTCGAGCGCAAGCATGTGGACCATGCCATCGCCACGCTGGATGCGGTTTTGACATCCGCCGAGAAATCGGCCCGGACCCCTGTGCCATCCCATGCGGGAAGGAGCAATTAGGTGAACACTTCGTCCATTGCACGGCGGGCAGCTTCTGCCCCTTCCACCATCAACCTGGGCGTCAAGGCGCTGGAGAACCGCGACTTGGTGTCCATCGCCGATCTCGAGCCCTCCGAGGTCACGACCATTCTCGGACTTGCCGGCCTGGTGAAAGCGCGGCCCGGGGACTTTCGCACCGCCCTCAGCGGCAAGCAGATGGCGATGTTCTTCGAGAAGCCGTCGCTGCGCACCCGCCTGACCTTTGAAGCTGGCATGGCCGCCCTGGGCGGGACCTCGATCTTCGTGGACCAGACCGCGGCGCCGCTGGCTGCGCGTGAATCCTTGAGCGACATCGCGCACAACCTCGAGCGCTGGGTGGATGTGGTGGTGCTGCGCACCTTCGAGCACGCGACCATCACCGGCATGGCCGAGCACGCCATCATCCCCGTGATCAACGCGCTAAGCGAGGTCGAGCATCCTTGCCAGGCGCTGGCCGACTTTTTTACGCTGCAGGAAAAATTCGGCGATCTCAGGCAGGTGCGTCTGGCCTACGTCGGCGACGGAAACAACGTGGCGCACTCGCTGCTGCTCGCCGCTGCCTGCCTGGGCAGCCGGATCACCGTCGCCAGTCCGCCGGGATACGAACCCAGGCCTGAGATTGTGGGCCGCGCGCTGGTGATCGCCGCGCGCACCGGCGCGACCATCGAGATCACTAACGACGCTGTGGCAGCCGTCACCGGCGCCGCCGCCGTCTACACCGACGTGTGGGCCAGCATGGGGCAGGAGCGCGAAGCCGCCGAGCGCCGGATAATTTTCACACCCTATCAAGTCAATGAGCAACTGATGGCGCTGGCCGCGCCCGATGCCCTGTTCATGCACTGCCTGCCGGCGCATCGCGGCGAAGAAGTGACCGCCGGCGTGATGGACTCGCCGCAGTCCGTCGTCTTCGACCAGGCCGAGAACCGGTTGCACGTCCAGAAAGCCATTTTGTTGTTGCTGCTGGGCGGCGCCGCTGGCCGCTTTGCGGCAAGGAGTGCCCATGCCTGAAAAAGTTGTGCTTGCGTATTCCGGAGGTCTCGACACCTCCATCATCATTCCCTGGCTCAAGGAGAACTATGGCTGCGACGTGATCGCCTTCGTCGGCGATGTGGGCCAGGGCGACGACCTGGAAGCCGTGGTCGAGAAGGCGTACAAGACTGGCGCATCTGACGTTGTGGTCGAGGACCTGCGCGACGAATTCCTCACCGGATACGTCTTTCCCGCGCTGCGCGCCGGCGCCGTGTACGAACACAAGTATCTGCTGGGCACGTCGCTGGCGCGGCCGGTGATCGCCAAGCACCAGGCCGAGGTCGCGCGGCGCTTCGGCGCGACCACGGTCGCCCACGGCTGCACCGGCAAAGGCAACGACCAGGTGCGCTTTGAGCTGGCCTACCAGGCGCTCGCGCCCGAGCTCAAAGTGATCGCGCCATGGCGCGAGTGGGAGCTTCACTCGCGCGAGGACTGCCTCGACTACGCCGAGCAGCGCGGCATTCCCGTCGCCGCCAGCCGCGCCAAGATCCACAGCCGCGATCGCAACCTGTGGCACCTGAGCCACGAAGGCGGAGAACTCGAGGATCCCAACAATCCTCCGCTCGCGAGCACCTGGATGCTGACGCGCTCGCCGCAGGAAGCAGCCGACAGGGAAGAAGAGGTCACGATCGGCTTCGAGCAGGGCACGCCCGTGTCGGTGAACGGCGTGCAGCTGGATCCGGTATCGCTGGTCGAGTTGCTGAATGAGATCGGCGGGCGCAATGCCATCGGCCGCGTGGACCTGGTGGAGAACCGTTTCGTCGGCATCAAGTCGCGCGGTTGCTATGAGACGCCCGGCGGGACGCTGCTGGTCACAGCGCACCGCGAACTGGAAGCGCTCTGCCTCGACCGCGAGGTGATGCACTTCAAAGAGCAGATTGGGATCAAGTATGCGGAGCTGGTGTACTACGGCCTGTGGTTCACACCGCTGCGCGAAGCGCTTGACGCCTTCGTCAACCGGACGCAGACGGAGATTACCGGCAGCGTCAGCCTCAGCCTGTACAAGGGTAACGTCGCCATCACTGGCCGGCAGTCCGAGTATTCGCTCTATAACACCGACCTGGCCGCGTTCACCATGGGCGACGGGTACGACCAGAAGGATGCCGCCGGGTTCATCCGCATCCTCGGCTTGCCCGCGCGGTCGCGTGCCCGGGCCAGCACATCTCAGCAGACCAGCATCGGGTTCCCACCCCAAGCCGCAGTAGTCCGCCAAGATCTGACGGACCGGGAGCCCAGCAGCGGCTTTGTTGGGGACACCGGGTTCGCGGAGAACTCTGCGGAGGTCACGCAGTGAAGATGTGGGCCGGCAGGTTCCGGCAACCGCTCGATCCCGAGTTCGAGCGCTGGCAGCGGTCGTTTCCCTTCGACCGCCGCCTGATCGATGAAGAGCTCGCGGCAAGCCGCGTCCACGCGCGGGCGCTGGCGTCGGCAGGAGTGCTGTCACAGGCGGAACTGGACTCGATCCTCCAGGGCCTTGACGAAATCGGACGGCAGGCCGCGAAGCCTGAGTTCCTCCAGGACGAAGAAGCCGAAGACGTCCACCACTTCGTGGAGAAGCGCCTGGTAGCGCTGATCGGCGAGGCTGGCTACAAGCTGCACAGCGGACGCAGCCGCAACGAGCAGATTGCCACCGACCTGCGCCTCTATGTGCGCCGCTCGATCGACAACCTGCAACGCGGGTTGGGCGAACTGCTGGAGGCGCTTATCGCGCGCGCCGAAAAATCCGGCGTCACCGCCATGCCTTCGTACACGCACTTGCAGCCCGCCGAGCCCGTGCTCGTTGCGCATTGGCTGCTGGCGTACGCTGAGATGCTATTCCGCGACTCCAGCCGTTTGGCCGATTGCCGCAAGCGGCTGAACCAGTGTCCGCTGGGTTCGGGCGCCGTCGCCGGAGCCACACTCCCACTCGACCGCTCGATGATGGCCGCCGACCTGGGATTCGACCAGCCCACCGCCAACAGCCTCGACGCCACCAGCGACCGCGACTTCGCCATCGAATTCGTTCAGGCGCTGTCGCTGCTCGCGGTCCATCTCAGCCGCTTCGCTGAAGAAATGATTCTGTTCTCGACCCGCGAGTTCGGCTTCGTGCGCCTGCCCGAGGCGTACTCCACCGGATCGAGCGCCATGCCGCAGAAGCAGAATCCCGACTCGATGGAACTTATCCGCGGCAAGGCCGCCCGCGTCATTGGGGACGCCACGTCGCTCGTCGCCACCGTAAAGGGCCTGCCGCTGGCCTACAACAAAGACTTGCAGGAAACTCAGGAGCCGGTGTTCTCGGCGGCCGAGACAATGCAGGCCGTCGTTTCCATTGCCGCCGGCTTCATGTCCGCCGTCGAGTTCGATTACGACCGCATGCACGCTGCCGCCAGCTCCGGATTCATGAATGCCATGGCTGCGGCGCACTACCTGGTCGCTCGTGGTGTGCCTTTCCGCCGCGCTCATGAGCAGATCGGCCAGGCCGTACAGTGGTGTCTCGAGAAGCGTTGCGAACTCGAGGATATGCCGCTCGACCAGCTGCGCCAGTTCGCGCCGGAAGCAGACCAGGATTTCTATTCCCATCTCACGCTGGACGCGGTGCTCGCGTGTCACAACGTCGAGGGCGGCACGGCGCCGGCGCGCGTGCGGCAGGCGCTGGCGGAGGCGCGCGAGCGGCTGGCGGCGCTCAAAGGGGAGCAGCATGCGCACGCGTAACGCCATCCTGCGCGACGCCGACGCGATCCACGAGCTGATCGCCGCCTACTCCGGCGATGGCACGCTGCTGCCGCGCACCCTGGCCGAGATCTGCGAGAACATCCGCGACTTCATCGTGGTCGAAGACCAGGGCCAGGTGATCGGCTGCGGCGCTCTTCACCTTTACGGCCCGCACCTCGCCGAAGTGCGGTCCATTGCTGTGCATCCGGATTGCCAAGGCAAGGGCGCCGGACGTCGCGTGGTCAAGGCGCTGCTGCACGAAGCCGAGCGACAGGAGGTTAGCGGGGTCTGCCTGTTCACCCGTATACCGGAATTTTTTGCGCCGATGGGCTTCACCATCGCCAACCGCGAAGACCTGCCAGACAAGATCTACAAGGATTGCCTGGCCTGCCCCAAGCTGCACTGCTGCGACGAGATCGCCATGGTCCGCGGCGAACTTCCCAAGTACGCCTTCCTGCACCAGCACCACATCGGCCACGGGCTGGTTAAGTTCGAGGCATGAGCGCCGCCACGGCCCCCGGCCAGAAGATCGAAGTCCCTTCAGGATTTCTCTTCTCCGCGGTCGCGGCCGGCATCAAGGCCAGCGGACGCCCCGACCTTGCCTCGGTGGGGATCCCAGCCACCGCCAGCGCCGCCGCCGTGTTCACCACTAACCGCGTTGTTGCCGCTCCGCTCGAAGTCGATCGCGAACACCTAGAGCGCAGCCGCGGGCGTGTTTCATTCCTTATCGTCAATGCCGGCAACGCAAATTGCGCCACTGGAGCCGCCGGGCGCAGGGACTGCGAGCGCGTCTGTCGCGAAGCGGCGCGACTGCTGAAGGTCCGCCCCGAGAGCGTGTTTCCGTCCTCGACCGGCGTGATCGGCGTTCCGCTGCCGGCGGAAAAGATCGTGCGCGCCCTGCCGGAGCTGATCGCAGCCAGCGCCGAAGGCGAACAGGCGGCCGAAAGCTTTGCGCGCGCCATCATGACCACCGACACCCGCCCGAAGATCGTTGCGCGGCGCATCCGCGCCGGTTCCCGGTCATTCGCGCTGCTGGGTATCGCCAAGGGCGCGGGAATGATTCATCCCAACGTCGCCACCATGCTGGTGTACCTGTTCACCGACGTCGAGGCCAGCCCGCGCGAGCTGCAGCCCCTGTTGCGCTCGGCCTGCGACGACAGCGTCAATTGCATCTCCGTGGATGGCGACACCTCGACCAACGACACCGTGCTGCTCCTGGCCAGCGGCGCCAGTGGCCTCTCGCTGCGCAGTCCGGGCGTGCGCGGGAAGTTCGTTCAAGCCCTGAACGAAGTTTGCAAAGAGATTGCGCTTCACATCATCAGCGACGGCGAGGGCGTGAAACACGTCATTCGTCTGCGCATCGAGCAGGCGCGTAATCGCAACGAAGCCATGCAAGTCGCCCGCACCATCGCCCACTCGCCGCTGGTCAAGACCGCCTGGGCGGGCGCCGATCCCAACTGGGGACGCATCCTCGCCGCCGCCGGCCGCTCCGGCGTCGCGCTCGATCCCCGGCGGATCAATATATTTTTCGGCGACTTGCAGATCTGCCGCAGGGGCGGGGCCGCGCCATTCGAGGAGCGCGAGGCCCACGCGTACCTCACCCAGCCCCAATATGATGTGCGCGTACAGCTTGGCCGCGGCCGCGTTTCGCTCGACTTCCTTACGTGCGACCTGACCACCGACTACGTCCACATCAACGCCGACTACACCACGTAACTATGCGTGAGTGTGTTGGAGCCGTTTGAGGGTAGGCAATGCCTTAATGGATTTGCCGGCCTTCTGTTCGGCGAGGCGGACCTCATAAAGGCCCTGTAAATTCAGCCAGAATTCCGCCGTCGTGCCAAAGAAATGGGCGAGGCGCAGGGCCGTGTCGCCGGTGATGGCCCGCCGTCCATTCAGGATCTCGGTGATGCGGTTGGTGGGGACGTTCAATTGCCGCGCGAGTTCGGCAGCGCTCATCCGCAACTCTCGGAGTTCCTCAGCCAGATGTTCTCCAGGGTGAATGGCCATTACTGGCATGGCATTTCTCCTAATGGTAATCGACAATCTCCACGTTCGAAGGGCCGGGCGCGCCTTCAGTCCATTCGAAGCAAATCCGCCACCGGTCGTTAACGCGGATGCTGTATTGGCCCTTTCGGTCTCCCTTGAGCACTTCAAGACGGTTGCCGGGCAACATGGCAAGGTCCTTGAGGGTGACAGCCGCCTCCAGACGGTCAAGCTTCAGACGCGCGGGGCGTTCAATACCAGAGAACGCTTTTACACGTTTGCCGGCTGCGAAGTCTCCGGTGCGCTTGTCCCGATAGCTGACGATCATAAGCCAGCCTGGCCCGCTGACGCGTTACGTAAAGCATAACGATAGACTTGGGTAGTTGTCAATGGCCGTTTCTCAAGTGGTCCTGTGATCGCGTATTCATCGCGGAAAATTGTGTTTGACACTGCCGCCCTGCTGCCGTAACCTATCGCTTCATGACCTCGCTGACCCATCGCCATCATCACCATCACGGCGCCAACGTGTCAGCGGGGGTTTCGGCTTAGCAGCAATAATCGTAGAGTTCAGCCCGCTGACACCGAAAGGTCAGCGGGTTTTTTGTTTTAGAAAGGGACCCGGATGATAGAGATCGATTTCGACAAGATGCGCGGCCTCGCGCCCGCAATCGTGCAGGACGCAGCCAGCGGGGAAGTGCTGATGCTCGGCTTCATGAACCGCGAAGCGCTGGAAAAGACGCTGGCGAGCGGCTTCGTCACCTTCTTCAGCCGCACCCGCAACCAGCTCTGGACCAAGGGCGAGACTTCCGGTAACCGGCTCGAGCTCGTCTCCGCCGCAACCGATTGCGACCGCGATACCGTGCTGCTGCGCGTGCGCGTGCTCGGCGACGGAGTGGTCTGCCATACCGGCGCGCGCTCCTGCTTCGCCGAGCCGCTGCCCGTCAACGGAGGCGCGCGATGAAGATCCGCGTTGGCATTCCCAAGGGCAGCCTGCAAGAGGCCACGCTGCAGTTGTTCGCGCGCGCCGGCTTGCAGGTCTATACCAACGGCCGCTCGTATCAGGCGACGACCGGCGACCCCGAGATCGAGTGCATGCTCATCCGCGCGCAGGAGATGGCACGCTACGTTGATCACGGCGCGCTCGACGCCGGCCTTACCGGTCTCGACTGGGTGCTCGAAAGCGGCCTGGAAGTCGTAACCGTCGCCGACCTTATCTACGCCAAGCAGAGCCGCGGCAAAGTGCGCTGGGTGCTGGCGGTGCCCGAAGAGTCGCGTTACCAGCGGGCCGAAGAGTTGGACGGCGCCATCATCGCGACGGAACTGGTCAACGTCACGCGCGATTATTTCGCGCGCAAGGGTGTGAACGTCAGCGTGGAATTTTCCTGGGGTGCGACGGAGGTGAAGCCGCCCATGCTGGCCGACGCCATCGTCGAAGTCACCGAGACTGGCAGCTCGCTGCGAGCCAATCACCTGCGCATCATCGAGACCGTGCTGGAATCCAACACGCAGATCATCGCCAACAAGAAGGCGTGGGCGGACACCGATCGCCGCTCGAAGATCCAGAATCTCGCGCTGATGCTGCGCGGCGCCATGGAAGCGCAAGGGCGCGTCGGCCTGATGCTGAACGTGCGCAAGGCGGACCTCCCGGGAGTGCTGGCCGTGCTGCCCGCGCTGAACAGTCCGACGGTCTCGACGCTCAGCGACCCCGACTGGGTAGCGGTTAATACCATCATCGACGAGCACCTGGCCTGGGAGATGATCCCGCGCCTCAAGGCTGCGAACGCGACGGGCATCGTCGAGTATCCGCTGAACAAGGTGGTGATGTGATGCGCGTGCTGGCCGGCAGAGCGGCGGAGAAGCGCGTGCATGAGCTGGCGGCGCGAGCATCGCGACTGGAGGCAGTCGAGCCGCAGGTGCGCAGGATCGTCGCCGACGTCCACCGCAATCGCGATCGCGCGCTGGTGAAGTACGCGCGCAAGTGGGACGGCCTGAACGCTGGGCAACCGCTGCGGGTTGCGCCGTCGGAGATTCGCGCCGCGTGGAAGGCCGCCAGCCCTGAGCTTCGCTCCGCTCTGGAGCGCGCGGCAGCGAACATCCGGCGCTTCTGCGAATGGCAGAAGCCGGCCGAGTGGACGCGAAAGAATTACGGTATGCTGCTTGGTCAACTGGTGCGGCCCCTGGATTCCGTCGGCTGCTACGTTCCGGGCGGGCGCTACCCCTTGCCTTCGACGCTGCTCATGACCGTGATCCCGGCGCAGGTGGCCGGGGTGTACGAAATTCGGGTGGTCTCTCCCAAGCCCAGGCCTGAAACGTTGGCGGCAGCCGCGCTGCTAGGCGTGACCGAGTTCTATCGCATCGGCGGCGCGCATGCGATTGCCGCGCTGGCATACGGCACAGAAAGCATTCCGCGTGTGGACAAGATCGTTGGCCCCGGCAATCTCTACGTCACCGCCGCCAAGAAGCTGGTCGCGTTTGATTGCTCCATCGATTTTCTCGCCGGACCCACCGAAGTAGTAATCGTGGCTGAAGACGGCGAGGCGCCCTTCATCGCTGCGGATCTTGTCGCGCAGGCGGAGCATGATCCCGAAACGCTGTCGGTCTTCATTACCAGTTCGCGTAGCCTGGCCGAAGAGGTTGCAGCTTGCGCGGATGAAATGGCTAAGAACAATGCCATAGCCCGCCAGTCGCTGGCCACGAATGGTGCGGCGCTGGTGGCCGCCTCGCATGCGCAGGCGCTCGGCTGGGCGAATCTGGTGGCGCCGGAGCACATCACGGTGGCGCGCGGCGACGTGGCGGCGGTCCGCAGCGCAGGGTCGGTTTTCGTCGGCGACTACTCGCCGCAGGCTGTGGGAGATTACGCCTCCGGTCCCAACCACGTGCTGCCAACCGCCGGCGCTGCCCGTTATCGCGGTGGTTTAAGCGTACTTGATTTCCTGAAGCTCATCACCGTGCAGGAACTGTCGCCCGCGGCGTTGCGCCGCATTGCGCCGGTCGTGACCAGCCTGGCCGAGGCCGAGGGCTTGCAGGCGCACGCGGAGTCGGTGCGCGTGAGGTGCGCCCATGCTTGAAGCTCGGGGAGCAGTCCGCAGGCTGAAGGAATACCATCCGCCGCTCGGTGGACGCGTCGGGCTGCGTCTCGACTTCAACGAGAACACCGTCGGCTGTTCACCGCGGGTGCTGGAGCGTCTGCGGCAGTTGCAGTTCGAGCAACTCGCCCGCTATCCCGAGCGCGAGAGCGTGGAGCGGCAGGTCGCAGTGCATCTCGGCGTCGATCCTGCCGGACTGCTCCTGACCAATGGCGTCGACGAAGCTATCCACCTTACCTGCGAAACCTATCTTGAGCCGGGCGATGAGGTACTGATCGTTGTGCCGACGTTCTCGATGTACGAGATCTACGCCGCCGCTACCGGCGCACGG
>DATKLD010000145.1:0-2196 GCA_035542595.1 Terriglobales bacterium
CGGATGTGTGAGAAAGGACACCATGCAGCGTGCGCTGTTCTTAGTGATCCTGTTGCTGACTGCAACCAGCTGGAGCCAGCAGGCGGCAACCACCAACCTGCCCTCAGCGCCCACCTCGCAGCGGCTTCCCTCGAAAGCCACCGTGGAGTCGTTCATGCAGCACTGGTTCGGCTATGACTCCGCCATCACCTGGCAGCTGGTGCGTATCCAGCCGGCGGAGGTGCCCGGTTTCGCCGAAGTCCTTCTGGTGCTGGAGAAGGGCGGGCAGCAGCAGCAGATGGTGCTCTACGTCACACCGGACGAGAAACACGCGTTCACGGGAGAGATCCTCCCCTTCGGTGCCGATCCCTTCGCGGCAACGCGCGATGAACTCGCCGCCAGCAAGACGGGCATCGCCCGCGGCCCGGCCGGCGCCAGCCTGACCATCGTTGAGTTCAGCGACCTGGAGTGCCCGCACTGCAAGCAGGCGCAACCCATCGTCGAGAAGCTGATGTCCGATTTCCCCAACGCGCGCCTGGTCTTCCAGCAGTTTCCCATCCAGGCCGCGCATCCCTGGGCGTTCAAGGCGGCCACCTGGGCACAGTGCATCGGGCGGGAGAACAACGCTGCCTTCTGGAAGTTCGTGAACGGAGTCTATGGCGACCAGCTCAGCATCGACGCCCAGAATGCCGATGCCAAGCTGAAGGAGCACGCGACCGCCGCCGGCGCCGACGCCGCCAAGGCTGCCGCTTGCGCCGCCAGCCCCGAGACCGCTAAGCAGGTGGCCGATTCATTCGAACTGGGCAAGGCAGTGGGCGTTACCGGCACGCCCACCGTTTTCCTGAACGGGCGCAAGATCTCCGCCCTCACCACCATCCCCTACGAGTTGCTCAAGGACCTGGCGCGCTTCGCCGCGTCATCGAAATAGCCAGGCGTGGAGGCGCAGCAGGCGTCTCCTGATTTTACGGAATGCTCACCGCTCTGAGCCGCGCCACCGCCGTCTCCGAGGTCACGGGCGTGAAGTAAATTTCCTTGTAGGTGTACGACTTCGCCTTTTTCTCCAGGATGGGCAGGATCTCGATGTGCCAGTGGTAGTCGTCGTCAATGGTCTTCCAGTAATCGAGGACTTCGGAGCGGTGCAGAGTGTTGGGAGAGCTGTGCAGCACCATGTGAAAATTCTCCGTGACGCTGCGGATGCGCAGCAGCGTCCGCCGCAGCAGGGCCGCCAGGTCGCGGACGGAGCTGCCTCGCAGCACGCTGCGCTCGAACGAGGACTCGTGGTTGCGGGGCATGATCCAGGTCTCGTAGGGCACCCGCGGGGCGTATGGACACAGGGCGATGTAGTCGCCGCGGCTTTCCACGATGCGCAGGTTCTGGCGCTCTTCCTGCGCCAGTATGTCGCAGAATACGCAGCGTTCCTTCTGCGTATAGTAATCCTTGCCCGAACGCAGCTCGTAGAGCACGCGTCGCGGGACGAACGTGGTAGCCGTGATCTGCGAGGTGGGATGCGTGCCTTCCTGCCCGGCCACCTCCCCGTGGTTCTTGAATATCGTGACATACTTGAAGCGGCGGTCTTTCTTGAGGTCCTGGATGCGCTGGCCGACCAGCGTCGCGAACTGCGCCACCTCAGCGTCAGTGGCCACCCAGAGATGGCGGTCGTGGCCTGGGTTCTCGACCAGCACCTCGTGCGCGCCCACCGGACGCATCTTGTCGTAGAGGCCGTCGCCCTGGCGCAGCGGATCGCCTTCAATGTGGTAGAGCGCGTGGGGATGCACCACCGCCCGCGCCGACCAGGGTCCCCCGTCGAGCGAGGGCATCGAGGAGATCACCTGCGGCGGATGCGGTGCGTCCGGGCAGTACGGACAAGAATCTGCGCCCTCCGGTTCCCGGTCGGAGTCGTCGCCGGTGATCACCCAGGAGCGCGTGATGGGGTCTTTGCGTAATTCCATAGAGCCAGTTGTCAGTTGCCGGTTGGTTTTTCCCCGGCGCATTGATATTACAGGAAAAACACCAGGCGTTGGGCGGCGTCCATCCGGGAAGGAACGCTGCATCGTTCGCTGGTTGCCTGGCACTGACCACTGGCAACTGGCCACTGACAACTGCTTTGTTATAATCCGCGCAATCCCGTGCGCGAATGACTGAGCCTTCCACGCCGCTCATGCGGCAATACGCCGCCATCAAGAAAGAACACCCCAACACCCTCCTGTTCTTCCGCCT
>DATKLD010000146.1:0-5036 GCA_035542595.1 Terriglobales bacterium
TACGACTTCCATCGGGCTGCTGGTCTGCTGGCTTACTGCTACTGGCGCATCGGCAAGACCGAGCAGGCGGATGCCCTGTTCGCGCGCGTCACCCAGGTTTCCACCTCGACCGAGATTCAGTTTTACTATGCGTCGTTTCTGGCCTCCCAGGGCCGGACCACCGAGGCCCGCGAGTGGGTCGACCGCATCCTCGCCAAGCAGCGCACTCTACCGGGATTCCAGCGACGCCGCGAGCGGCCATGGTTCAGGCAGGCTTCGGCGCTGATGCGCCAGCTCGCACGCACAGCCTAACCGATAAACTCTCGGAAGGCCCCGGCCACCCTGGCGGCGAGGGCCGAAAGCTCGCGGCGCCCAGCCAGGCTGTGACTGGCTCCTTCTATGATCAGCAGCTTGGTTCGTGCTGGGATCAATTCCAGCGCCGAAGTCATCTCCGCGACCGAAGCGAACTCGTCGCGGGCGCCGGAGACAAACAAAGACGGCACTCGGAGTGTGGGAAAGTGCGCCGTACGCAATTGCGTGGGACGTCGCGGCGGATGCAGCGGATAGGAAAGCAGAAGCAGTGCTGAGGCCACGCTGGCATCGTCGGCGGCAAGCATGCTGGCCTGCCGACCGCCATAGGAATGTCCGCCGAGAAACACTCGCCCGGGGACGATCTTCCTCAGCGCGATCAAGGCTTGCCGTAGTCCTTCGCGGTCACGTGCGGCACTGCCCGGCCCCGGTGGCCCGTGCGCGCGCACCTGGCGAAACGGCAAGTCGCAGCGCAGGACCAGCAGTCCGGATTCGGCCAGCTCTTCTGCCACTGCGACCAGCAGAGGCGACTGGCAGTTGGCGCCGGCGCCGTGCGTCAGAACTACGGCATCGCCGTTGGGGGACTCCGGGCGGTGCAGAAAACCGCGCACGCGGGGTTCGCAGGTTTCGTCCAGGAATGGTTCAGGGGTACGGTCCATGTTCTCGGGCAGATTTTGATGGCGGAGGGAGAGGGATTCGAACTTGAGCCGTTTTGCGGGCGTGAGCGGAGCGGGAGCCCGCAGGCGAAATCCCGAGCGGAGCGAGGGACCTAGGACTTCTGGCGGAGGGAGAGGGATTCGAACCCCCGGTACGGTTTCCCGTACAGCGGTTTTCAAGACCGCCCGTTTCGACCGCTCACGCATCCCTCCGGCCCCGGGATATCGGTAGTTTACCAGCAGTCGGAAATCGCACGCCTGGCCGGGTACGTCCCCCCAACCGGAATGAACGCCTTCGTTACACTCTGGTCGTTCATCAGCGCCAGCTTGCCGGTGGGTCCGCACAGAATCTCGCTGTGCAAGGAAGCGTATTGCTCCTCCACCATTCTGCTTTTGTCCCAGGTCTCAAAAACCGCGAGACCTGGGACACCTGGCTTGCGCCAAAGCGCGCTTTTGCGGGATAGTCGCGCCGGAAGTCAGAGCAGGGGTGACCGAGGCACAGTCCCGCTCCGGCGTCCGGCGATTCCAGCTCCGCGATTCAACTTCCTGCGCTAGTTAAAGCTGCTACTACCAGCGACACAAAAATCCCCATGACCACAAGCCACAGGAGCAATGGCAGAACCCATTCAGCTGTCGCACTTGTTTTGCTCGGACTAGAGAGAGGTGTTGGGGTCATCTTCCACCTCCGGGAACGATTCACGGCATATACGCCTGTCTCGGACGTGACGCTGTGATCTCTGTCACTGTGGGGCGTGATCCGTCCTGGGGTCGTGGTCACGGTTGCCTGGCGCGCGCGCTGTACAATCGAGCCAGGCTCACGATGAAGCGGTTTGTTCAACTGGCGCTGCTGGCGCTGGTGTTGGTGGCAGTGGCCATGGTGTCCGCGCTGACGGCCATGCGGCTGGCCATCCACGGGCGCCAAGTCCGGGTGCCTAATGTTGCTGGTATGACCGCCGCCGAGGCGCGCAGGGCCGCCTCCTCCTCCGGTCTGCTGCTGGACCGGGAAGGCGGTTTCTATAGCCGTGAGGTGCCCGAAGGTCGCGTGCTGTCACAGATTCCGGCTGCCGGCACGCTGGTGCGGCGCGGCTGGCAAGTGCGCGTGGCCGAGAGCCTGGGCCCGCAGCGGACCGCCGTGCCCGACCTCATCCACGAGAGCGAGCACGCGGCCGAGATCAACATCACCCGCCGCGGGCTGGACGTCGGCACGGTCGCGGTAGCGCACATAGCCGATCTGCCTCCCGATCAGGTAGTGGCGCAGAGCCCTCCGCCCAACGCCCAGGGCGCATCTTCGCCGAAGGTCAATCTTCTGGTGACCGCGCCCGCCGAGCCTGGCGCGCTCATCATGCCCAGCTTTGTCGGGCGCCAGCTTAGCGACGCCGCCAGGACCATCCAGGACGCCGGCTTGCGCGTGGCCGTGGTGAACAACGTCCCCACTCCCACCCTGCCGCCGGGGACGGTGCTGAAGCAATCTCCCGGTGCAGGACAGAAGGTCACGCCGGGAATGCCGGTGACGCTCGACGTGGCGCAGTGATCGGCCTCAGCTACGCGGGCACACGTTCGACGATGGCCGCGAAGAAGCCATCGCAGGGATGAACGCCCGGCAGCGTGCGCAGGAGTTTGCCGCGGACGAGAGATTTGGGATCGTCCCGGATGAGCTCGCCTTCGGCTTGGAGCCGCTGGAGTTCGTCGCGGCAGTCAAGCAGGCGCAAGTCGCTGCGATCGGCGATTACCTCGCCGACCACGTCCTCGTTTTCTTCACGTTCCAGCGAACAGGTCGAATACACCAGGCGCCCGCCGGGAACCAGGTACCCGAGCGCTGCGCGCAGGATCGATACCTGGCGGCGGTGCAGGTCGGGTAGATCTTCGGGCCGTAGCCGCCACTTGATCTCCGGATTGCGCGCCAGCGTGCCCGTGCCCGAGCAGGGGACGTCGGCCAGGGCGCGGTCGAAGTCCGGCATCAGCGGAAGAGCCTCAGCGCTGGCCGCGACCACGAGCACGTTGCGCGCGCGCACCAGACGGCGCATTAGCCGGGCCCGTGCTGGGTGAAGGTCGGTTGCGACCACGAGCGAGGACGGATTGCGTTCCGCGATCACGGAGGTTTTGCCGCCGGGCGCAGCGCAACAATCGAGGATGCGCGCGCCGTGACCGACCAGCAGGGCGACGAGTTGCGAGGCTTCACCCTGCAGATAGGCGCGGCCCTCGGCGAAAGCGCGGGTCTTGGTCACATCGCCCGAGATCACGCGGCGGGCGCTGGCCGCGAGCGCGCCGGGCGCAAGTTCGATGCCTTCGCGGGGCAGGTCGCTGTCGGCCTCGGGGTCTCGCAGGCGCAACGCCGGCACGGGGACTTGCTGATCGTAATGCGCAATCTGCCTGGCTGCTTCGGGACCGTACTCAGTTTCCCATCGCTCCAGGAGCCAGCGCGGATGCGCTGTCGCGGTCGCGATCAGATCGAGTGAGCCTTCCTCGATCGTGAGGGGCGGCGGACCTGGCTTCGCCGCGGCGATCTTGCGCATGACCGCATTCGCCATCGGAGCGGCGAATCGCCGGCCCGCCCGTTTCACCAGCTCCACCGTCTGATCGACGGCGGCATGCGCCGGGACACGCTCCAGATGCGCGAGCTGATACACGCCGATGCGCAGCGCCGTGACAACCTCAGGGTCGAGCCTCTGTGGAGGCGTTTTCGACCAGGTGGCGATGCTTTCGTCGAGCCGCGATCGCCAACGCAGCACGCCCATCACGATCTCCATGCACAGCGACCGGTCGGCGGGAGTGAGCTTGTCCAGCCGCTCGGAGTGCAGGAGCTCATCCGCGAATGCCCCTTGCTCGACGCGCATCAGGATGTCGAAGGCGGCGGTGCGGGAAGGAGAAAGCATTTAAGTACCGAGTTGCGAGTACCGAGTTTCGGCGGCACCGGAACTTATCATCGTGCAGATCTCATTACTCGGCACTTGGTACCCGGTACTCGGCACTTCCTAGCCTTTCCCCCGCCTTCGGCCGGTAGCCGTGGATAAAGTCCCTGGCGCTCATCCGGCGCTTACCTTCCGGCTGGAGTTCGAGCATCTCGAGCGCAGTCCCCTCTCCGCATCCGAGAAACAGGTCTTCGCCAGCGACCTTCACCTCGCCGGGGAGGAGCGGACCAAGGCCATAGGCGACCAGGCGCGCCCGGTGCAGCGTCAGGTTTTTGCCGCGGAAGGTGGTGAACGCGCCCGGCCAAGGTTGGAACCCGCGCAAGCGGTTCAGGATCTCGGGCGCTTCGTGGTTGAAGTCGATCTGCCCTTTATCTTTTTCGAGGATAGGGGCGAGCGTCGCCTCGGTATGATCCTGCTTCCGCGGCTGCACGGTTCCGGTTTCAAGGCCACGCAGGGTCTCGAGCATCAGCTCGGCGCCCATTTCAGCCAGCCGAGGCGACAACGTGACGGCCGTGTCTTCGGGATCAATGGGCGTCTCGCACTGGAGCAGGATATCGCCGGTATCAAGTCCTTCGTCGATACGCATGGTGGTGACGCCGGTGACGGTCTCGCCGCGCGCGATAGCCCACTGGATGGGCGCTGCACCGCGGTACTTGGGCAAGAGCGAGGCGTGCAGGTTGATGTTGCCGTGGCGCGGCAGGTCGATCATCCACTTGGGAATAATGCGCCCATAGCCGACCACGATGATGGCCTCGGGCTTGAGCGCTTCGAGTTGCGCGCGGAATTCCAGGTTGTTCTTGATCTTCTCCGGCTGCACCAGGGGCAGCCCCAACGACTCTGCCAGCCGCTTGACGGGCGGGGCGGCGAATTCCTGGCCGCGTCCGCTGGGGCGGTCGGGCTGCGTGACCACCAGGCGGACGTCGTGGCCGGCCTCGACCAGCTTCTTCAGCGTGGGCACAGCGAATTCGGGAGTGCCACAGAAGATGAGGTCCATCGGTTTCGATGATTAAGGAAATTGAGTCATTGGGCCACTGGGTCATTGAGTCATTAAAACCAGGAATCAATGAATCAATGGCTCAATGGTCCAATGATTCAATCCTCACCATTCTCCCGCCTTCATCAGCTTGCGGATCTTGCGCTTCATGAGATCGCGCTTGAGAGCGCTGATGTGGCTGATGTAGAG
>DATKLD010000147.1:0-2277 GCA_035542595.1 Terriglobales bacterium
GGTGGCGGGATCGCTCGGGCGCAGCTTCATCGAGAATTTCAATATATCGGTGCCCGTCTTGGCGTTGACCGGCGGCGTCATCCTCTTCCTGGTCGCGCTTCAAACCGTCTTGCAGCAGACCTCGGGGGCGCCTCGCCTTCCCCAGGGCGAACCCCAGCAAGGGCTGCATCTCGCATTCAGCCCCCTGGCTTTCCCCACCATCGTCACACCCTACGGCATTGCCGCCGTGATCGTGTTTGCGGCACTTTTGCAGGACTACGAAGCCAAACTGATGCTGGGCGGCGCCGTCCTGTTGATCCTCGTATTGGACTGGCTTGCCATGCTGTTTGCCGATGCCGTCCTGAAATGGGCGGGGCCCGCTCTGCTGCTCTTCGCCGTGGTGCTCGGCGTCACCCAGATCGCGCTGGGGCTGCAAGTGATCATGCACAGCCTTGCCATGATCGGCGTCTTCGTCGAGCGCGCGAGCTGAGCGGCATCGATGCGCGAAGTTCCCGTCGTCACTCTCCTTGCACGGAGACTGGGATGATCACCCACTGCGGCCGGAAGGCTGTCTTCAGCATGCTCGTCGTACTGACGCTCTATGGTTGCAGCAGCATGGGGCCGGGCACCGTTCCGCGTGACCGCGTCGACTACGCCAACGCGCTGTCAGATTCCTGGAAAGATCAGATGCTGCTCAACATCGTGCGGCTGCGCTACGCCGATACGCCCACCTTCATGGATGTCTCCTCGGTCATCGCCGCCTACACAATCCAGGTTGCCGGCAGTGCAGGCGCGGCAGGGAATATTGGCGTCTCCAGCAATTCAACCACGCTTCCGAATGCCACCGCATCCGTGGGCGTCGCCGGCGGCTACAATGACCGTCCGACCATCTCCTACACGCCGCTCACCGGCGCAAAGTTCGCCAAGAGCCTGCTGCAGCCAATTCCGCCACGAGCAATCTTTTCGTTGATCTCGGCGGGCTATCCCGCCGATGTCGTGCTTCTCGCAACGGTGCGCGCGCTCAACGGCGTCTATAATCGGACAACGGCGGGAGGGCAGCGGCGACCAAGCGACCCGCAGTTCTATCCCCTGGTGGACGCCTTGCGGCGGATTCAGGCCTCGCGCGCCTTCAGCATGCGCATAGAAAAGCGCGGGGAGGAAGAGTCCGCGATCGGGGTCTTCGCATCCAGGCCGCTGGACCCGGAAGTTCAACGAGACGTCGATTTCGTCAGGAAGACGCTGAACTTGAAAAGCGAAAATGGCGAGGTGCTGCTCAACTATGGCGCCTTGCAACGCAGTCCGAACGAACTTGCCGTGCTGTCACGGTCGATGATCGAGGTCATGAACGAGTTGTCCGCCGACATCGAAGTGCCGGCAGCCGACGTTTCGGACGGGCGCACTTACGCGTCAGCCGAGCCGACCGCCGACGCTTCTCCGTACGACCAGCCACGGGTGAGGGTTCACTCTGGAGCAAAGCCGCCCGCCGATGCCTTTACCGCGGTGCGCTATCGCGACACCTGGTATTGGATCTCGGACCAGGACTTCACCTCGAAGCGGTCCTTGACCTTCCTGCTGCTGTTCTTCTCGCTGGCGGAGACAGGCGTCGTGCCGGAGGCACCGGTTCTGACGATTCCGGTTCAGTGACAGCGTCGTTCTCCGCATGAATTGCCAGGTCTCGACCGCGGAGAACGACATCCGCGGCGAAAGCCGGCGTCACGAAGCGGTCATCGTCCCGGCCTTATGATTCCCGAGGATCAGGCGGCATGCGGGTGGATCGCCCGCATAGCTGGTAATGCCGGGTGGCGGCGCCTATTGAGCCAGATCAATGCCCGGCCGCGATCCTGCGCTAAGGTCCGGCATCGATCTGCAGCCGCCCTGCGGAATTGATCTTGTATTCACGGGCAGATGACCGGCAGCGGGTCCGGGCGCAGCAAATTCATTCTCACGCCCAGGGAGCAGCGAACATGGAAAGCAAGCCCAGATCGACCGGCGAGCCGGACAGCGCCAAGCCGCTCGCGTTCTTCCCGTCCAACCCGTGGCAGGAATACGTGATCGACGCCTGGCAGCGCGCGGTCCTGTTCCTCGATGTGCTGCGCCAACGCGGCAACAACTATGTCGAGCACAACGCGCGCAAGGTGCCGAATGTGCTGTCCTTCGAGGCGGAGCTGCTGATCGACGGTCGCAAGCTCGAGCGGCCTGTCAATTACGGCTTGGTGCGCATCGTACCTCCCGCCGACATTGCGACCGACCCGCGCAGGCGGCCCTTCATCGTGTTCGATCCGCGCGCCGGCCACGGGC
>DATKLD010000148.1:0-3043 GCA_035542595.1 Terriglobales bacterium
CGCCAGCTCATCGACACCGCGCGCAAGCTCGAAGGTCTCGTCCGCAACGCGGGCGTGCACGCCGCCGGCGTGGTGATCGCGCCGCAGCCGCTGATCGAGCTGGTCCCGCTGCACCGCACAAAGAACGATGAAATCGTCACCGCCTTCGACATGAAGGCGGTCGAGAAAATGGGCCTGCTGAAGATGGACTTCCTCGGGCTCACCACGCTCACCATTCTCGATGACGCGCTCAAGCTCATCGCCCAGACTACCGGCGAGACGCTCGACTTGCAGAAGCTTCCGCTCGACGACCAGGAAACTTACCACCGCGTCTTCCACACCGGACTGACCTCGGGCGTGTTCCAGTTTGAATCGCATGGCATGCGCGACGTGCTGCGGCGCTACCAGCCCAACTCGGTCGAAGACTTGACGGCGTTGAACGCGCTCTACCGTCCGGGTCCGCTGCAGGGCGGCATGATCGACGACTTCATCGAGCGCAAACACGGCCGCAAGCCCATCGCCTACGAACTTCCGGAATTAGAGCAGATTCTGAAAGAGACGCTGGGCGTGATCGTCTATCAGGAACAGGTGATGCAGATCGCCAACCGCCTCGCCGGATATTCGCTCGGCGAGGCCGACCTGCTGCGCCGCGCCATGGGCAAGAAGAATCCGGTCGAGATGGCGGCGCAGCGCGAGCGCTTCGTGCGCGGCGCGGTCGAGCGCAAGTATCCCGAGAAGAAGGTGGTGCACATCTTCGACCTGATGGAGCAGTTCGCCGGTTACGGCTTCAACAAGTCGCATTCGGCCGCCTACGCGCTGCTGGCCTACCACACCGCGTATCTCAAGACGCACTATCCGGTGGAGTTTATGGCCGCGCTGCTGACCTCGATCACCGGCAGCACCGACGACGTGGTGAAGTACATCAACGAGTGCCGCGAGATGGGAATTCCCGTCGAGCCGCCGGACATCAACGTCAGCGACGCCAACTTCACCCCGCACGGCCGGGCCATCCGCTTTGGTCTCGCAGCGGTGAAGAACGTCGGCCGCAACGCCATAGAATCCATTCTCGCCGCCCGCAAGGAGTTGGGGGGCTTCCGCAGCATCTTCGAGTTCTGCGAGAAGGTGGACCTGCGCCTGCTCAACAAGCGGGTGATCGAGTCGCTCATCAAGAGCGGCGCCATGGATTCGCTGGGCAAGCGGTCGCAACTGATGGCCGTGCTCGATCGCGCCATGGAGCGCGCGCAGAAGACGCAGCGCGACGCCGAGTCCGGGCAACACGGCCTGTTCGGAGTCTTCGACGACCAGCCCGCGCAGCACGCGAATAACGACAAACTCCCCGAGGTCCCTGACTGGGACGAACAGCAACGCCTGGCCGCCGAAAAGGAGATCCTCGGCTTTTTCATCACCGGCCACCCGCTCGAGAAGTACCGCGACAAGCTGCTGGACTTCAGCGCGCTCTCCACCGAGGCGATTGCGGCCATGAAATCTTCCACGGGCAAGGACGAGATCTATGCCGGCGGCATCATCTCCAATCTGCGCGTGTTGAAGTCGCGGAAGGGCGAACTCTACGCCCAAGCAATTCTGGAAGACATGTCCGGATCCGTGGACATCCTGGTCTTCCCGGAAGCCTATCGCCGGCTGGGCGACAAGCTGCGCACGGAGGCGCCAGTGCTGGTGCGCGGTGGAGTGCGCGTCGAGGAGGGCTCGAATCCCAAACTGACGATCAGTGAGGTCACCCCGCTCGATCAGGCGCAACCCAAATTGCCGCACTCGCTGCGCATCCGCGTTCCGCTCGAAACCGCCACCGAATCCACTATTGACGCGCTGCATGAACTTTGTCGCGAGCGCCGTGGCGAGGCCAGGCTGTTGTTCGATTTGGAACGCGCCGGGGACTTCATGGTGGTGATGGAAGCTGAGGGCTATAATGTACAGCCTGACCGCGCGTTCATCTCCCGCGTCGAGCAGCTCTGCGGTCGCGGCAGCGTTCGCGTCATAGAGTGAGGCTTTCTTAGATGGCTCCCCCCAAGGTCGCTCCGGAGGCTCCCGTTTCCAAGGAGGCAGATCCCGCTTCCGGCGCACTCCAGGCTTCGGAGTACCTGGTGTCGTTGGCAGGTCCGGTGGTGGAGAGGTCGGTGAACGGCAAGGAAGGCAACACAGAAGCCGCCGCCCGGGCGGAACGCGAGCTGGGACGAATCGAGCGGCAGATTGAGCAGCTGCAGGCCGCCGCCGGCGACAATCAGGAAGCCCGCCGCCAGCTCGAGAACCTCCACGCTCAAGTGCAAGCCTTGCGTCAGCAGATGGATACTCGGCTCAACGCCTGGCACAAGGCGGAGGTTGCCCGTCACCCGCAGCGTCCCTACACGCTCGATTACGTGGAGCGCATCTTCACCGACTGGAGCGAGATCCACGGCGACCGCGGCTTTGCCGACGATCCCGCCATCGTCTGCGGCATGGCCCGCTTCCACGGGGAAGAGGTGATGGTGGTCGGCCATCAGAAGGGCCGCGATACCAAGCAGAAGCTCTATCGCAACTTCGGCATGCCCCATCCCGAGGGCTATCGGAAGGCGCTGCGCTTCATGCGGCTGGCGGAAAAGTTCGGCCGCCCCATCTTCACCCTTGTGGACACGCCCGGCGCCTATCCCGGGCTGGGCGCGGAAGAACGTGGACAGGCCGAAGCCATCGCCCGCAACCTGCGCGAGATGGCGCGGATACAAGTACCGATCATCACCGCCATCACCGGCGAGGGCGGCTCGGGCGGAGCGCTGGCCATCGCCGTCGGCAACCGCGTGCTGATGATGGAGAACGCCATTTACTCCGTGATTTCCCCCGAAGGCTGCGCCTCCATCATGTGGCGTGACGCTTCCAAGAGAGAGCTGGCCGCCAAGGCCATGCGCATCACGGCCGAGGACCTGAAGCAGCTCGGCTGCATTGACGACATCGTCCCCGAACCAGCCGGCGGCGCCCACACCGAGCACGCCCGCGCCGCCGAACTGCTCGACGCCGCGCTCCAGCGGCACTTTGCCGAACTGAAGGGCCAGACGGCTTCCGAGCTGGTGGCGTCCCG
>DATKLD010000149.1:0-9843 GCA_035542595.1 Terriglobales bacterium
GCGAAACCCAAGCTTCTGCTGCTGGACGAAGTGCTGGCGGGCCTGAATCCAACCGAGATTGCGCAGATGATCGAACTCATCCGCAAGATCCGCGACGGCGGAATCTCGGTGTTCATGATCGAACACCTGATGCAGGCCATCATGAGCCTTTCCGACCGTATCGTCGTGCTGAACCTGGGCCGCAAGCTGGCCGAGGGCCGCCCCGACGAAGTGGTGCACAACGCCGACGTCGTCGAGGCCTACCTGGGGTTCCCCGACATCGTGGACAAATTGACGAGGACGGACTGATGGACCTCGCCCTGCGATTGGAGAACATCGAATCCGGCTACGGCGAAGTGCAGGTGCTGTGGGGCATCTCGCTCGACGTGCCGGTGGGGAAGATGACCACCATCATCGGCGCCAACGGTGCCGGCAAGACCACCACCCTGCGTGCCACCATGGGCAGCATCCGCACCTGGAAAGGCCGCGTCCTGCTCCAGGGAGAAAACGTGACGCGACTCTCCCCGCACGCCAAAGCCAACCGCGGCCTGGTGCTGGTCCCGGAAGGCCGCCAGCTCTTCCCGGACATGTCCGTGGAAGAGAACCTGGAGATGGGCGGATACTCCAAACGCGCCCGCAAGCAGGAGAAGACAAACCTGGATCGCGTCTATGAGCTGTTCCCGCGGTTGAAAGAGCGCCGCAAACAGAAGTCTTCCACCCTGTCCGGCGGCGAGCAGCAGATGCTGGCCCTGGGCCGGGGTTTGATGCAGGACCCCAAGGTCCTGATGATTGATGAACTCTCGCTCGGCCTGGCGCCGGTACTGGCGCAACAGCTCTTCCTCACCCTGAAGACCCTCAGGGAACAGGGACTCACCATCGTCCTAGTCGAGCAGAATGTGAGCTTCGCGCTGGCGATGAGCGATTACACATACGTGCTGGCCGAGGGCCGCGTCCACATCCACGGACAGTCGGACGAAGTCGCCAAGATGGATGAAGTGCGGAAGGCGTATCTGGGGCTCTAAGAACCGAACGTCACCCCGCGCTCGCCTCAGGCGCGCGAGGATGACACCTTCGACAATTCCACGCTCTAATCGCCCCCCGGCTGCTCCTGGGCAGCGTGGTACCGCTCGTAGCCGATAGCGGCGTAATAGATGGCGCGGTCGAAGAACTGTTCCACCAGCTCTGCCAGCTCAACTTCCCGGAACAACTCCACGGGGCGCGGGTCATCCAGCACTTCCCTGGCGATGTATCCCCAGAGATGTTCCTTGGTTGCGACGATGGCGAACATTAGCTGGCTCAGGCTGACGCCCTGCCCGGCGCGGCGTTCCCCGATGGCGGTATAGCGCTGTTCGACCTCGCGCTCCGTCTTCCGCGTCAGCCACACCCCGAGATGCTGATAGATCTCCTGGACGGTCTGCTGCAGTTCCTGCGGCGGAACCTTAAGGAGAAAGTCCGGGCAGCGATCGGACTTATTGACCAACTCCACTACCCCCCGCGCCAGTTGCTCGGAATGAGTCTCAATGAGCCGCACCATGCGGCTGCCCAGCAGGCTCAGCAGGGCCGGGGTTTGTGAGCTGTCCGCGGTCACAATTTCCCTCCCTTACTACTTTAAACATAGTGCGTGCGTCCTGCCATCACCATGACGCAGATCACTTCCGGATGTGAGGGAAACAGCGCTCATCCCGATCTCGGTGCGCGGTCACCGTTCGAAGCTGGCTCTGCGCATCATAAGCTATTTGCCACTCGCCAGGATCTCCGTTTTCGTGGGTAACTGCGAGGCATCCCATCCGCCGCCGAGCGCTTCAATCAAGAGCACACTTGCGGTCATACGGCGGGTGAGAATGTCCACCGCCGAACGTTCATTCTGCAGAGCGAACGTCTGCGCCGTGATTACCTGCAGATAGGTGGCGATGCCGGCCTTGTACTGATCGGTGGAAATGGACAGCGATTCCTCGGCGTCGGCCACGGCGGCGTCCGTGGTTGCGGCTTCCTGCTCCAAAATGCGCAACGCGGCGAGGTTGTCCTCCACCTGCTGGAAGGCAGTCAGCACCGTCTGCCGGTAGTTTGCAACAGTGGCATCGTAGGCGGCCCGCTGCAAATCGAGCTGGGCACGGCGCTTGCCGGCGTCAAACAAAGTCTCCGCCAGTTGCGGACCGACGGCCCAGAAGCGGCTCGGCCAGGCGAACCATTGAGATGAGCTGGTGGATTCGAAGCCGCCGGTTGCGCTCAGCAACAGCGAGGGAAAGAACGCCGCCTTGGCAATGCCGATCTGCTCGTTGGCCGACGCCATCTGGCGCTCGGCTACGGCGACGTCAGGCCGGCGCTCGAGGAGAGCCGAAGGAACGCCGGTCGGGACCGGTGGCGGTAGCGTTTTGAGGACCATCGGCGGGATCGTAAGCTCGGCTGGCGGTTTGCCGATCAGGATAGCGATGGCATGCTCCGCTTGCGCGCGCTGCACACCGACGTCGATCAACTGCGCGCGGGTGGTATCGAGCTGGGTCTTGGCCTGCGCCACATCGAGGCCGGACGCCACTCCCAGCTCGAAGCGGTCCTGGGTAAGCTTCAAATATTCCTCGTAGGCCTTGGCGGTGCGTTGCAGCAGATCAATGTCGCCATCGAAGCCGTGCAGTTCGAAATAGAACTCGGCAAGTTCGGCCTGGAAGGACAGGCGTGCGTTCTCCAGGTCGGCGGCGGACACTTGCGCGCTGGCATAGCTGGCCGTGAGGTTGCGCCGTATGCTTCCCCAGACATCCACCTGATAGGAGACGTCCGCAACCAAGTTATAAAGGGTGGTCGCGCCGGCGCTCACCGGGGCCACGGTATTCCTGCCCAGGGTAGCGGACGGCCACTGACGGGTGACAGAGGCCGTTGCACTAGCCGTCGGAAAGAGACTGGAACGCGCGATGCGCACTGCGTCCCGTGCTTCGCGATACCGGGCTGCCGCCGCCAGCAAATTCTGGTTGGAAATACTGACCTGCTCTTCGAGAGCATTGAGTTGCGGGTCGTTGTAGATCTCCCACCATTTGCCGCGGGGCACCCCGGCATTGGGTTGCGCCTGTTTCCATCCCTCCGGCGGAGGTTCTTTGAAGACCTGAGGAGTGGGCGCCGAAGGCCGCCGGTAATTGGGCCCCACGGCGCAGCCGCCGGCCACCATCAGTCCTCCCGCCAGCGCAAGAACCAGCAAGAACCGATATCCGCCACTTCCGTAAGTCGTTTGCCTCATCTCGTTCCCTGTCTCTTCCGGGTCACAGCCTTATACCTCGGAGCCTATAGGTCCGGGTTCCGTCGGGCGCCGGCGCCAACGGACGCTGTCCCACCAATGCTGCAGGCGATCGAAGTACAAATACACCACCGGGGTCGTGTACAAGGTCAGAAACTGACTGACGATCAATCCGCCGATAATCGTGATTCCCAGGGGCCGGCGCAGCTCGGATCCCGTGCCCCTGCCAAGCGCCAGCGGCAAAGCACCCAGGGCAGCGGCCATCGACGTCATCAGAATCGGACGGAAGCGTAACAGGCAGGCTTCAAAGATGGAATCCCGCGAGTTCTTGCCTTCGTTGCGCTCGGCGGCGATCGCGAAGTCCACCATCATGATGGCATTCTTCTTCACGATGCCGATGAGCAGAATGAAGCCGATCATGGCAATCACGCTAAGATCAGTGCGGGTGATCAGCAGGGCCAGCAGGCCGCCGACGCCGGCTGACGGCAGCGTGGAAAGAATGGTTACAGGATGGACATAGCTCTCGTAGAGAATCCCCAGCACAATGAACACCGTGGCCAGTGCGGTGGCGATCAGCAGCGGCTGGTTGCCGAGCGACTGCTGGTAGGCCTGCGCAGTCCCTGAAAAAGTCGTGTGTATGGTTGAGGGCAGCCCGACTTTGAGCGCAGCCTTGTGAATGGCGTTTACGGCGTCGCCCAGCGCTATACCAGGCGCAAGATTGAAAGAGATGGTCACCGACGGAAACAAGCCTTGGTGGCTCACGGCCAGAGGGGCGATGGCCGGGCCGTAGTGGGCAATGGCGTTCAAAGGGACCACATTGCCGTTCGGCGCCTTCACCCAGATGTCGCGCAAGGTCTCGGGGTTCTGCCAGAACTGGGGCGCCGCCTCCATGACCACGTGATACTGGTTCCGCTGCGTGTACATGGTGGAGACCTGGCGCTGCCCGAAGGCGTCATAGAGCGTGTTGTCGATTAACTGCGGCGATATGCCGAAGCGGGCAGCGGTCGGCCGGTCGTAGTACACCAGCGATTGCAGGCCATGATTCTGCTGATCACTGTTGACATCCGTGATGATAGGAACCTGGCGCAACGCTTCCAGCATGCGCGGGGCGTAGTTGTTCAAGTCCGCAAGATTGTCACCTTGCATGGTGAATTGGTATAAGGCCGCACTCAATCGGCCGCCCACACGCACGTCCTGCATGGCTTGCAGGTAAAGTGTGGCCCCGGGCACCCTGGCGAGTTTGGGCCGCAGCCCGGCAATGATGTAGTCGGCGGTGATCTTGCGCTCATTGAGCGGCTTGAGAGCGATGAACATCCGCGCTGTGTTGGTCGTAGTTCCGCCCCCGCCTCCGCCGGTAAAGGCGAGGACGTTGTCGACCGCGGGATCGTCTTTAACGATCTTGATCATCCGCAGCAAGATGTTGTTCATGGCTTGGAACGAAGTGTCCTGGTCGGCCAGGATGGCCCCCATCATGCGGCCATTGTCCTGCTGCGGGAAAAAACCTTTGGGGACACGGATAAACAGAAAGACGTTCATCGCAATGGTCGCCAGCAATACGCTCAGGGTTAGCGCGGGATGACGCAGTACAACCGCCAGAGTGCGGCCATACAGGTTTACCACCCACTTGAAGGCCCGTTCACTGGCCCAGTACAACTTCCCGTGCGATTCGTCCTGCTTCAAGAGATAGGCGCACATCATGGGAGTCGCGGTGAGCGACACCACCATGGAAATCCCGATCGCCACCGACATGGTCACCGCGAATTCGCGGAACAGACGGCCTACGATCCCGCCCATCGCCAGCAGGGGAATGAACACCGCTACCAGCGAGATGCTGATGGTCATGACGGTGAAAGCGATTTCCTTCGAGCCTTTCAGCGCCGCCTGGAATGGCGTGGCTCCCTGCTCCAGGTAACGGGTGATGTTCTCGATCACCACGATGGCGTCGTCGACCACAAATCCGGTGGAAATGGTCAGCGCCATGAGCGACAGGTTATCGAGGCTGTAGCCGCACAGGTACATGACGCCAAAGGTGCCGATCAGAGACAGGGGAACGGCGACGCTCGGGATCAGGGATGTCCGCGGACTTCGCAGGAAGAAGAAAACCACCAGGATGACCAGTAGCACCGCAATGATCAGCGTCCTCTCGACGTCATGCACCGAGGCACGGATGGTGACCGTCTGGTCCAGCGCGACGTCCACATTGATGCCTTGCGGGATCGACGCCTTCAATTGCGGGATGACAGCGCGGATGCGGTCCACAGTGTCGATGATGTTCGCCCCCGGCTGGCGGAACATGATGACCAGGATCGAAGGCTGGCCGTTGGCATAGCCGGCGTTACGGAGGTCCTCGACGGAGTCTACGGCCTGGCCGACATCGGAAATACGCACCGCGGATCCATTGCGGTAGGCGACGATAAGGGGCTGGTAATCGACTGCCCTCAGCAATTGATCATTCGCCCCTACCTGCCACATGCGATGGCCATCGGAAAAACTCCCCTTCGCCAAGTTGACATTGGTGGAGCTCAGCACGGTGCGCACGTTCTCCAGGCTGATGCCATACTTGTTCAGGGCGGTCGGATTCAGCTCGATGCGCACGCCGGGCAATGAACTGCCGCCTACAATGACCTGTCCAACACCGTTCACCTGGGCCAGCTTTTGCGCCATGATCGTCGAGGCGGCGTCATACATCTGGCCCTTGCCGAGGGTGCTGGAAGTCAGGGCCAGAATCAAAATGGGAGAATCGGCGGGATTGACCTTGCGGTAGTTGGGATTGTTGGGCAGGTTAGCGGGAAGATAGCCTCGCGCCGCATTGATGGCTGCCTGCACATCGCGGGCAGCAGCATTGATGTCACGGTTCAGGTCGAACTGCAGCGTGATCGAGCACGATCCCAGCGTACTGGCCGAGGTCATTTCGGTCACTGCTGCAATACGTCCGAACTGCCGTTCCAGCGGGGTGGCCACCGAGGAGGCCATGATCTCTGGGCTGGCGCCTGGCAACGAGGCACTGACGGAAATCGTGGGAAAATCCACCTGCGGCAGCGGCGACACCGGCAGCAGACGGAAAGCCACAGCTCCGGCCAGCGCGATGGCGACCATCAGCAGCGTGGTCGCCACCGGCCGGCGGATGAATGGCTCACAGACGTTCATGGCTACTTCACCGGCACCAGCTCCGAACCCGGGCCTTCACTGCGCCTGGAGAATCGTCGAGCCAGCCGGTCGAACCAGAGATAGATGACCGGCGTAGTGTAGAGAGTCAGCAACTGGCTGAGCAGCAAGCCGCCCACGATGGTGATGCCCAGCGGCCTGCGCAGCTCGGATCCCGTCCCGCTCCCTAGCGCCAGGGGCAGGCCGCCCAGCAGTGCCGCCATGGTCGTCATCATGATGGGGCGAAAGCGCAGCAGGCAGGCCTGATAAATGGAATCGAGCGGCGTTTTGCCTTCCTTGCGCTCGGCCTCCAGCGCGAAGTCGATCATCATGATGGCGTTCTTCTTGACGATGCCGATCAGCAGCACGATGCCAATCAAGGCAATCACGCTGAAATCGGTGCGGCAAATCAAGAGCGCCAAAAGCGCGCCCACGCCCGCCGAGGGCAGCGTGGAAAGAATGGTGATGGGATGGATGTAACTCTCGTACAAGATCCCCAGCACAATGTAGACCGTCACCACGGCTGCCAGGATCAACCATGGCTCATTCGCCAGTGACGTCCGGAAGACTTCCGCCGAACCCTGGAACCCGCTCTGAATGGCGGCTGGCATCTCAATCTCCTGCTTAACCCGGTTCACCGCGTCCACGGCATCGCCCAGCGAGGCATCGGGGGCCAGGTTGAAAGAGATCGTGACTACCGGAAACTGACCCTGGTGATTGACCGTGACCGGGGCCGTCGTAGTTTCCCAATGGGTGAATGCGCTCAAGGGAACTTGATTGCCGCTGGCAAAGACCTGCGACGATGCGATGGGGGCCCCCGTCAAGGATCCTGCCGGGGCTGCCGCGAAGGTGCTCGACGAAGTCGATGCGCTGGCCGAGGGTGTGCTCGAAGGTCCAAATCTCTGCGACGTAGCCGTTCCCCCTGCCACCAATCCGCTGGAAGCAGGGTTGCTGGAACTGCTGATCCCAGACCGGATATAGAGGTTACGCAGATCGAAAGGATTTTGATTAAACGTGGGCTGCACTTCCAGCACCACGTGGTACTGGTTCAACTGGGTAAACATGGTCGAGACCTGGCGCTGACCGTAGGAATCGTACAGCGTCTGGTCGATCGTCGCCGGGGTGATACCCAGGCGTGAGGCCGTTTCGCGATCGAACATCAGTCTGGCCCGCAGCCCGTTCGCCTGCTGGTCGCTGGTGACGTCGCGCAACTCGGGCTGCTGTTGCAGCTTTTGGAGCATTAGCGGAGCGAACGCGTACAGCTCGTCGGCATTGGGATCTTCCAGCGTGTACTGGAACTGGGTGCGGCTCACGCGGTCCTCGACCGTGATGTCCTGCACCGGCTGCATGTACAGTGTGATGCCGGAAATCCTGGCTAGCTGCGGCTGCAGGCGGCGGATAATGTCGCTGGCGGCGGTCCGGCGCTGGTCCAGGGGTTTGAGGTTGATGAGGATGCGGCCGCTGTTCAGCGTGGTGTTGGTCCCGTCGATCCCGATGAAAGACGAAAGGCTTTCGACAGCCGGATCCTGCAGAATGACGTCGGCCAGCTTCTTTTGTAATTCGGACATTTCCGGGAACGAGACCGTCTGCGGCGCTTCGGAGATTCCCTGGATCACTCCCGTGTCCTGGATCGGAAAGAATCCTTTGGGGACGACAAAGTACAAGAAGATGGTCAGCACCAGAGTGGCTGCCGCGACCAGCAGGGTGGTGGTCTGGAAGCGCAGCACGACTTGCAGGGTCCTGCCATAGAAGGCGATGATCTTGTCGAACGCCCTCCCCGAAGCATGGTAGAAGCGCCCTTGCTGTACCTCGGGCGTGTGCTTGAGGAGGCGCGCGCACATCATCGGCGTCAGCGTCAGTGACACGACCGCCGAGACCAGGATGGTAACGGCCAGAGTGACGGCAAATTCGCGGAAGAGGCGACCCACGATGTCGCCCATGAACAGCAGCGGGATCAGCACCGCGATGAGGGAGAAGGTCAGCGAAACGATGGTGAAGCCGATCTGCTCGGAGCCTTTCAGCGCCGCGCGCAGCGGGGGCTCGCCCTCTTCGATGAAGCGGGCGATGTTTTCGATCATGACGATGGCGTCATCGACCACGAAGCCGGTCGAAATCGTCAGCGCCATCAGCGACAGATTGTTCAAGCTGTAGCCGAGCAGGTACATCACCCCGAAGGTGCCGACCAGCGAGAGTGGAACCGCGACGCTGGGTATCACCGTCGCCGACAGATTGCGCAGGAACAGGAAGATCACCATCACCACCAGCGCCACGGTCAGCATCAGCGAGAATTCCACGTCCCGCACGGAAGCCCGGATGGTGGTGGTGCGGTCGGTCAGGATCTTGACCTCGATCGAATTGGGCAGGGTGGTGGTGAGCTGCGGCAGCAGCTTGGTAATGCGGTCGACCACGGCAATGATGTTGGCGCCGGGCTGCCGCTGGATGTTCATGATGACGGCGGGGGTGTCGTTCATCCAGGCGGCCTGGCGTATGTTCTCGGCGTCGTCCACTACAGTGGCCACATCCGAGAGCTTCACCGGGGCACCATTCTTGTACGCGATCACCAGCGGAGCATATTCGGAGCTCGACAGCAGCTGGTCGTTGGCGCCGATCTGGTAGTTCTGGTATTTGCCATCAAAGCTCCCCTTCGCCATATTGAGATTGCTGGCGACGATGGCGCTGCGCAGGTCCTCCAAGTTCAGTCCGTAGGCTGCCAGTTGGGTGGGATTGGCCCTGATGCGTACCGCCGGCTTCTGGCCCCCGCTGATGCTGACCAATCCCACCCCGGGCAACTGCGAGATCTTGGGAGCCAATCTCGTGTCGGCAAGGTCTTCCACCTTGGAGAGCGGCAATGTCTTCGAAGTCAGCGCCAGGGTCAGGATTGGGGTATCGGCGGGGTTGATCTTGCTGTAGAGCGGAGGAGTCGGGAGATCGGGGGGCAGGTACGTGCCGGCCGCGTTGATGGACTGCTGCACCTCCTGCTCGGCGACGTCGATACTGAGACTCAGCAGGAACTGCAAGGTAATGATGGAACTGCCGTCGGAGCTGGTCGACGTCATCTGCTGCAGCCCGGGCATCTGGCCGAACTGGCGCTCCAGCGGCGCCGTCACCGAGGAGGTCATCACGTCGGGGCTGGCGCCCGGATAGAAGGTCTGGACCTGGATGGTCGGATAGTCGACCTCGGGCAGGGCCGCGAGCGGCAGGAACTGGTAGCCGATGCCGCCGACGAGCACGACGGCGATCATGAAGAGCCAGGTGGCGACCGGGCGGAGGATGAACGGACGCGAAGGGTTCATGACGAACCGAGGCGGCTCATGCGCCGCGGCTGCGGATCATGGACTCGAGCGGGATCGCCGCCCTTGCCCCCGCCCCGCCCGATCCGAGCCGACCTGCCCGCCTTCCGGCCGCGCCGTGTCTTGCGTCGCCTGGCCGGGTCCACCCCCTACCGCGGCCGGCGATGCGCCGCCGGATTCCTCACGGAGCGCGACTTTGGCGCCGGCGCG
>DATKLD010000150.1:0-23838 GCA_035542595.1 Terriglobales bacterium
TTTAGGAAACCGCTGCTCTATCCACCTGAGCTACAGGGCCGTCACGGAGTTGCAGGGACTCTCTGGCCACAAGGCGCAACCTTCGGTTTCGCGCACCATGGTCATTCTAATCTAGGCGTGGCGGGCACTGCTGGCAAACAACTGCTCCACCGGCACCATGGCTACTTGGCACATCCTTGATGTAGCTGGTCATAGCAACGGCCAAGGCACTGCACAGCCTCTGCGTGTGCATTAGCCGCTGAGTTGGGGCTCCTGGAAAGACGGCGACGCGTTGAGGCCGCTATACTGCCCCCTTGAAACTCTCCCAGACTGAGGTTCAAGTGCACACCCTGCTGCCCGTATTTTTAATCGCAATACTCTGCACCACGCTGGCATCGGCACAGCACCCCACGCCCACCACCCCAGGCAAGCCTTCCTGGATGGCAGACTCCGTGGTCAAACTCAACCGGGAACTGGTCGCCAAGCACGGCGACGCCCAGCGCGACCGCATCGGACGCGGCCTGCGCCAGGTCTCGGAGTACTGGCGGCCCGAAGACGGCGATGCAGCCGTCTTCGAAGAATTCGTCCGCGCCAACTTCGCCGGGGACCAGGCCACGCTTGACACCATGTTTAACCGCTTCGAAGACCTGCTGGAGCAGCTCGGCGGACACATGCACGAGATCAGCCGCGCCTTCCGCCAGCAGGCCGATCTCGACCTCGGCCCCATTCTCCCCTTCGACCAGATCTTCGCCGGCTACGATCCTTCGGCCCATGTGCTGGATGACTTCTTCGAGAACAAGCTGGCCTTCGTCGTCCTGCTGAACTTTCCGCTCACCACCCTGAACGAGCGCCTGACCGAAGGCCCCAAGTGGAACCGCCGCCAGTGGGCGGAAGTGCGCCTGGCGCAGGGCTTCTCCAAGCGTATCCCGGCGGACGTGAATCTCGCCATCGCGCAGGCCGCCTCCCAGGCCGATCAGTACATCGCGCAATACAACATCTGGATGTACCACCTGGTCGATGACAAGGGCCAGCGCCTGTTCCCGCCCAAGCTCCGCCTGCTCAGCCACTGGAACCTGCGCGACGAAATCAAGGCCGACTACGCGGACAAGCAAAACGGTCTCGCCAAGCAGCGCACCATCCAGCAGGTGATGGAGCGCATCGTCACCCAGACCATTCCGCAAGCGGTGGTTGACAATCCGAGCGTCGACTGGAACCCGTTCACCAACGACGTCACACCCGCCGCCGAAAAAGACTCCGACACTCCCACGCCTGCGGACAAGAAAGTCAGCAACGCCCCCGAGCCGTCCACGCGTTATCAAACGCTGCTCAAGACGTTCCAGGCCTCGAAGAAAGCCGACCCGTATTCGCCCACTGCGCCTACGCTGATCGACCGCCGCTTCAACGAAGACCGCGAAATCCCCGAGAAGCGCGTGGAAGCGATGCTGGCGCAGGTGCTCTCTTCTCCGCTGGTACCGAAGGTTGCCAAGCTCATCCAGTCGCGCCTGGGACGCCCGCTCGAGCCCTTCGACATCTGGTACGACGGCTTTCTTTCCCGCGGCGCCTACCCGCAGGCCGAACTCGATGCCATCGTCTCCAGGCGCTATCCCACGCCCGAGGCCTATCAGAAGGATATTCCCAACATCCTCGTCAAGCTCGGCTTCTCGCCCGAGAAAGCGCAGTACCTGGCCAACCACATTATCGTGGACCCAGCCCGCGGTTCCGGGCACGCCATGGCCGCTGAGATGCGCTCCGAGAAGGCGCACCTGCGCACCCGGGTCGGCAAAACCGGCATGAACTACAAGGGCTTCAACATCGCGGTCCACGAGATGGGACACAACGTCGAGCAAACCTTCTCCCTCAACGAAGTCGATTACACTCTGCTGGCGGGCGTGCCCAATACGGCGTTCACAGAGGCCCTGGCCATGATGCTTCAGGGCCACGATCTCGAAGTGCTCGGCCTGTCAGCTCCCGACGAGAAAAGCGAAGCTTTCCGCACCCTCAACGATTTCTGGGCCACCTACGAAATCAGCGGCGTCGCGCTCGTCGACATGGCCGTGTGGCACTGGATGTACGACCACCCCGACTCAACCCCCAGCCAGCTCCGCGACGCGGCGGTCCAGATCGCAAAAGACATCTGGAACCGCTACTATGCTCCCGTCTTCGGCAAGCGAGACGTGGTGCTGCTGGGCATCTACTCGCACATGATCCATTCGTTCCTTTACCTGCCCGACTACCCCATCGGCCACCTGATCGGATTCCAGGTCGAAGAACATATGAAGAGGACAGGCAAAGTGGGAGACGAATTCGAACGCATGGCCAAAGAAGGCCGGGTGACTCCCGACATGTGGATGATCAACGCGACCGGAAAGCCAGTGGGACCGGAGGCCCTGCTCGAAGCCACCGAGCGATCACTGACACGAGTTCAGGGAAAGTGAAGGTCATTGTCGCTTCGAGCTTCGCCGTCGCGTTCCGAATATCATCGGCGTCCCGTCTTGATGTAGTACGTCGCCGTGTTTTCACTAGATGGGGGTGTTGGCGCCGCTGGCGCAGGCGCCACCAGTGGCAGTCGTGTTGAACTGGATCACGAGGGAAGGGTCGCTGCAGAAGTACCGCCGTCCGCTGGTTCCTGGGCTTTGCGGAGCCGCCGTGGACTCGTAAGTGGAGTTGTTCGTGCCCAAGGCCACTACGGTGAAGGTGTAGCCACTCTTGGCGCCGGCGGCCAGGTTGGCATCCAGCAGGCCGGCGGCTGCCGAACTCGGTGACCCACCGCTGGCATAAGGACCCAGTGCAGACAGATTGGCAAAACCAACCGTCGCACCGTAGGTTGTGTTGTATGTGATTTCGGCGGTATTGATTATGCGCAGCGAACCCACCGCGGATGCTTCATTGGCGGCAATTCGCGAGCGCAGAAGACTCGGGATCGCGATCGCGGCGATGATCAGAATGATGGCCACCACGATCAAAAGTTCGACCAGCGAGAAACCCTTTGCTCGTGCCACCTCGTCTCCCAGTTTGCTCTTAAAAAGGCTTTGTCTAGACAGTGATGGGCATGGTCATCGGCACCCGTGAACTGCGCATGTGCCCGGAGGGTGGATTATGCATAGGTATCCTCGTGGTGAGGAGTCCGCGCCCGCCAAGCCGACGAACGTATGCTAAGCCTACGCGCTAAGGTTACCGCAGGGCACTTGTGTCGGGAGCTCACAGAAGTGCCGTTGTGCCCGCGCGATGGGACACCGGCGGCCGGTGTCCCTCGGTGGAAACGGAGGCGTAGGGCACCCTGCCGGGAGGAAAGCCCATGCCCTTCCACCCGCACTCATCCCTTCTCTACTCGCAAACCTGCTACCATGCCCAATCCAACAAGGAGGGACGCCATGGCCATCGCCGCGAAAAAATCCGTTATCGCTCTGAAGCCGGGTCGCCACGGGACCCTGGGCGCCAGCGACGCGAAGCAGTTCCTGAAGAAGTACAAACAGGCTTGGGAGACGCGCGACGCCGATCTGGCCGCCAGCCTCTTCACCCGCGATGCCCGCTACAAGGAGAACCCCTTCGGCGAACCCATCATCGGCCGCGAAGCCATCCACGACTACTGGGCCGCGGCCACCGCCCAGCAGGACGACATCCGCTTCACGGTAACCAACTCGCTGCACACCGGCTATGTCCTGATCGCCGAATGGACCTGCCTTTACCGGGATCGCGCCAGCGGCCGGCAGCGGGAGCTGGCGGGCATGTTCTTTGCCGATTTTTACGGCAACCAGGTCCGCGCCTTCCGTGAGTACTGGCAATCCCGGGCACGCTGAGGCGATTCAACTGGGGTACCCGAGCGGGTCCGGCAAACCTTTGCCTGCCCTGACTTCCTCGAATACAATCCGCTGCTGTCTTGAGCGGCAAAGACCGAACTCACGATCGGCGCGACCCACGCAATAAGCTGAGTTCTGCTCCCAGCCCCGGCCTGGCGTCGCAATTGTTCATTGTCCTCACCGTAACAGCGTTGGCCTATGCGCTGCTGGCCGGGCTGCGCACGCTGATGGATTACGATCTGGGGTGGCAACTGGCGACCGGGCGCTGGGTCGCTCAGCACCACCAGGTTTCTTCGACCGACGTCTTCTCCTATACCGCCTACGGACAGCCCTGGGTCTACCCGGTCGGGTCAGGCTTGATCTTCTACGCTACATATCTTGTCGGGAAATACGCATTGCTGTCGTGGCTGGGAGCAGCGGCCTGCGTGGGGACGGTTGCGCTGTTGCTGTGGAAACGGTCGGCGCTGGCCGCCGCGCTGGCCATTCTGGCCATCCCTCTGATCGCTGTTCGGATCACACCGCGAGCCGAGATGTTCACCCTTGTACTGTTCGCCGCGTTCCTGTCGCTCTTGTGGCGGCAGTATGAGAGCGGCCACGCTCCACTGTGGTCCCTGCCGTTGCTGATGATTCTGTGGGTGAATCTTCACCTCGGATTCGTTGCCGGCCTGGCTCTTGTCGGAACGTACGTAACGCTCGAAGCATTGGAAATGCTTTGGCCGGACCGCCGCCAGACTGCAGTAAATCGGCTTCGCCGCGCTTCGCCGTGGCTTGCGGCAACCGTGGTCGCGACTCTGATCAATCCCTGGAAATGGGGCATTTATGGCGCGCTGCTCCGCCAGGAGGAAGCAACTGCCGCGCATTCGCAGTGGATCACAGAGTGGGAGCCGGCGCGGCTGAACTGGACTCGGGCCAGCATGAGTTTCTCCCTGCGTCAGCCGGATGGCGCATTTTACGTTTTGCTGCTGGTCGCCGCCGCCGCACTGTTCTTGGCCTTATGGCGGCAGAAGCCCGGAGCAGCACTGATGCTTTGCGGTTCGGCCTGGCTCGCCATCCGCCACATCCGGTTCCAGGCTCTGTTTGCTGAGGTTGTGGTCGTGGTAGGAAGCGCGATGCTCGCATTGGCGTTCGCCGGCGGATGGGAAAAGATCAGGCACATGCGGCCGGCATCGCTCGCTGCGGTCGGGCTGGCGTATTTCCTAGTCGGGCTCGCGTGCGTGCGCTCGGCCGATCTGGTAAGCAATCGCGCCTATCTTGGCACTACCAACCTCAGCAGCTTCGGCGCGGGCGTGTCGTGGTGGTATCCCGAGGCAGCAGCCGCGTTTGTCGAACGCGAAAACGTCCCCGCGCAGATCTTCAACAATTACAACGAAGGCGGATATCTCACTTGGCGGCTGGGTCCGAAGTATGCGGTCTACATCGACGGCCGCGCTCTCCCATTCGGCCCGGGATCGTTCGACCGGAACCAAACCCTGATGACGACCCCGCCGGAATCGCCGGAATGGCAGCGTGAGGCGGAGCAGTATGGCATCCATGCCATCATCGTTCCGCTGTCACGGTACAACGGCGTCGACCAGTTTCCAGTGCTGCGGCAGTTTTGCGCCAGCGCAGCCTGGCGGCCGATTTACCTGGACGAAGTCTCGGGAGTCTTTGTACGGCGCACACCGCAGACCGAGAGTCTGATCCGGAAGTCAGAGATCGACTGCAACAAAGCTCCCCTGCCCCGTTCGGCGCCGCAAGGCGATGGCAGCCGGGCATTCAATCAATGGGCCAACGCGGCTGCGGTCCTGCACGCCCTGGGCCGGGACACCGAGGCGTTCGCCGCGACCCACCACGCTCTGGAGATCTTCGAGGGCAGCGCCTACCTCCATTTTCTGCGTGGAAAGCTGCTTGAGGCCGCAGGCGATCTGCGTGGCGCCGAGCGGGAGTATCTTAGCTCAGCCGCGCTGGAGGTGAATGGTTCCACCTGGTCGAGCCTGGGGGAGGTCTACCATCGGGAAGACCGACTGAGAGAAGAGATCGCGGCGTGGCAACGCGCCGCAGACCTGTTGCGCCAGCCTGACCGCGAGTTGCTTGCGCTGGGACATGCCGAACTGGAAGCCCGCCACCCGCGTGCCGCTCAGCGTGCGTTCGATCGCGCGGCATCCCTTCCCGTCCGGACAAGTGAGGTCTCCTTCCTGGCCGATCTGGCTCGCGGCCGGTCTCGGGCCTCGAGCGAGCTGGGAGATGTTGAACGAGCGATCTCTTTCCAGAAAGAGGCCGTCAGCCTGGTTCCCGATCGACCTCGCGACTGGCTGGAACTCGCCGATCTCTATGACCGCGATCACCGCTTCGAAGAAGCGCAACAGGCGCGGCACCGCGCCGCGGCGATCATGCAAGACTCGAAGGGACCGGGTCCTTGAATGCGTGGGATCATTGCATCAGTGCTCGATACGCGAGAGGCCCCTGGCAAAAGCGCCGCCCGTTTACCTGCGGGGAACCGGCGTTGAAATCGCTTTGACAACGCCACGTCAACCAGAGTACAAGTGGCAGTCTCAAAATTTATGATTCTCCGTGCGTTTCGAGGCAAGCTATGAAGAACATTTACGAAGTCCTGCGGCAGAAAGAGGCGGACATTGAGCGATTGAGGAAAGAACTGCAGGCGCTGCGCATCGTGGCTCCCTTGTTGGAGGAGGAGCTGGTGGCGGAGGCACAAGTGGTTTCTCCTCCGGTACGGACCTATGCCACGGTGCAGGCCAAGCCAGGGCCGGTTACGGTGGTGGCCGATACCAAGCCAATATGGCCCTAGGAAACAGTTCTGAATCATTAAATTATTTGGAAATATATCATCTGAAACTTTAAGGTTTGTCGTCCCCCTCGGTAGCTGCAGGGAACGTCAGCCTTCTTGCTTGGGAGCGCGTCGCTTGGCCCTTGAGACCCTGACCGAGCCATTGCGCCAGATCGTCCGCGATGTAGCCATCGCCGAGTGCCGCCCCTCCGAACGGCGCCAGCATCGGCGCAGCCGGATCGCGGCCCCGCGACCGGCTGTGCTCAACATTGATCAAAGGAATGCTGCACTGGTAGTGAACCTGGGCGTAGGCGGGATGCGTGTGCGGGCGCTGGGTCGTCCGGTCGCTCCGGGCGCAACTCTCGGACTTCAGTTCCAACTGCCGGGTTCGCCGGAGCCCATGCACACCGCTGGAGAGGTGGCCTGGGCCAACGATTTGGCGGAAGCGGGCATACGGTTCGTGAAGCTCTCCGAATCCCAGACAGGCCGGTTGCGGGAATGGTGCGCGAAGAACCAGATCGTGAACGCGGCACGGGAGTTCATGCGAGTGGCAGGCGGGTGGCAGGCTGCGCTCGACCTGACCGCGGAAGTGACTCGCACGCTCATGGGAGGAAGTGATGTGGCCCTCACGCTGGCCGGGGGGCGCTCCATTCATTTCCCGGCTGAGGAAGCGCTGCCGGTCCGCACCACGGTCGCTGCTCCCGTGCATCAGGACGAGCGGATCATCGGCCACCTGGAAATCCGATCGGCCGAGTTCGGCGCCTTCGACGAAGGGGACCTGCGGGCCGTGTCATTGCTGGCCTCTATGCTGAGCGAGATGGCGCGACTCCGCGCTGCCGAGGAGCAGGAGGCCGCGCCCAAACCGCGGCTCGCGACGCGGATCGTCAACCGGGTGGAAGGGATGCTTCCCAAAACTGTCCGCGTGCGCCTGGTGTTCTGAGCCGGGAAATCTCCCTTCCCTGTGGCAGCTCTTTTACTGCAAAGCGACCGTCTTTTGCATGGGGCGAACAGCGTCGAGATCCAGGTTCAATTCAAGAACGTTTACGTGCGGCTCGCCCAGGAATCCAAGCTGCCGGCCGGTGGTGTGCTTGCGGATGAGCTGCCGTACCTGCTCCTCACTCATGCCGCGCTCCCGCGCCACGCGCGGGACTTGGAATTCGGCTCCCGCCGGCGAAATGTCGGGGTCGAGCCCAGAGCCGGAGGCGGTGACCAGATCGACGGGAACCGGCTGGCCGGGATTTTCCGCCTGCACCCGGGCCACGTCCGCCTTGACGCGGTCTATAAGTTTCTGGTTGGTAGGGCCTAGATTTGAGCCACCGGAATTACCGGCGTCATAGCCGTTTCCAGCCGCTGACGGCCGGGAGTGGAAATAGCCCGGCCCTGCAAAAGTCTGGCCTATGATGCGTGATCCCACGATCTTGCCGTCGTTCTGAATGAGCTGACCCCGGGCTTTGTCGGGGAAAAACAGTTGGGCGAGCCCGGTTACGACCAGCGGATAAATGATGCCCAACAGGACGGTGGTGGCGATGGTCATCAGCACCGCGGTAATCAGATTCTTCTTCATCGCTCTTCCCTTCTACGCCAGCCGCACGCTGGTGATCAGCATGTCGATCAGCTTGATGCCGATGAACGGTATGATGACGCCGCCCACGCCGTAGATAAACAAGTTACGCTGCAACAGCGCCGCCGCGCCCATGGGGCGATACTTCACACCGCGCAACGCCAGCGGTATCAGCGCCACGATAATGACGGCGTTGAAAATCACCGCCGAGAGCACGGCCGATTGCGGCGTCTGCAGGTGCATGATGTTCAGCGCATTCAGCACCGGGAAGGTGCCGGCAAACATGGCGGGAATAATGGCGAAATACTTGGCCACGTCGTTGGCGATGGAGAAGGTGGTCAAGGAGCCGCGCGTCATCAGCAGTTGTTTGCCGATCTCGACGATCTCGATCAGCTTGGTGGGGTTGGAGTCGAGATCCACCATGTTGCCGGCTTCCTTGGCGGCCTGAGTGCCGGTGTTCATGGCCACACCCACGTCCGCCTGGGCCAGCGCGGGGGCGTCGTTGGTGCCATCGCCGGTCATGGCCACGAGCTTGCCGCCGCTCTGCTCGCGCCGGATCAGGTCCATCTTGTCTTTGGGGGTGGCCTGGGCCAGGAAGTCATCCACCCCGGCCTCGTTGGCGATGGCGGCGGCGGTGAGAGGATTGTCGCCGGTGATCATCACCGTCTTGATCCCCATGGCGCGCAGTTGTGCAAAGCGCTCGCGAATGCCGCCCTTGACGATGTCCTTCAGTTCGATCACGCCCAGCGCGCCACGCGCCTTTTCCCCCACCACCAGCGGAGTCCCGCCCGAGCGTGCGATCTGGTCCACCTGTTCCTTCACAGCGGCAGGCAACACTGATCCGTTCTGCTGCAAGTATTGGGCGATGGCATCGGCGGCGCCTTTGCGGATCTCGAATCCGTTGAAGTTTACCCCTGACATGCGCGTCTGCGCGGAGAAGGGCAGGAACACCGCTTCGTGCGAGGCCAACTCGCGCCCGCGCAGCCCATATTTCTCCTTGGCCAGCACCACGATGGAGCGGCCCTCCGGAGTCTCGTCGGCCAGCGATGAAAGTTGGGCCGCGCTCGCCATCTCCCCCGGTGTGATCCCCGGCGCGGGATAGAACTGCGTGGCTTGCCGGTTGCCCAGGGTGATGGTGCCGGTCTTATCCAGCAGCAGGGTGTTCACGTCGCCCGCTGCTTCCACCGAACGTCCTGACATGGCCAGAACATTGCGCTGGATGAGGCGGTCCATACCCGCGATGCCGATAGCGGAGAGCAGTCCGCCGATGGTGGTTGGAATCAGGCAGACCAGCAGCGACACCAGCACGAAAACAGTTTGTGGCGAACCGGAGTAAATGGCGAAGGGTTGCAGCGTGACCACCGCCAGCAGAAAGACGATGGTCAGCCCGGCGAGCAAAATGTTCAATGCAATTTCATTGGGCGTCTTCTGCCGCTCCGCGCCTTCCACCAGGGCGATCATGCGGTCAAGGAAGGTTTCGCCCGGGTTGGAGGTGATGCGAACCTTGATCTGGTCGGAGAGCACGCGCGTGCCGCCGGTGACCGCCGAACGGTCGCCACCGGCCTCGCGAATGACCGGCGCTGACTCACCGGTGATGGCCGATTCATCCACCGAGGCCACGCCCTCGAAAATCTCGCCATCCGAGGGGATGAATTCGCCGGCGGAGACGATAACGTTGTCTCCAGCGTGCAGCTTGGAGCTGGGGACCTGCTCGGTTTTGCCGCTGGGGAGCAGCCGATTGGCCACCGTCTCGGCGCGCGCCCGCCGCAGCGCGTCGGCTTGCGCCTTGCCGCGGCCCTCCGCCATGGCTTCGGCGAAGTTGGCGAACAACACCGTGAACCACAACCACAGCGTGATCTGCAGATTGAACTTGAAGTCCGTGCCTCCGCGGAGCAGCAGCACGGTGGTGATCACGCTGCCCACTTCGACCACAAACATGACGGGATTCCCCATCATGTGCCGCGGATCGAGTTTGCCGAACGAGTCTAGAACGGCTCGTCGTACGATCTTCCATTCCCAAACAGCTTTTTTCTTTTCCGACATAGGATCTCTCAGAAGGTCTTGCCCACGGCCATCAGCAGGTGCTCCAGTATCGGTCCCAGGCTCAACGCCGGGAAGAACGTGAGCGCCCCGAGAATCAGGATCACGCTAATCAGCAGCACGCTGAACAGAGGCGTCGTGACCGGGAACGTGCCCAGCGACGGCGGCACGGCCTTCTTGCGCACCAGGCTCCCGGCAATGGCCAGCGCCGGGATAACCATCAGGAAACGCCCGATCAAGGTGTCGAACCCGATCGAGGTGTTGTACCAGAGCGTATTTGCATTCAGGCCGGCGAACGCCGAACCATTGTTGGCCGCCCCTTCCGTGAAGGCATACAGAATCTCGGAAAGGCCGTGCGGGCCGGGGTTGGCTATGCTGGAAGTGCCAAACGGCTTCAGAACCGAAATCGCGGTGAAGGTCAGAATGATCAGGGGGAAAACCAGCGCCACCAACACGGCCATTTTCACTTCATAACCTTCGATCTTCTTCCCCATGTATTCCGGCGTACGACCGACCATCAGCCCGGCAATGAAGACCGAGAGGATGATGAAAATTATCATTCCATACAGTCCGGAACCTACCCCGCCGAAGACCACCTCGCTGAGCATCATGTTGGCCAGAGGAATCATGCCTCCGAGCGGGGTATACGAGTCGTGCATGCTGTTCACAGCGCCGCAACTGGTATCGGTCGTCACCGTGGCCCACAGGGTAGAGTTGGCGATGCCGAAGCGAACCTCCTTGCCCTCCATGTTGCCGCCGGACTGGGTGGCGCTGACCCGCTGGTCCACCCCGGACAGCAGCGGATTGCCACGCGACTCTGCCCAATAGGCGGTGGTCACAGCAGCCAGGAAGAGAATGGCCATCGCGGACCAGACCGCCCAGCCGTGCCGCTGCGATCCAGTCATCCGTCCCAGGGTGTAAGTAAGGCCAGAGCCGATCGCGAAAATAGCGGCCATCTCGATGAGATTGCTTAGGGGCGTGGGATTCTCGTAAGGATGAGAGCTATTGGAATTGAAGAAACCGCCACCGTTGGTGCCGAATTCCTTGATGATCTCCTGGGAAGCGACCGGGCCTTGCGCGATGGTCTGCTCCGTGACCGTGTCCATCACCTGCTTGCCATCAGGGCCCAGGACGGGCTTACCGTTCGCGTCCACCTTGGGAACCTGTTGTGGCTCGATCAGCTTTACCGTGTCGTAAGGCTTGAGGTTTTGCGGAACCCCTTGCCACACCAGCACCAGAGCACCGACAATGCAGAAGGGCAGTAAGACCCAGAGGCAGCAGCGCACCAGATCCACCCAGAAATTGCCGATGGTCTCCTTTTCCCGCCGAGCGATGCCTCGAATCAGGGCAATCGCCATGGCGATGCCCGCCGCCGCCGATACGAAGTTGTGATACGCCAGCCCCGCCATTTGCGTCAGGTAGCTCATGGTGGTTTCCGGCGTGTACGCCTGCCAGTTCGTGTTGGTGGTAAACGAGGCGGCGGTGTTGAACGCCAAATCACTGGCCACCTTGGGCAGTTTCTGCGGGTTGAAGGGGAGCACGCCTTGCACACGCTGCAGGAGATACAGCAGCAGCATCGAAACACCGCTGAAGAGCAGAACCGAGACCGCGTATTCTTTCCAGCCCATTTCCCGGTCTTCATCTACGCCAGTCACGCGGTAGAGCAGGCGCTCGATCGGTCTCAACACCGGATCCAGGAACGTCCGCTCGCGGTTGAACACGCGCGTCATGAACACGCCCAGCGGTTTGGTTATCGCCAGGATCAGGGCTAGGAACACCAGGATCTGGAGCCATCCATTGCTTGTCATTCAGAACTTCTCCGGCCTGAGCATGGCGTAGGCGAGATAGACCAGCAGCAAAATGCTGACAACGAGCATAACCAGCGATTCCAAACCCATCACTTACCTCACTTCACCCGATCGCAGAAACGCACGTATGCGATGGAGACAGCGAAAAACGCAATCGTGAGCGCGACGAAGATGAGATCTTCCATGGGTAACTCCGACGACCGACATTGATTGGAGCGTTTTCACCGTAAAGAGTGGATAAATAGTTCATAAAAAAGTCATAAAGAGGGCTGGCGACGCAACCGTCCTGGTCCGGCTACTGGGGTTTGTATCCGCTGGATCGCTCGTAGTCTTCGCCGTACTTGTTTTTGTGCGGCACGCTGGCAGCGAGCACTTCCGGAACCTCGAGGGTCGTGACCGGCCCTTCGCCGGGAATGCTGATCTGCCGGGCGAGGCGGCCGAGGGCCTCGGGCGAAGAGCGTTCGTACCAGACCTGGAGAAGGTACCGCCCAGGCGGGACCTTGGGGATGCTAACCCAGCCCTGCTGGTCGGAGATGCCATAATACGGCGTTTCCAGCACCACCACCGTCGCGCTCATCTCGGGATGGATATTACAGAAGATGAAAGATACGCCCGGGCGATCGAAGCGGACCGAACGCGAGCTGCCGGCTTCGTACAGCCCCAGGTCGAAGCGCTTGCCCTTGTAAAGCGAGAACACGTTGTGAAAGAACGGGTCCTGGTTAGGGAAATCAACCACGGTTCCGACGGGCACCACCAGCAAGTGCGGCTCGAAGCGCTTGTTCTTCTGCACCAGGCGTGGGTGGATAGCCGGGGCCGGCGGCGGTTGGGAGCCTACCGGCATCAGCCAGACCACCACGTTCGAGTCTCCCGCCGCCTTATCGGCGCCCGGGTTCCGCTGCACGGCGACCTTAGCGTGAAAATCCTCGGCGTGGGAGGGCGCAGCCGGCAGACTCGCCAGCGTGAGAACAAGCACCGCCAGGCTGGACGCAGGGCGCATGGTTAAAAGGACACGCCAATCCCGAGATTAACGTGATCGGCGGTGGACTTGGGGTCGTCCACACGATACGTGCGCAGCCGCCGGTATTCAAGCGCCAGCAGCAGGTTGGACCTGGGCCGGTAGATGGAATTGGCGAACAGGCTCTGGTTTCGCGCGGTGGGCGGAAAGAAGGACCCCATGGGGTTGGGGAAGATGCGCAGATCGCTGGCTAGCGGATTATCCGTTCCGGCAGCCACGTTGAACTCCAGCTTGGATAGCGGCTTGATCTTGAGTTGCGACCATCCGCCCACGGTGTTCAAGCCGACAATGCGCGTGCCGCCAAGTTCGGGATCGCCATTAGCCACAATGCTATTCCACACGCCTCCGCCAAGGCCGCCCAGGGCTTTGCCGCGATAGAACTCGCCGGAAAGCCCGAACCACGGGCCCAGCGGCAGGCTCCAATCGGCGGTGGCGGCCCAGGCATCCACATTGCGATTGAAGCCATAAGCCTGGCGCTCGTAGTACCCACCTATGCCCACGCTCGCTGGTTGTCCCCGCAGGTTTCCATTCCAGACCAGGTGTGTGGCCAGAGCCGGTTGGCGCGATCTTTCGCCCGGCGAAGGCGAGCGGTCGAACTGCATCTCGGGAAAATATTCGGTGAGAGGATCCAGGATACCGGCTTGGAGGGTCACGCCCGAGGAATCGGAAAGATCCCAGCGGTGCTCAACGCGGATCTGCGGCGTCCACACCCACAGGTTACCCGCCCAAGCCATTGCAGGCTCCCCTACGGATGCATAGGAAGTGGGCGACAGCGGCGAGAAGAACGGCGCGTCTTGCCCGGCAACCAGCCGCGTACCGGGCCAATCGAGGCTCGCGCGCGCTATCCGCAGACGCACCAGGCCAGCGGTCACGGCGTACTGGTAGTGGGGGAAGCCACCGAAAAAATCCATCTGCACATCGGCGGTGGTGCTGGCGCCCGCCAGCTTGGGCCCGCTAACCTCAAGTCCCAGCAGAGTCTGGCGAAGAGTGGCGCCAAAGTCGCCATTGGGCTGGCCGGGGGCGCGCGGCAGCGCCAGCCCGGGAAGGTCCGTGTTGTCCACGGCGCCACGGTTGCCGTAGGTATTCATCAGGACCAGTCCTGAAAGCTTGACCTTGTAGCGTGACGCGCTCTCGACCTTGGTCTGGTTCTGTTCTTCGATCCTGGCGGCCAGCGTGTCCTCGCGTTCTTGCGCGCCTTCGGCGCCTCCGGGAGCTGCGGCGGCCTGTTGCGCTTTCAGAGCATCCTGGAGCGTGGGATACGCAGGCGAAGGCGCGGTCTGCGGAGAGGGCCTGCTCGCGGAGACTCCGAGGCTGGCCTCCAGCTCCTCGAGCCGCCGGCGCAAGTCGGCTACCTCCTGGTGCGATTGTTGGAGTTCGGCCCGCGTGTCACTGAGGGCGGACCGCAAAGCGTCCACTTGCGCCTTCAGTTCAGCCGCGGAAGTATCGGCCGCCGGCGAGGACTGGCCAGCGACGGGAAGAGCAAGGCTCAACCCCATAACGGGCAGAACCAGCACGCGGAGGCGTCCTCGCAGCCTGTCGCGCAACCCCATACCCCCTGCCTTGCTCCCCTAAGGGCCAATATACCGCTGTAACTTCCGTGACTGGCGTGCGACCTGGTTTTCGTACCTAAATAGCCAACATTCCAGAACACCGCTTTGCCAGGCGGGAACCGAAGGCGGTCCGGTTTCAGGACGATGAAGCTGCGAACCAAGTTTCTTCTGTCATTACTGCTGGTGACGACGGGGCTGACGGGGGCGTCGCTGTTTATCGTGCGGCGCAGCGTCCGTCTGCACGCGCGCAAGGAGCTGAGCCAGGAGCTGGTGGACTCCGCGGCCAGGCTGCGCGATTTTCAGGACCAGCGGGAGCTGGCCGCGGAACGCTCCGCGGAACTGCTGGCCGCTGCGCCGCTGCTGAAGGCGATGATGGTCACGCACGATCCCGCCACTATCCAGGATGCCTCTCTGGGCATCTGGCACACTGCCGGCGCGGACCTGTTCGCCCTGGCCGGCCCCTCCGGCGAGGTCATGGCTCTCCACAACAACGGACGGCAGCTCCCGCAGGCAGCCGTGAAGGGTTTGCTGGCCCCGAGGAACGCGGAACCGGATTGGTGGTCGGTCGGTGGGCGGGTGTATCAGGTCTTCTACCACTCCGTTGATGCCGGCAGCTCTTCCGATCGTAATTCGCTCGGCGTGCTGGCGGTTGGTTACGAAGTGGGCCCGCTGCTGGCGCAGCAGATCAGCCGCGTCGCCGGCGCTCAGGTCGGGTTCCGCACCCGGGGCAGGATCGTAGCCGGTACGCTGAACGTGGAGCAGACCCTCGCGCTGCAGGCGTTGGCCAGGGTGCCGCCGGGCCATGGCCCGCAGCAGATAGAGTTGGGCGGCGAAGCCTTCATGACCAGCAGCTTCCCGCTTTCCTCCCGCTCGGGTGATGTCGAGCTGATCGTGCTCAAGTCCTTTGACCGCGCAACCGTCTTCATGACGCGAATGAACCGGCTGATCATCGGCGTGGGCGTGGTGGCGGTTCTGCTGGGAGCGGGGTTCGTCCTTCTTGTTTCCCACACCTTCACTCGTCCGCTGGGAGAACTGGTGACCGGAGTTCGGGCGCTCTCCAAAGGTGACTTCAGTTTTCCCCTGAAGGTCACGGGCAACGACGAGGTGGCCGAGCTGACCTCCGCCTTCGACCGCATGCGATCCAGCCTGGAAGAAACCCAGAAGCGCATGGTGAATTCGGCCCGCCTCGAAGCCGTCGGCCAGCTCGCTGGCGGAGTGGCCCACGACTTCAACAACCTCATCACCATCATCAAGGGCTACACCGACCTCCTGCTCTCCGAACTCCAGCCCGGTGATCCCGGCGCCAAGTATGCCGAGGAAGTCCGCAAGGCGGGCGATCGCGCCGCCTCTCTCACCCGCCAATTGCTGGCCTTCAGCCGCAAGCAGGTGCTGCAACCCCAGGCCGTCGAGTTGAACCTGGTAATCGCAAACCTGCAAAACATGCTGAAGGTGCTGGTGGGCGAACACATCGAGTTGATCACTCTGCCGGGCGCCGGGCTACCCGAAGTGCTGGCCGACCCGGGACAAATGGAACAAGTCATCATGAACCTGGTGGTCAATGCGCGGGACGCCATGCCGAACGGAGGAAAGATCGAAATTCGCACCGCCACAGTGGAGATGGGCAAGGCCACTGCGGCTGCGCGCGGAGTCAAGCCCGGCCGTTATGTGCGGCTTTCCGTGGCCGACACCGGCTGCGGCATGACGGAGGCCACCCTGAAGCAGATCTTTCAGCCTTTCTTCACCACCAAGGAAGTTGGCAAGGGCACAGGGCTGGGTCTGGCCATTGTCTATGGCGTGGTGAAACAGAGCGGCGGGGTTGTGGAGGTGGAGAGCAAACTCGGCGAAGGATCTACGTTCCACGTATTTCTGCCGGAGCTCACCGCCGAATCGGCCGCCATCACGCCGGAGCAGGACCAATCCAAATCCCGGGCCGGCACGGAGAAGATCCTGGTGGTGGAAGACGAAGCCGGCGTCCGCAATATGGTCCGGGAAGCTCTCGTACAACGGGGCTACAAGGTGCTGGAGGCGCGCAACGGGGAAGAGGCCCTGCGAGTGTTCGAGGAGCAAGGCCGGAACATCGACCTGCTACTGATGGATGTCGTCATGCCCAAGGGCGGCGGCCTGGATGTGGCCGAGAGGTTGCGCGCGTGCAGCCCCAAGATCCTGCTGATGTCCGGATATACCGACCGCATCAACGAGATCGAGAAGTCCAGGTTCCACCTTCTCTACAAGCCCTTCGCGCCGGACACTCTGGCGCAAAGAATCCGAGAAGTTCTGGACAGGAGATCCGCCACATCGTCCAGCTCGGGAGCAGCGCCTTCGCCCGTCCAGGGCCCCTCAGCGTAGGGTAAAACGGGTTGGTTTGACAGATCACTGCTTTCTTCTGGCGTAGAGTTTCTTCAGCTCGCGCACGTGGCCGCGGTGCAGCGCTGAGTGCCGCGTCTCCTCGAAGATTTCGTCCAGCACCCGGTTGGGGCGCCAGGGAAATGAGATCTCTTCCGAGAAGCGTGCCGGCGGCAGCTCCGCGATCTCGCGATTGGTCAGGAGGCGCACGCGGTCGGCGAACTGCACCGTCTCCTGCACGGTGAACCTGGGCTCGTACCACTGGCCTGGGTTGGCAGCCAGCTTGCGAATGGTGGGATCGCTTTCCCATCCCAGGCAGAAGAGCTTTTCTTCATTCGGATGGCCGCCGATCCACACGTGCACCAGCGCGTACCGCCATTCGATGACGTGCCGCACGTGCCAGCCTGCAGAGTGCACGTTTGGATCCGGCTGCCAGTTGAAGGCCTCGAGCTTGAACTGCACGAACTCGTGCAACAGCCGGTCCCACTCGTCCTCGATGTGGTGCAGTACGAAGCGCAGCAGGTCGTTCATTTCTCTTTTCTCGGGGGCGGACCGGCGCTTCCATTGGGACGCGGCCAGCGCGCCTCCACGACGGTCCCGATGCCGCCGCGCGGCCGGAACTCGCCCCGCACCACCGCCCACACCGGACGCGCCGTCCGCACTACGTCCTGCAGCACGCGGTTGACGGCGTTTTCCTGGAAGATGCCGAGCTGGCGATAGGCCAGCAGGTATTCCTTGTAGGACTTCAGTTCCAGGCAGCGGCGGCCCGGCATGTAGCGCAGGGTGATCGTGCCGAAGTCCGGCAGCCCGGTTTTTGGGCACACCGAGGTGAACTCCGGCGCGTCGATCACGATCTCGTATCCCGGAAACTGGTTAGGCCAGGTTTCGATCTGCGGGAACTTCGCGCTCAGCCCCGCGCGCGCATGCTCCGGCGTGTAGGAGGGCTTTTTCGCCATCCGCTCATTGTAGGTCAGAATGTCGGTGGCGGTTGGTCGTTAGTCGTTGGCGAATGTATTTGGGGACAAATCACTAGCGGCCACGGACCAACGATGTGCTTCCAGCACTCGATTTTTTCCCTGTTCCCTGGGACATCCGCCCAACTCGGCGCATCTAATCAAGGGCGACGGAATCAGCGAACCGAGTTCGCCAACGTTACCGGCGGCGCAAATCTTCGCTTCGCGAAGGTAACATTTATCGAGTTGGGGACTATACTAGAAAGGTTTGCTGGGTTTTTTGCGTTCAGTCGCTTCATAAGGACAGGCAGTTTGGACCAGGCGCACAGAAGACGGTTGATGTTGATCCTGGCGGGGACGGCGGTGGCCGTGATCCTGCTGGCGGCCTTCGCATCTCTCAGCGGCAACGCGGTTCCCGTGCGGGCCGATCAGGTCGTACGCGAAAGCATCGTCAACACCATCGCCACCAACGGCAAAGTGCGGCCAGTGGACAACTTCGAAGCCCATGCGCCGGCTGCTACTACGGTGCGCCGCGTGCTGGTGCATGAGGGCGACCGGGTCAAAGCCGGGCAGTTGCTCCTGCAGCTCGATGACGCGGACGCCCGCGTTGAGGCGGCCAAAGCTATGGCGCGGCTGAAGGCGGCGCAAGCCGATCTGCACTCGTTGGAGGTCGGCGGGACACAGGAAGAAGTGCTCACCGCGAAGGCAGACCAGGCGAAGGCCCGCGCCGAGCTGGATGCAGCCAAACGTAGTCTTGCCGCCATGCAGCAATTACAGCAGCAGGGCGCGGCATCTCCCGCCGAGGTGGAGGACGCGCGCAATCGCGTCAAACTGGCGGAAGTCGCAGTCAATCTGCTGCACCAGAAGGAAACTTCCCGCTATTCGAGCCCCGAGATTTCCAAAGTACAGGCCCAGAAGGGGGAAGCTGAGACCGCTTATGAGGCGGCGCAGGATACACTGCGCCGCTCCAACGTGCGCGCCCCGCGTGACGGCATGGTGTACTCGCTGCCGGTGCGCGCCGGCGCCTTCGTCAATCCCGGCGACCTTTTGGTGCAGGTGGCCGATGTGCGCACGGTGCAGGTGGTCGGCTATGTGGACGAGCCGGACATCGGCCGTCTGGCCCGCGGACAGAAAGTCACCGTCACCTGGGACGCGCTCCCCGGCCGCGCCTGGCAGGGGACCGTCACCGGCGTGCCTACAACAGTCTCCCAGCTCGGCACGCGCAGCGTGGGCTACATCACTTGCACGGTGGACAACAGCGACCTGAAGCTGCTGCCTAACATCAACGTCAACGTCTCCGTCACCACCGTCCAGGATGCCAACGTACTCACCGTCGCGCGCGAAGCCGTTCGTCAGGACGGCGGCCAGCAGTATGTGTTCGCCATCGTCAACGGCGAACTGAAGCGCCGCAACATCACGACCTCAGTCTCCAATCCCACGCGCACCGAGATCACCAGCGGCCTGGCCGATGACGCGTTGGTTGCCCTCAGCGCGGTCGACAACCATCCGCTCACAGAGGGTCTGGCGGTGCGGGTGGTGCAGCGTTAATGCGCCGGCGCCTCCTCCCTATTCTCGCTGGACTCCTTGGCCTGCTGACGGCGGCAGCCTCCTGTGCGGCTGACCCAGCCTCTCCCGCCGAACTGCTCTCCCTGGGACGTGTGGACGACGCTATCCGTCTGCTCACCGACCGCGTCCGGGTTGCTCCCAACGATGCCCAGGCTTACAACCTGCTCACGCGCACCTACTTCTACATGGGACGGTGGGACGATGCCGCAGCGGCCGCCGAGCGCGCGGTTGCACTGGAACCCTCCGCCGCCGACTATCAGTGGTGGTTGGGGCGCGCCGCCGGCGAAAAAGCCGCGCATTCCAGCTTTGCGACTGCCGTGCGCATGGTCCCCAGGATCCGCGGCGCCTTCGAGCGCGCCGTCCAGCTCGACGGCTCCAATTCCGAAGCGCGCACCGATCTGGCTCAGTTCTACATGGAAGCCCCGGCTTTCCTCGGCGGGGGCAAGGACAAAGCCCTGGACCTGGCCAAGGCGCTTGCCGCAACAGACCCGTCCGCCGCCCATTGGGTCAAGGCGCAGCTCGCCCAGCGCGCCAAAAAGTTCGAGACGGCGGAGCAGGAATATCGCGCTGCCATCGCCGCTGACAAACACCCCGGCGGCCGCTGGCTCGATCTCGCAGGCTTCTACCTGAGCCGCGGACGTCTTGACCAGATGGAAGAAGCCATCAACAAGGCTTCCTCCGAAGACATCGGGCCCAGCACCGTCCCCTACGAAGCCGCGCTGCTGCTTCTGCAGGGCGGCAGGAACTTTCCGGGTGCCATACAGTTACTTCAGAAATACCTCGCTGGCGCTTTCCAACCCGAGGCCGCGCCCGCTTACAAGGCGCACTACCTGCTGGGGAGTATTCTGGAGAAGCAGGGGGACCTGCAAGCCGCAGCCGCTGAGTACCGCTCCGCGCTTTCCCTCGCCAGCGAATTTGACCAGGCCCGTAGTGCGCTTCAGCGTGTCGCGCGCTAGAAGTCACCTCTCCGACTACTGCGGTGAAGCAAGCACCCAGTGCCGCTATACTCGTTTGTTGCTTCGCGAACCCCATACCCGAATCAAAGGTGGCCGCATGAAAATTCTCCGCCTCATCTCAATCCTGACCCTGGTGTCGGTTGCCCAGGGCGAGCCGTTGCCCTTCCGCCAGGCCGTTGATCTGGCGGTCAAACGGAGCGCCCTCGTCAGTGCCGCTGAGCAAAATCGTGCCCACCAGGCTTACCTCGCTGCCGCGCGCATGTACATCCCACAGTTAGTCCTCGGCTCCGGCCTGGCCAAGTCCTGGGGATTCCCGTTGAGCATTGAGGGCTCGGCCCCAACCGCGGTAAGCGTGAACACAATGGGCTATCTCATCAATCCCGGACACCGTGAGGTCGTACGCGCTGCGCACGCGGAGTGGGATGCCACCGCTTTCAGCACCGAGGACAAGCGCCAGCAGGCCATCCTCGACACGGCCCTCACCTACACGCAGCTTGACCGGCTGGTGGTGGCGCTCCACCTGCTACGCCAGCAGGAACAGGAAGCCGTGCGCGCGGAACAGATCACCGCGGAGCGCGTGCAGGCGGGGGTTGAGCCTCAGCTCGACCTGACGCGCGCCAGACTGGCCACCGCGCGCGTGCGGGTGAGCATCGCCCAGGTGGAGGGCAGCATCGACGTCCTCCGCAACCTGCTCTCGCAGCTCACCGGAGTGCCCGCGCCCGGCATCGAGACCGTGACCGAGTCGATCCCTCAACTCCCACAGGTCAGCGAGCGCGACGACCTGGCCTCCCGCGCCGCATCCATCAATCCGGCCGTCAAGCTGGCCTTCGCCCAGGCCGACGCCAAGCTGTTCCGCGCCCACGGCGAGCACAAGCAACTGCTGCCGACAATCGACTTCGTCGGCCAATACGGCCTGCTGACCACGTACAACAACTACCAGGAATTCTTTAAGCAGTACCAGCGGCACAACGGCACGGTTGGTGTGATGATCCGCTTTCCCTTTTTCAATATGGCGCAGCGAGCGCGCGCCGCCGGAGCCGATGCCGAGGCCGTCCAGGCCCGCCATCAGGCTGATGATGTGAAGAACAGCGTCTCGAACCAGACACGCAAACTGCAACGCGATATTGCGCAGCTTGCCGCCGCGCGCGAAGTTGCCCGCCTGGAATACCAGTTGGCCCGCGCCGATGTGGACGCGGTGCAGACAAAAGTCCAGGCTGGGAGCGCGACCCTGCGGGATGAGGCCGACGCCCGTCTGGCGGAAGGCCAGAAATATTCGGCGTACCTGGACGCCAGTTACCAGTTGGAGCAGGCGCAGATGCAGCTCCTGCGTTCCACAGGCGAGCTGGAAAAGTGGGCCCTGGCGCAGAAATGAATGCGCGGCAGACCGCGCCTGCTCAGGGAACCATGGGATGATTCGCCAGCAACAGCTTGCCTCCGCTGGCGCTCACCACATTGAGGGACGGGCGCCCAGCCAGTTTCTCGAAGCGTGGCAGCTCGGACTGCATGGCAAACAGATAGCAGCGCTGCGGCTTGAGCCACAGTCGCTGGAACTCGGCGTCATCGATGAACACCGGCGGCACCCCGGGAGCGTATCCACCGTACTCGAGGTTCTGGAACCGTCCATTCAGCAGCAAAGCAGGGCGGCCCGTATAGAAAAATACCGAAGAGAACGTGTAGTAGTGACGGTCCACGATCAGCGTGCCGTCCGGCCAGCGCTCCAGCGCCCTCACCAGCGGCCGCGACGACAGGTAGGGGTCAAACGTGACCATCGCGAGACGAGCGGCGTGAAAGAACAGGACCATCATGAGAGCAGCGGCCAGAAGCGCCTGCCGTCGCATCAACGCCCCTACGGTCCCGATGGCCAGCGCAACCGCTGCCAATAACAACGGCGCCCGCAGGTAGGCGAACGACGTCAACGTGAGGTCCTGCATGTGGCCCAGGGACAGGCTGTAAGCCTTGGGGTGCTGACTGAGTGCGGCGGAGATGTCTCCTGCGGCTGGCAGGCCTCGCACCAGCAGGAAAATCGACAGCGCGACCATGGCTGCCAGCCCGCAGATCACCGATAGCGCTCGTCTGCCGCGTCTTATCCACGCGCCGCCCGCTGCGATCGCTGAACCCAGCAGCAGAGCCAGCGCCGGATAACAGGGCATGGAGTAGTACTCCTGGGTGGTCGAAAAGGTGAAAAAAACCAGGACAAATCCCGCCCAGCACAGCGCCAGCAGCCGGGTCCGCCCGGCACGGTCCGCCGGCTTGAAGGACGCCTTTACCACCGCCGGAAAATAGACGCTCCAGGGAAACAGCCACACCAGGTGCAGCAGCCAGAAAAGCGCTCGTGGCACGGTGTTGTAATCCCGCGGGTAGCGCAGATTCAGGAAGCGGAGGAGCTGCTCGTTGACGAAGTAGAACCAGAGAAAGCCGTGATACTCGCCGCGGCCGCTATGCAGCGTCCACGCAAAATAGGGCGGGTTGCGCAGCGTGGCCAGCAGGTGCCAGGGAGCGGCGATCAGAGATACCACGAGCAGTCCGCTCAACGGGTGCAGCCGTTTCCAGGTTCGGCGGGAAAAGAGCTGGCGTGTGAGGCACAAGTAGACCAGCCCCGCGCCCAGCGGGAAAACCACTGCAATCAGGCTCTTCAGCAGCAGGCCGATTCCCAGGCTTGCTGCGAGCACCAGGCTCCATGCCCGCGGATGAGGTTCGTCCTCCTCCAGTGCCCGCAGAAACGCCCACATCGCCAGGGCAACTGTGAACGTCAACATCACGTCCGGAATCAGGATCCGCGTGAACAAAAACAGGCCGACGCAGGTTGCCATGCACAGGCCAGCGTAAAATCCCGCCCGTTTGTCAAAAGCCCAGCATCCGAAGGCGGCCGTCAGCCAGCACAAGCCGATGGCGGAGAGCGCAATCGGAATGCGCGCCGCCCAGTCGTGCACGCCGAAGACCGCGTAGGAAAGCGCCATCGCCCAGTAAACCGCGGGCGCCTTCTCCAGATAACGCACGCCATCCAGGCGGGCCGTCACCCAGTCTCCTGAACTGAGCATGTTGCGGGCAATCTGGGCCTGCACGGCATCAACGTCATCCATGAGCGAAGGGGGAGAAAGGATGCAGCCCAGATAGATCAACGCGGCCACGATCACCACCGGCAGGTAAACCCACCACAGGCGCGAGCGCCAGACATCTCTGCTCGCGGGTGGGGACCCTGCCTCCGATTTCTCATACACAGAAACAGAACTGTCGCCTGCCATGACCGCTTCATTCTACATACCACCTTCCCGGCGTCCTTTGATTCCCCGACTAGGGGCCTGTCCGGGCGCTGGCCCGGGCGCAGGCAGGCACCCCACTAACCACTTGCAACACAAAACTTTACCTGTTCTTTACAAAAATTTACATTTCGAGAACTTAAGCCGTGTTCAAGGCAGTAGGGAGCGGTAAGAAACAGAGCAGAAATGAACCGTCGGGCGCTCGCAGCCGAGGGTCGAAGGTGAGGGAGACCATGAGTTACTGGAAGA
>DATKLD010000151.1:0-14011 GCA_035542595.1 Terriglobales bacterium
CGCCCGTCTGCAGCCGCCGCAGGTCGACGGCCAGTTCCTTCGCCGACTGGTAGCGGTTCTCGGCGTTCTTATCCAGGCATTTCAGAATGATCGCTTCCAGTCCAGGCGAGACCTTGGAATTGAGCTTCGATGCTGCCGGCGCTGGCTGGTGCAGGATGGCGTCAATCAGTGCTGGGCCATAGCCAAGGAATGGAGGCCGACTAGTAGCCATCTCGTAGAGCACGCAGCCAACCGCCCAAATGTCGGTGCGGGGATCCACTCTCTCAGCCAGGAGCTGCTCCGGGGCCATGTAAGGAAGCGTGCCGGCAAAGGAAGGTGCTTGTGTCTCACTCGCTGTGAGGGCCGTCGGGCTGGAGGGTCGCACGACGCGGGCCAGACCGAAATCCAGGATTTTCAAGCGCACGTCGGGAGTGACCCGGATGTTCGCCGGCTTCAAGTCGCGGTGGATGATGCCCTGCTGATGCGCCGCCTGCAAGCCCTCGGCCAGTTGCGAACCAAGGTTGACGATATCGCGCTCAGGCAGCGGCCCCGAGACCAGCATCTCGCTCAACGAAAGCCCGGGGATCAGCTCTTCGACGAGGAAGTCGGTGCCGTTCTGGGTGTCGAAGTCGTGGACAACCGCGATGTTGGGGTGATTCACTTTCGAGAGGGCGAGGGCTTCCTTGCGGAAGCGCTTACGGGCTGCCTCATCTGCCAGTTTGCCGGGCGGCAACACCTTCAGAGCCACGTCGCAGTCCAGGTGCTCGTCGTGGGCGCGGTAGACCACACCCATGCCCCCCGCACCGATCTGCTCCAGGATGCGGTAGTGAGATAGAAGAGCTTGCATGGGCTCCCTCTCGCGTGACCAGCCCGGACTCGTTCCCAAAGATTCCTAAACGTTACTTCCACCGTGGGCAATTGGGCAGTGATGAGGATCACAGGGTCAAAAGACTCACGTAGTTGTCGATAACCCTCGTTCCGCCTTGTCAATGCCCGGACCCGGTGCGTGTTCCGAAATGGGAAGTTTTCGGAACGGTGGAGGGAATCAACGTAAGAAATTATAAGGCCTCTTATCAACAACAATCATGGTGGACAGCGATACAAATCGGTCGTAGGTTCTTCAAGTGAACGGCGCACATGGAGTTGGGATGCATTCGCGGCCGCGAGCACTGCGCCGAGCAGCTTAGTCCACAGGCTGTTTCGCAGGCGCACCAGCTTCTATCATGCATCCTCGTCGCTGCTCCTACGGAGACAACCCTATCTGTTGGGTGGAATCGGATCGAGCATGCTTGTAGAAATCGGACATGTGGAGGCGATCTTCCGGTATCCCGTGAAGTCCATGGCCGGCGAACGACTCGAGGTCGCCCAGCTGGGCTGGCACGGCGTCGAGGGTGACAGACGCCTGGCATTCCGGCGGATTGACGACCACAGCGGGTTTCCGTGGCTGACAGCCAGCAAGCTTCCCGCCTTGGTCCTGTTTGCTCCGCTCCGCCGTGAAGACGGTGCTAAGGAAGACCTTCCTACGCATATCCGGACGCCGGATGGCGAAGAGATGCCTGTCTTTGGTGAGGCCCTGGCCAGGGAGGTGGGACGCCGCTACGGGGCTCCCGTGCAGATGATGCAGTTGAGGCATGGCATCTTCGATGAGGCGAGCATCTCCGTGATCGCCTCCGATACGGTGCGCGAGATCGGACAACTCGCCGGGCGGAGCCTGGACATGCGACGATTTCGCCCCAATGTTGTGGTTCGCTTACTGCGGTCGGTTCCCTTCCAGGAGGACGAGTGGTTGGGCGGTGTGCTCTCATTCGGCGAGGGGGACGACGCGCCCGCCATCACCGTCACGATGCGCGACGTCCGCTGCTCGATGGTGAACCTTGATCCCGACTCAGCCAGTCCAGCGCCAGAGGTGCTGACGGCGGTGGTTCGTGCAAACCAGAACAATGCGGGAATCTATGGCGCGGTCACTCGCATCGGTCGGCTCGCGGTCGGACAGACCATACTCCTCCGTGGGGCGACCGGGAAAAGGGAACGTGGGTGATCTTCGGTCCGTGATGAGACGTGCTAGCGCCTGTTCTCGTCAGCTGCTTTGAGCTGGGCATCCGCGCATCGCGAGGCGCGCGTGCCACACGCCTAAATCCGCGTGACCAGCGAGAGTTCCTTCAGGGTCACCTCACGGACGCCGGGGATCCTCTCGACCAAGCCCCGGATTTTTCTCACCTGGCCGTGCGTGTCAATCGCGCCCTTGATAAAGACAGACCCGGCCTGGGCTGCAATCTCGAACTGCAGGTCGCAAGAGTCGGGGTTCATCGCCAAGGTGGCTTTCACGCGGCTCGCCAGCGCGAGATTGTCGAGATCGGCCTGCGTTTCCGGCGTGGCCTGGAAACGCTCTGATTCGGCCAGCCGGCAGACGACGTCGCACGCTTCAACCAGCGTCATCTGCTCGAGGTTGAGCACCACGTCGTACAGCGACGCGTCCGTCCAGTCCACACCGTAAAGAAAGCGCGTCCATTTGCGGCGCTCATCATCCTTGCGTTCGATGTAGGCGATCGCCTCCTTGCGGCTGTACTGGCGGCCGTACTCCACCATGGAGACGCGAAACTCCATCGGGGCAATGATGCGCGTGCGGAGCACGTGCTGGCCCTTGCCGAGCAGCAGATGGCCGGCGAGGCCGGTGTAGATGGCGTTGCCGCCGCGGACTTCCTCCGTCAGAGCCGCCTGGATAAAGGCAAGGTAAAGGTACTTGGTGTGCTGCGATTGGCCGAAGAAGCTAGGGGGCTTCTCGATGGCGGTGCGCAAGTCTTCCTGCGAAACGCCCCATTGTGCTGCCTTGCTGATGACCTGGTCCCGGTGAACGCAGCGATAGCCGAGCCGGCGCGATACCGCTTCGGCCAGCATCCTGCCGCCGCTGTACGATCCCTGGGAAATCGTGATGATGGCCATGGCCGCCTCCTTCGCCCGTACGCCGGGGTGAGAAAACTGATAGCACGCTGCGGCCAGAAATGCGGTGACGCATCTCACGTGTGCGCGTGCGAATGGGCGTACTTGCCGGGCCGGCCATCACTCCCCCCTGGACCACTCCCGCCGCACCATCGACCCAGGGGCTGTGCTGGTCCGTGTTCTGAAATCAGAAGTTACCGTTGGGCCTTCCCTGCCACCAGTTCAGCAATTCGCGGGTCCTCGCGCACGGTCGCGAACTCGGGGTCCTTTTTGACGTCCTGGAGCCTGGGATAACCTTCTTCCTGGGCCTTGCGCAGGCAGTGCACACAGCGCTCGCAGTCGCCACGTTTGGCATACATTTTCGCCAGCAGATACCAATACTGTGCCCGAGCTTCCGGCGATGCGATCTGTGCCGCGACACCGCCGGCCGAGGAGCGAATCAGGATCTCGGGGTCCAGTTCCATTGCTCTGCTGTATTCGGCCACCGCCTGCTCCATCTGGTTCCGGGCGAAGTAGGTTGCGCCCAGGTTGCTGTGGAAAGACGCCGATTCCTCGCGCAGCGTCAGCGCTTTCTGGTAGTGCTGGATCGCCTTCTTGTAGCTCTTCCTCATGTAGGCGATTACCCCGAGATTGTTGTATGCCTCGGCATAGTCCCGGTCCCGCTTGATGGCGCGTTCGAAGTCCTTCTGCGCCTGGGAGAGCCGGCCCAGTTGCAACTCTGCCATTCCTGCCTTGTTCCACAGAATTGGATTGTTCGCGTTTTTCTTGAGTGCCTCCCGGTAGTACACCAGGGATTCGGCATAGGCTTTTTGGCGGCGCAACTCATCGCCTTTGCTTTCCAACTGCGCGATTGTCATGCCGGGAGCAACTTGGATCCGTACCGTCTCCGAACGGGGTTGGGCCGGTGCCTGCGCCACAGACTTGGTACACACCAGCACGAACACGATGACGACTACGGTGATGCACAGGATTCTTCGTGCCATTGCACTACCTCCCCTATCCTTTACTATTGGCATCGGAGATTTCCATCTCCCGCTCCTTCAGGGGCGGACTCGGAGGAAGCGGCCTTCTCCGCCGGCGCCCGTCGAGCCCGTGGGGGGCTGCCGGTGAGTGCGCCCCAATCGCAAATTCGTTGATCAATGAAAGTCTATGTAAGGGCGTGAGGTGTTGTCTGTGATGTGGCAGGGTTTTCGGCGGGAGGGCCTGTACGCCGGGGACGGATGGTTAGCCATCGCCTTGACCGAACCATCGGCAGTGATTCCAGTCACTGCGCGGAGGTACCTGGGAAGTCTGATAATAAGGGTGGTGCTTATCCTGCTGTCGCGAGGATTCGAGCAAGGAGGCGGCATATGTTCTCGATTCGATTGGTCAAGCTGATCGAGGCCCACGCCGACAAGCTGGCTCAGGGGCTGATGCACAGCCTCCAGACTTCGCCGCGATCGAGCGAGCTGTTGCGCAAGGTTCCGGCCGAGGAACTGAAGAGCCGGGTGCATGAGATTTATCGCAATCTCGGCGACTGGCTGCTCACCAAGACCGAGTCGGAGATCGAAGAGAGATACACCGGCTTGGGCATGCGGCGCGCGCGCCAGGGCGTGCCTTTCTGCGAGTTTATTTGGGCCATCACTCTCACGAAAGAGTATCTATGGGAACACCTCCAGAGCGAAGGTCTGCTGGAGGAGCCTGTCGAGCTACTCGGAGAACTGGAGTTGCTCCGCAACCTGGAACGGTTCTTCGATCGGGCAACCTACTTCGCCGCCGTGGGCTACGAGAGCGCAGCCAGGCACGAGGCTGCGCACCGGCCGGCTGTCCCCACGGCAGCAGGGCGATGATCGGCCTCGTCGGGACAGGCACCGCTTGAAACCGCGGCAACCGCCTATGCAGCATGGAGGTCATTATGCCAATCAGCACGCTGACAGAGCTTCTGGACAGTCAAAACATCAAGTACACGATCATTACTCACTCGGTGGCCTATACCGCCCAGGGAATTGCAGCGCTGACCCACATTCCCGGCCAGGAGCTTGCCAAAACGGTGATCGTCAACATGGACGACGCGTTGGCCATGGCGGTCCTGCCGGCCTCGTGCCAGGTGGATCTGGCTGCACTACGGGCCGCGACGGGCGCCAAGAGCATCACGCTCGCCAGGGAGGCGGACTTCATGCATCGCTTCCCGGGATGCGAGACCGGCGCCATGCCTCCGTTCGGCAATCTCTACGGCATGCAGGTTTTCGTGGACGAGGGCCTGACGAAGGACAAGGAAATCGCCTTCAATGCCGGGTCGCACCGCGAGCTGATGCGGCTGGCATATGAGGACTTCGCCCGGGTGGTGAAGCCGAAGATACTGCTGTTTGCGCTGCCGCGAATTCGAGCCGCCTGATACCGGTGCAAGGGCTCAGCTTCGAGTGGCGATGAGCATCCCGGCTGGTCCGGGGAAGCGAATTCTGCGCACCTCAGCGAAACCGGCCGCCTTGAGCCATGCCGTGTACTCCGGCTCGCTGTAACTGCTGCCGCCACGTGTGCCCACCAGCATGTTCAGAGAAAACAGCGCGGCGAACCGGGGTGCGGTCTTCTCCGGTTCGAGGATAAAGTCCTGTACCAGCAACCGTCCTCCTGGAACAAGCGCCGCATACGCCCGCTGGAAGAGCGCGCGGTTTTCTTCCGGGGAAAACATGTGGCAGATGGCGGAGAGCAGCACCAGGTCGAAACCCTGTTCCAAGGGATCGCTGAGCATATCACCGACTCGTGTGTGAATGCGGTCAGCCAGACCCGCCTGGCGAATGTACGCCTGCGTAAGCGGGATGACATCAGGGAGGTCGAGAATTTCCGCCTTGACGTGCGGATTCGCCCGGGCAAAGGCGATGGAGTAGGCTCCCGATCCCCCTCCCAGATCGAGGATGCGGCGGACGCTCTCCGGCCCCACGGCGTTCACTACGGTCTGCGCTCTCTCCCGGGCGTTACGGTCCATGGCCGCGATGAACGTGTTCACCCATCCGCCGTTGCCCGCTTTCGGCGCCGGGGTTCCCGCACGCACCGAACCGGTGAGGTTGGACCAGCGGTGCCAGAGATTAGCCGTGTGCAGCAGGGCTTTGCGGGCGCTGTCCGGTGAAGTGTCCACGAGGAAGCGCGCGCTCAGCGGCGTGTTCTTGAAGATGCCATTCTCCTTGCGCAGCAGTTTCAGGGCGGCCAGCGCATGGAGCAGCATCTCCGTGCCTCGCGGACTAGCCTGGAGCCTCTCAGCGACTACGTCGGCGGGGGCGCCATCGGCAACCGCCGTAAACGCGTCCAGCTCGAGCGCCGTCAGGACCGCCCGGCTGGACATGAATCCGCGGATCAGTTCATTGATGTCGTCGGGCAGGACACCGGCTTGATCCTTGGCCTTTAACATCGCTCGATACTGGTTGCCATGTTCCGTGATCATCGCCTTCATCGCGGGCGCATCGTTCCAGACCAGCCGCGCAACAGGTTTGCCGGACCGCAGGTGCGAGGTCACGATCTCGGAGACGTCCGGCGCCTTCACACCTCGATACCAGACGCCTTCGGGGTAAACGATCACCACCGGACCCTCGTCGCAGAGCCCCAAACATCCACAAGTCGTGACCTGTACGTTACCGGCAACGCCGTGCACCTCCATTTCACGGTGCAGGGCGCCGAGCACATCCCCGGAGCAGGCGGCGGAGCAAGACTTCACGTTCTCCGGCTTTTCCTGCGTGCAGACAAAGACGTGATACTGGAACGGCTCCACGGTGTCCTCCTCATAAGCGGTTGCGTGATAGCTGTCCCTCAGGGGCTGAAGCCCGCGAGATCTTCAGCTTCTTTCAGCACGACTGAAGTCGTGCCCTCCCGGGAGAACCGGCTCACACGGCGATCAGCTCCGGCCTCTTCATGTGACTCTTCACCGCTATCGACAGGCGGTGGATGCCTTCGCGGATCTGCTCCGGCGGCGCGTTCGAAAAATTCAGCCGCATGTGACGGCCTCCTTCGTCGCCGGTGGCGTAGAAGGAGTCACCGGGCACGAAGGCCACGTTATGCCGTATTGCCTCCGCGAATAGCGCCTTGCAATCCATGTCCTCCGGCATGCTCACCCACAGGAACAAGCCTCCCGCGGGATGGGTCCAGGTGACTTCAGGCGGAAAAAATTCTTGGAGCGCTGCCAGCATGGCGTCGCGGCGCTCGCGATAGACCTGGCGGATCTTGCGGACATGTTCCTCGAGAAAGCCGTCGCGTGCCACCTCGTAGGCCACTACCTGGGCGAAGGTGCTGGTATGCAGGTCTGCTCCCTGCTTGAGCTGCACCAGTTTCGCGATCACTTCCGGAGGAGCCACGATCCATCCCAGGCGCAGGCCCGGGGCCAACGTCTTGGAGAAAGTGCTCAGATAGATCACGTTGCCGAGGTGATAGCCGTCATCGCGCTGCAGATTTTCGCGGTCGACCACAAGCAGGGATGGAAGGTGCTCCCCTTCGTACCGCAGTTGGCCGTAGGGATCGTCCTCGATAATGGGAATGCCGTATTTCTCGGCCAGAAACACCACTTCGTGCCGCCGTCCCTCTGATAGCGTTACCCCTCCTGGATTCTGGAAGTTCGGCAGGATGTACATGAACTTGGGGCCGGACCGCAGCGCCTCTTCCAGTCGCTCGGTCTGCAGTCCCTTGTCGTCAATGGGGACCGAGACGTACTCGGCGCCGTAAGCATCGAAGGCCTGCAGCGCGCCCAAGTAGGTCGGGGCCTCAACCAGCACGCGGTCGCCGGGATTGATCAGCAGTTTCCCGATCAGATCCAGCGCCTGCTGGGAGCCGGAGGTGATGAGAACGTTGTCCACCGCGGCCACGATTCCGTAACGGGCCATGTTCTGGGCAATCATCTCCCGCAGCGGTGTGTAGCCTTCCGTAGTGCCGTACTGCAGAGCGCACGAGCCGTTCTCCGCTAATACCCGCTGGCAGGCTTGCTGAAATCGCTCGATGGGAAACAATTCGGGTGCGGGCAAGCCACCCGCGAAAGATATGACTTCAGGGCGCTGGGTGAGCTTCAGCAACTCGCGGATTACCGAACTCTTAATGGCCTTCGTCCGTTGTGCGAAACGATAAGTCCAAGGCGTTGACATGCATCCCTCCGTCCCACTGCCGCTTAATTCTGAATCACCACCGGGTTTAGATGCTGTGATCTGCATTACTGGTCTTGGTGCGCTCTATGTGCGCATCCCGAACGTCACGGGACCGCGTGACATGACTCACTGCGCGGCGTAACAGATGTCGGTAGATTGATAAAGGAACGTTCCGGGCAGCCGTGTCCTTACGGCTGAAGAGCGTGGGAGGTGGGTCATGCTGCCGGTGTTTTGGCTCGTGCTCGTCCTCGTCGGTTCTTGCGTGCTTTTGGTGATGCTGGGGCTGTGGGGACAGTCCCTCTACAACCACTATCGCGGAGGCCGGGCGGTCATTTGCCCGGAAACGCACCGGCAAGTTGGAGTGCGGTTCGATGCTTTGCGTGCCGCCGCCAGTGAGCTGAGGGGAAGACCCCTTTTTCGCCTCGCCGACTGCACTCGCTGGCCCCAGCGCGCGGATTGCGGCCAGGACTGCATCCCGCAAGCGCTCGAAGCGCCGACCTACACCGAAGGCGAGGCCGAACTGCCGAAAACGAAGAAAATCTATCACCTTCCGGTGCTGCTGGCCGCTTTTGCCGCATGGGTCCTGGGAGCGCTCTGGCATTCCCAGTACCTGTTGCGTCCTTCGTGGACGCAAGCGCTAGGGCTGAGTCCAGCCGATCTGCACCGCATCGTCAGATGGTGGACTCCGCACGTGCTCAGCGTAGCCGCATGCCTTCTGTTCGCCTACGGTGCGGCCTGGCTTATTGTCTGGCGCGGACTGAAAGGCGCGGGCCGGGGCATCATCGCATCGCTGTCGCTTTGGCTGGCGGTGGCGGCAGCCAGTTTGCTGGCCACGAATTGGACTGAACTCCCTAAAGATCTGCTGAGGATCGAAGCTACCTACACGTTGCTGGCGAGCGTCATAGTCGGGGCAATCATTGGTGGGTTGAGTGGCAAACTAAGGGAACCGCCGGTTGAACAGAAGTGAAACAAATGCGGTGCGAGGATCAACGCTGTATTCTCTGCCGCACTGCCGATTCGAAGCTTTAGCCGTTCAAGACAGATCCTGGGGTTCTGCTAAGCAGCATACAGAAGAGTGGAGGGTTCGATGAAAACTACATTGACGGTAATCAAGGCCGACGTCGGGTCCATCGGGGGGCACATCATGCCCTCGAAGCGGCTGCTGGCGCGGGTGCACGAGGTGGTGGAGTCAGCCGGGAAGGCGCTGATCCAGGATCACTACATCGGTTTCACGGGGGATGACATCGCCATCCTCATGACCCACACCCGTGGTGTGAGAGACGAGCAGGTGCACCGGCTGGCGTGGGATGCTTTCGTGGCTGGAACCGCCATTGCGAAGGAGGAAGGTCTCTATGGCGCCGGACAGGATCTTCTGAAGGATTCTTTCTCCGGTAATGTCCACGGCCTGGGTCCCGCGGTGGCAGAGATGGAGATCAACGAGCGTCCCAATGAGCCGTTCCTCTTCTTCGCCGCCGACAAAACGGATCCCGGGGCGTACAACCTGCCGCTGTTCCTCACCTTTGCCGACGTAATGACCACTCCGGGCCTGATTCTTTCTCCCAAGCTCAGCCAGGGCTTCCGGTGGATCGTCATGGACGTAAATCACACCGAGGGCGACCGGGTGATCGAACTGGTCACACCGGAGGAGATCTACGACTTGGCGGCGCTGCTCCGCGACAACGAGCGCTTCGTGGTCGAGTCGGTGTGGTCGCGGGCCAGCGGCGAGCAGTGCGCCGCCGTCGCCACCTCGCGTTTGCACAACATTGCCGGCAAGTACACGGGCAAAGACGATCCGGTCATGATGGTGCGCACCCAGATGGATTTCCCAGCTACCGGGGAGGTGCTGGCACCCTATGCGATCGGGCACTTCGTCGCCGGGGGCATGCGCGGCTCGCACAACATGCCGCTGATGCCGGTGGCGCTGAACACGCCCACCTCGTACTTCGACGGACCTCCGCTGGTCTCCTGCGCTGCCTTCTGTGTCCATGGTACCAAGCTGACGGAGGCGGCCGACTGCTTCGCCCATCCCTTCTGGGACGAGGTGCGGGCACACGTCAGCCGCAAGGCCATCGACATGCGTCGCCAGGGGTTCAATGGCGCCGCCATGCTGCCCATGGCTGAACTGGAATACACCGGGGTCATGGACAAGCTGGCCAGGCTGGAGAAGCGCTTCACGGTGCGTGTGGAGAAGAAACCGGCGGCCGCAGCCTGAGGCGCGGCGTACCGCGCTCGACCGGGGAGTGCGCAAGACCTGAAACGCCTGTGCAGGAAACAATGGGTGACCAGTTCCGTGCGCAGGGCGTTTAGGTGTGTCCGTGTCTGTCGCCGTGAAGCGGTACGCCTGGACGTGAGCCAGTTGACGAGAGCGATTCAGAACGCGATCTGATTGCGGTCGATCTGTTCACGCTGACGGGCTCCAGTGACGTTCGTCACAGACCTGCGTTTTGCACTCCCCTGAGAATGTGTGGTTGGTGAAGTCGTAGCCGGCAAAAACCCACTGCGTCAAACGCTCCCATGGACCTGGTGGCTTCTTCCCAACGCGGGGCCCCGGCGACGGCTTCCTATCTGAAAGCGAATTCGGTATCCTCGGGAGCGTTTTTCTCGGCTTCCGCACGAATTTGAGTGGTGACGGTCGGGCGCGCCCAATGGCGCTGGCACGGCCGTGGAATCATAAGTGATGCACTTAGAACGACTCTCTATTGAACGAGGTGGATTGTGAAACAAGTGACCCTGCTTGCATTGCTGCTAATTCTTCTGGTCACCACGGGATTCGCCCAGCAAACCATTACCATCGGATTCACCGTTTCCAACACCGGTGCCCTCAACGTCGACTCCACCGAGCAATACCGCGGATTCGAGCTGTGGCGCGACCAGGTCAATGCCGCCGGCGGCTTCAAAGCCGGGGGCAAGAGCTACAACATCAAGTTCGCCAAGTACGACGACGAGTCCAACTCCAAGCGCGTGCAGCAGCTCTATACACGGCTGATCCTGGAGGACAAGGCCGACTTCCTGTTCAGTCCTTATTCATCGCCCCTCACGGCCACCGCCGCGGTGGTGACGGAGCAGTACGGGAAGATCATGTTGACCACGGGCGCGGCCGAAGGCAAGACCTACACTCTGGGGAACCACTTCCTGTTCCAGATGTTCGCGCCCGGCCCTGAATATCTGAAAGTCGCCTTAGACGCCTTGAAGGCCAAGGATCCTAAAGCCACCATTGCTTTCGTATACGAGGACGCCTCGTTCTCGGTGGCAGTAGTGACCCCGGCTAAGGCCTATGCGCAGCAGCTCGGATTCAACGTGGTGTTCAGCGAAGCCTACGCTCCCGCCACCACCGACTTCAGCGCCATCATCGACAAGGTAATCAACTCCAAGGCGACGGTGCTGATGGGTGGCGGCCACTACGCCGACGGCTCTACCCTGGCGCGGCAACTCTACGGCCACAAGGTCCCGCTGAAGATGCTCACCCTGCTGGTGGCACCCGACAGCCCGAAGTGGGTGGAACTGGGCGATGCGGCAGTGGGGATCACGGTGCCCTCGCAATGGGCTCCGCAATCGACCTTCAAGGTGCAATACGGCCCCAGCGGCGCGGAATTCGCCAAGGCTTATGTGGCGAAGTACAATGACGCGCCCAGTTACGAGTCGGCCGGTGGCTACGCCTGCGGGCTGATCCTGCAGCGCGCCATCGAGCAGGCAGGCGGGATTGACTCGGCCAAGGTGGCGGACGCGCTGAACTCCACGGACATCACCACGTTCTACGGACGGACCAAGTTCTCGACCGCGGCCAACGAACACGGCTTGCAGGTGGGCCATGCCATGATTCTGGCGCAGTGGCAGCAGGACAAGTCCGGCAAGCTGGTAAAAGAGCTGGTCTGGCCGCTGGCAGTCGGCAAGAACGCCAATTTGGTGTACCCGATTCGCTGAAGATAGGCGGTTCAGCGCGGCGATTCAGCTCTGGGCGCGGAGGGTGAACTATGTCCGGGATTCTAGCCTCGATGATCGACGGCCTGCTGGTCGGGGCGGTCTACGGGCTGGCGGCGATGGGCCTGAGTCTGATCTGGGGAGTCATGGATGTTATCAATCTCACTCATGGCTCCATGATCGCCCTTGGCATGTTCGCCATGTACCTGCTGTTCGGCGCCATTGCGACCAATGCCTACCTGCTGCTCGTACCCGTCATGGGGGCGGGACTGGTGCTGGGGATCGTCGTTTACTGGATCTCGGTGCACAGAGTAGTGGGCCGCCCCATGTTGATGAGCCTGCTCTCCACCTTCGCGGTCAACATGATGGTCATTGGCATCGGCACCGCGATCTGGAGCACCAGTCCGTACAACGTCAACTTCAGTCTGCCGGGCATCACGATCGGCGCCTATACATTTACCGGAAATCACATCACCGCAGCTATTGCCGCGGTCGTGATCGCTCTTGCGCTGCAGCTCTTCCTCTATCGTACGCGGACCGGCAAGGCCATCCGCGCTGTCGCCGATAATCGCGAGGCTGCTGAACTGATGGGCATCTCCACGACCGCGGTGCTGACCATCGCCTTCGGCATCGGCATCGCCTTGGCGGGAACTTCCGGGGCTCTGGTGTCCACGCTGTTCCCCTTCACCATTCTTTCCGGGGCGACCTATCAGTTGAAGAGCTTCGTGGTCACGATTCTGGCCGGACTGGGCAGGCCTTTCGGAGCGCTGCTGGCTGGTGTGCTGCTCGGCTTGCTGGAGGGAGTGGTTACCCCGTTTATCGCCGTCAGTTGGATCCCGCTGATCGAATTCGGGCTGTTCGTGGTGGCGCTGGTCGCCTTCCCGCAGGGGATCTTCGGGAGGGCGACAACATGATCCTGAAACGGCCCTTCTTCTGGATCATCCTGGTCATCGCTGCCCTGTTCATCTACGCCCCGCTGCACGGTAACAATGTTTCTCTGCGGGAAGACCTGATCCTCGTTGCCATCGCCGTCATCTTAACCAGCAACCTGAACCTGATGATTGGCTACACCGGCTATGTCAACTTCGGGCACATCGTTTTTTACGGGCTGGGCGGTTATATCGGACTTTACCTGGCGACGGTACGTGGCTGGAACCTGCTGGTGGCGGCGGTGGTTGCCGGCCTGGCTGTCAGCTTGTGTGCGCTTCTGTTCGGCTTGGCCATTCTGCGCCTGCGTGGCGCTTATTTTGCCCTGGCCACCATCGGCATTCTCCAGGCCGTTCAAGCATTTGTCTCCAATTTTGATCTGTGGGGCCGGTCCACCGGCATGTACCTTTCTTTCGATGCTTACCAGCCGCTGGGCGGCGCCATGCGCGCCCTCTGGATCACTTACTATCTGATCGTCGCGGTGATGGCTTTATCGATGATCCTGAGCCTGGCCATCAAGAACTCCAAGTTCGGGCTGGGCCTGTTCGCCATCCGCGAGGATGAAGACGCCGCCATCGTGCTGGGGGTCAATACCACTGTCTACAAGGCAATCGTGTACAGCGTCTCCGCATTCCTGCCTGCGGTCGCCGGCACGTTCATGTTTTACAAAAATGGCATGATTGACCCCTCCATCGCCTTTGAATTCATGATGTCGCTCGAGGGCATTGTGATGCTGATGCTGGGCGGCCAAGGTGCAGTGATGGGCGCCGCCCTGGGCGGAGGCCTGTACGAGAAACTGCGCTCCTACCTGCTCACCTCTCCCACCCTGTCCAACTTTCACCTGGTGATCGCGGGCGGATTGCTGCTACTGGTGGTGCTGTTCGCGCCGGGAGGCCTGATCGGCTGGTTCTACCGCGTTCTGCCGCGCGCGCGCAAGGTGATCGAATGAATCCCATTCTGGAAGTACGCGGCGTCAGCAAGCGTTTCGGCGGGCTGCTGGCGGTTTCTGACGTCAGCTTCAGCCTCGCCGAGGGCGAGATCCTGGGCCTGATCGGCCCCAACGGCGCCGGCAAGACCACGCTCTTCAATATCGTGAACGGGGTCTACGGGGCCGATCAGGGAACCATCACCTTTGCGGGAAAGGACATCACCGG
>DATKLD010000152.1:0-10356 GCA_035542595.1 Terriglobales bacterium
CGGGTGGACAGCATGCCCAGGATCTCCTTCAGCCCCTGCCGCACCTGGCGCAGTCCGTCCCGCGACGGGCGGCGGCCGAAGGGCAGCGCATCCTGGGTCTTTCCTGGCCGGGTCTCAGTCCGCAGAAATTGCCGCGCGCCAGCAATGGTGAACCCGTCTTCGTAGAGAAGCTTCTTGATGTACACCACCGTCTCCACGTCGCGGCGGCGGTACATGCGCTGTCCGGTGCCGCTCTTGGACGGCTTCAACTGCGGGAACTCGGCCTCCCAGAAGCGCAGCACGTACGCGGGAAGGTGGCACAGCCGCGCCACTTCGCCGATGCGGAAGTAGAGCTTGTCGGGGATGAGCACTTCGCCGGATTGTTTCCTGTTCCTGGCAGCCATGCGCACGGCTCGCGCGCCGCGGTCCCGCAGCGCCACCGACGAGGGGCGTGTCCCGGATGTTACGGCGGCCCGCGCAGCCGGTCAATAGGGTTGGCGCAGCCGGCGGGAGAAAACAGCAAGAGCCTCCACGCTCGCGGTTCACTTACGGCACCGGGTGAGTGGAGGCCCTTGGAAAACTTCAAACAGGCTTGCTGGACGCGAGGCCGAGCCTCGCTTCCATTAGTGCTTCTTCTTCTTCGCCTTCTTTTTCGTTGCCATTGAGCTTTCCTCCTGAACTTTCTCCCTAAGGAGTTTTGGGATTTGGGTCCTTCCTCACGGCTGCTGGTTTGGGCAACCACAAGGATGCTGCGCAGATATTGCGGCTGCGGACGCTCGCTGTCAACATTATTCTTGCGCCGGAAGCTCGCGCGACACATCTCAGAAGCTTTGGTCCAGGAAGCAGAGTCAGGAAAGATCCGAGGTCTGCCTTCTGGTTCCTGCCTCCCGTGTTGCCGGGTGTAGAATCTGCGTGCGAGAAATCTGCCGTGACCAAGTGAGGTCTGCCGATGCCCAGCTCTATGCTGGCGGTGGTGAAAGCCGAGGCCGCGCCCGGCGCCGATGTTCGCGACGTCAGGGTGCCGGAGATCGGTCTGACCGACGTGCTGGTGCGGGTGAAGGTCGCCTCCGTCTGCGGCACCGATCTGCACATCTACAACTGGGACCCGTGGGCGCAGCATCGCATCCATCCTCCGCTCATTCCTGGACACGAGTTCTGCGGCGAGGTTGCGGCCGTCGGCGCCGAGGTCACGACGGTCAAGGAAGGCGACTTCGTTTCCGCCGAAATGCATGTCAACTGCGGCAAGTGCTACCAATGCCGCACCGGCGAAGGCCACATCTGCCAGCATGTGCAGATCATCGGCGTGGACGCTGACGGCGCTTTCGCCGAGTACGTGCGCATCCCCGAGTCGAACATCTGGAAGCTTGATCCGGGGATCCCGCAGGAGTACGCCTCGATTCTCGACCCGCTGGGCAACGCCGTGCACACCGTGCTGGCAGGCGAGATCGCCGCCAAGACCGTCGCCATCACCGGCTGCGGGCCGATCGGGCTGTTCGCGATCGCGGTAGCGCGCGCGGTGGGAGCGACCACCGTCTTCGCGATCGAGGTCAACCCATACCGGCGCAAGATCGCCGCGCAGATGAAGGCCGACTACGTGCTCGACCCCAGCCGCGATGACGTGAAGCAGATCGTCTTCGATCGTACCGGCGGGCTGGGCGCCGACGTGGTGCTGGAGATGGCCGGACATCCCGACGCTATCCGAACAGCCTTCGACATCGTGCGCCGCGGCGGGCGCATCTCCCTTCTCGGCCTCACCTCCAAGCCCGTCTCTCTGGACTTCTCCGAAGACATCATCTTTAAGGGCATCACCATCCAGGGCATCAACGGCCGGCGCATGTACCAAACCTGGTACCAGATGCAGGCGCTGCTTAAGGCAGGCAAACTCGACCTCCACCCGGTCATCACCGACCGGCTCTCGATGAAGGATTTCTCCAAAGGCATGGAACGTCTGCGGACGGGCGAGGCCAGCAAGATTCTGCTGTATCCGAATGGAATCAAGTGAGCCCTGACCACAGCGAGGCTCAACTTTAGAGGCCCTGCCCCTCGACTCGCGCTGACGCGCTCGCTCGGGGTGACAGCAGTAGAGAGACGCAACGATCGAACAATCGCTACCGACTAATGCCCTCCAAAATAAGTGTCACCCCGAGCGAGCGCCCGTTTTTGGCGCGAGTCGAGGGGCAGGGCCGTTGCGGCTCAGTGCTGATGTCCCGGCATCTGGCGCTCCAGGGACCAGACATCCTGCGGGTTCCTCTCGAAGGGATAAACGTGGACCATCCAGTTGTAGATGAGGGGATAGAACGTCCCGCCCGCGGCCTCGCACTCTTCTTTGGTCGCAATCGAGCCGGCCAGACCGAAGCGCGGATGCGCTGAGAGCATCTCCCGCTCTTGGCCCTTGGGAGGCTTGCACAAGTTCACGTGCTCGTGCCACTGCGCCACACTCAGCGGGACACGCTTGTCGAGGTCGTCTTCCCTGTAGCGCTTGGGCGCGGTGTACATGGCGCCGATCAGCTTGTAGCTGTCGCCATGTTGTTCGTAGAGCAGCGAGGTCGGGTGGTCGGGGTTGAAGCGAAACAGCGCCTCCATGGCGTAGTTCCAATTGGTGAAGTGCTTCATCGGCATCTTCACGTTGGGCAGGAAGATCTTGTAACCGGCGTCGAGCGCGGAGTGGTAGTCCTGGTACTTGGCGATCGACGTCCGCAGCTCGGCCACGATCTTGTCCGCGCGCTCCTGGTCGCCTGGCTTCGGCGGCCGCAGCTCGGTCATCTTCATGTGCGGGCCCATGTCCATGTGCTTGGTGGACATGGACTGCATGGTGTTGCCCATCTCGTGCGCGTCGGCCTTATCGGAGTCCTGCGGCATGTTCATCTTGGAGTGGTCCATGCCCGGCATGCTGGAGTGGTCCTGGGAGTTGGCCATTACCAGCACCAGCACCGCGAAGACGAACGTGCCCGCAATCAGCAGAAGCAGCCGCCAGGTCTTAATCATGAGGCGTTCCCACATGCTTGCTTTAACACGGGACGGGCGGCTTTGTTGCCGACACGAAGGTAACGGCAGGTATCGGAAGGACTAGGAACTGCTGGCGAACAGGGTACCCACTGCGGTGCTGGCTGCCAGGCCCATGCTGATAGTACGATGCGCCAACCTGGTATTCCGTCTTGCATTGGGGTGCTCTATGAAACGGGTTGCGTTCAGGCTGGTCCCGCTTCTCTTATGTGCTGCCGCGGCGAATGCGCAGTTCACCTTCGTTCTTACCGAGCGTGCGGGCGGCAGATCGTCCGCCACACAAGGGTTCGCCGACGGCGTAAAGATTCGCCTTGAGCTTCAGGACAGCAAGGATGCCGATAACCCTCAAGGTATGTACGCCATCTCCCTGGACGGCGGCCACACCCTGTATCTGGTCAATCCGGCGCGGAAGGAGTTCGCACGCGTTGACACCGAGACCTTGAGAGCCAAAGCCACACAGGCACTCAAGGCTCGTATGAAAGAAACGACTCTGCAAGTTGAGTCACCGAAGGTCGAAGCCGTGCTGGCAGAACCCGGCGGGACACTCGACGGGCACCCCACGCGCCACTATAAGCTGCGTGTCTCTTATTCCCTGCACGTTCTCAAGACGGACACACTTAGTTCGTACGTGGAATATCAGGACCTGTGGATGGCTTCCGACATCGAACAGAAGGGCGCGTCGAACCTGCTGATCTCTTTTCGTCCCAGCGGCGACCCGCGCATCGACGGGGCATGGGAGAGAGAACTGGCGCAAATACCGGGCTTCCCCCTGCGGCAGGTCACCTTGCGCACCGAGGTCAACGAAGAGGGAAACTCGAGGGTGTTGCGCATCTCCCGGGAGATAACCAAGGTGCGAACCGGACCTCTGCCGGGATCATTGTTCGTATTGCCCTCGGATTATAAGGAAGTGGAAGCCAAGGAAGGCCCGCTCCGCTAGATCGCAGAGCCCTTAGGAGCGCGATGCCTCTGCCGCCGCGTCCAGTCCTGACTTGATGCAATCCGGTACGCCAATGCCGCGATAGGCGTTGCCGGCAAGCGTCAGCCCAGGCAATGCGCTGCGCAGGCGTTCGACCTCGTTTACGCGCTCGAGATGTCCGACTTCGTACTGCGCCATCGAGCGCTTCCAGCGATAGACGCGGCTGAAACGCGGCTCTGCCGTGAGGCCAAGAATCTGTCGCAGCTCCACCTGCACTATGCGCAGAATCTCCTCATCGGGAATCTGAAGCACGTCGGGATCGTGTGATCCGCCCAGGAAAACGCGCAGCAGCAGCCGGTCGTCGGGCGCGCGGTGCGGGAATTTGTTGTGCACGAAGGTGCAGGCGAGCAGGCGTTTGCCCTCGCTGCGAGGGACGAGAAAGCCGAAGCCGTCCTCGCGCTTGCCGCCGCGGCCGTCGAACCCGGCAGTGGCGTAACCCAGGGCCACGGTCACGGACGAACTGTAATTGATCTCGCCGAGCAAGCTGGCCAGACGCGGCTCGACACTGCGCAAGAGGCCGCCGGCGACGTAGGCCGGCGTGGCCACGATGACGCGGTCGAACTTCTCTGGCGTTCCATCCTGCCACAAAAGCACCCAATTGCTGCCCTCGCGACCAAGTGCTTTGACGTGCGTGCCGGTGTGAATCGCGCCGGGATCGAGCTGTGCCACTACTGCATCCACCAGTTGCTGCATGCCGTCCTTCATCGAAGTGAAGATAGGCCGCGCGCCATTGGCCGGACGTTTCTTCATAGCTGCCACCATGGCTCGGCTGAGGCTGCCGTACCGGGCTTCCATGTCGAGGAAGCGCGGCAGCACCGCGCGCACGCTCAGCCGCTCGGCTGAGCCGCCGTAAACGCCCGCCAGCAACGGATCGGCAAGGCGGTCGACGACCTCCGGCCCGAAGTGCCGCTCGACGAAGGCCGCCGCCGATTCGTCTCCGTTCGGCGTGTGCGGACTGGCGAAGAACTCGCGCGCCATCCGCAGCTTGGTTCCCCACGAGAAGAGCGGAGTCGTGATAGTGGGCAGGAGTTTGGTCGGCACCATGAACTGGAGGCCATCGGGCATCTCGACCAGACGGCCTTTGACGAGGATGTAGGTGCGGCGGTGGGCGTCGTTCGAGCCGACCAGTTGATCGGCAATGCCAAGCTCGCGGCAGAGCTCGGCGGCAGACTGCTTTTCAGAGAGGAAGGAATCGGGCCCGGCTTCGATCAGGCAGCCCTCGACGCGCTCGGTGCGCATCACGCCGCCCAGGCGGTCGCTCGATTCGAACAGCGTGTAGCGGATGTCAGCGCCGCCGCGCCGTGCGCGCTCCAGGTGGAACGCGGCGCTCAGCCCGCTGATGCCTCCGCCGATGATGGCGACCTTCATGATGAAAAACGCCACGGATTTACACCGATGATCACGGATTTGCCTTGAATCCGTTCTAATCCGTGTAAATCCGTGGCGCAGTAACTATCCAATCTGGACAATCTGCCGCTTTGGCTCACCTGCCGGCTGCAACCGCGACCGCGCCACGTCCGCCAGTGCGGCGATCAGCGTGGGCGATTCGTTCAGCGACTCCGCGCGCCACAAGCGCATGCCTTCCTTCTCGGCGAATTCGCGGAAGGCGATGTCGATGTCGTACAGCACCTCGACGTGATCGCAAAGGAAGCCGATGGGCTGCAAAAAGACGGCGCGGTGGCCCTTGGCTTTCAGTCCGCGAATGGTGCCCTCGACCGTCGGTCCAAGCCACGCTCCGCCGGACATGCCCTGGCTTTGAAAGGCGAACTGCCAGTCGTCGATCGTCAACGACGGCACTTCCATCGCCACCAGCGACGCCGTCTCCTTTGCCTGCGCCTCGTAGGGATCGCCCTCGGTGATGGTTCGCTCCGGCACGCTGTGGGCGGTGAAGATGATGGGCACGCGCCCCCCCGCCTCGTTGCACGCTCGCTTCCATCCGGCTTCCAATTTCTCGGCAAAGGCTTTGATCAGCAACGGGTGATCATGCCAGTTGTCCACAAAATCGACTTCGAAGGGCGCAGTGCCGGAATCCCCGAACAGCGCGCTGCGATACAGTCCGACGCTGGTGCGGGAATTCTGCGGCGCGAGACAAATAGCGACCGCGCGCGCGATGCCATCCTTCTGCATCTCGTTGACCACGTCGCCGATCAGCGGATGCCAGTTGCGCATTCCGACGTACACCGGCAGCTTGAGTTCACGCGCCAGCAGTTCACCCTGCTTGAGCGTGATGCGCGTGAGGGGCGACGCGCCAATCAATCCGTAGCGATGCTGGATCTCTTTCACCACTGCTTCCGGCATCGGACGCCCGCCAGTCACGTAGCGCAGAAATTCGGGGATCTCGTCCACACGGTCGGGACTGCCGTGGGCCAGCAACAGGACTGCCGATTTTGCCGGTGCGCTCATGAGTCTTTCGAAACTGCAACGTCTCTGGTTGCGTATTCCTTGACGAAGTCCACCAGCGCGAGCACGTTCTCCACCGGCGTGCCCGGCAGGATGCCGTGGCCGAGGTTGAAGATGTGTCCCGGACGCCCGCCGGCGCGATTGAGCACGTCATAGGCGCGCTCGCGCAGCAGCTTCGGGTCAGCAAAAAGCAAAGCCGGATCAAGGTTGCCCTGCACCGCCCCGGCATAGCCGAGGCTCTTCCACGCCTCGTCCAGCGGGATGCGCCAGTCGACGCCGATCACTTCCGCGCCGGTCTCCTTCATGTGCGGCAGCAGCGCGGCCGTCTCGGTGCCGAAATAAATGACAGGCGCACCCGTCGTCTGCAGCCGTTGCACGAGCTTTGTCACGTGCGGCAGCACGAAACCGCGATAATCCTCCACGCTCAAGCAGCCGACCCAGCTATCGAAAACCTGGATAGCGTCCGCGCCGGCGCGCACCTGCTCCACGCTGTACTCCCCGAGCACCGTCACCAGCTTCGACATGAGCTCGTCCCAGACCACGGGCTGGCGATACATCAGGCGCTTGGTGTTGGTGTAGGCGCGCGAGCTGCCGCCCTCGATCATGTAGCTGGCCAGCGTGAAGGGCGCGCCGCAGAAGCCGATCACTGGCAGCGCCTCGCCAAAATGCTTCACGACCTGCCGGATCGCCTCGGCCACATACCCCAACTGGCCGGCGCGGTCCGTGCGCAGCTCTTTCACGTCGGCGGCCTCGCGCAGCGGCTTCTCGATCACCGGCCCCTCGCCGGCGGCGAAGTAGAAAGGCAGGCCCATGGCTTCGAGCGGCAGAAGGAGGTCGGCGAAAATGATGGCGGCATCCACGCCCAGGCGCTCTGCGGCGGTGATGGTAACCTCGGCCGCCAGCGCCGGCTTCTTGCAGATCTCGACCAGCGAGTGATGCTGCCGCACGGCGCGGTATTCGGCCATGTAGCGTCCGGCCTGGCGCATGAACCACATGGGCGTGCGGTCCACCGGCAGGCCGCGGCACGCCCTCACAAAGCGGGATTCGGGGGCAGACATTCCATACGAATGTAGCATTTCGGCGCGGGTTGGGGCGAGGCTTACAACAGATAGGTAGTGGTGCAGTTTGAAATCCACAGGGGTAGCGCGGTATTCAGGTCTGTGGGAAACTGTGGGCATGGCAAAGAAACCGGAGCTAACGAAAATCAGCGACACCATATATGGCTGCTCGGTTTGTAAGGACTGGACCGTCACAATGGTCAAACCCCACAAGATAACTGGCGCGCAATGGCAGAGACGGCTCGACCATCATTTCGCGGACCATCTGAAACAGCGCCACTCTGGCGAGGACTTCAGCCAGGCCGCCGTCAGGATCGTGCGGGAGGCGACTACTGAACGGCAAAGGGATTGAGGCTACTGTGGGTTGGCCGCTCAAGTCCAAGTTCGTCGAAAACAGAATCGAACGCTCCAGACATAACAAGGCGTGTCAGGATTCGGTAGGGGTCGTTCAAATCGCCCCCCTTGCGCAAGGTTTCAGAAATGAAAATGACATAGACAAGGCGTTTCTTCGATGAACCCATCCAGCAAATTCTTAATCGTCCCTTCCAGTATCGAAAAATGCGGGAGAGGTCCTCGTGGAGAGCGTAACGCTTGTTGAATGGATCGCGAGGAATGATCTTCTCGATAACCTCGTCAATCATCTTGAGCGTCGTGATGTGGGAACTAGATTGATCCCCCCTTGCCCTGGCTTGTTCGGCAAGATCGAAGAAACGCTCGTAGGCGGCTTCTGCCGTTGCGCTTAGGCGGACATCATACGGGAGTTGCGCAGGGACCGGTTTGACCGGTCCCTGCATTGCCCTACTTTTCTTCTTCTTGAGCGATTCTTGCTTCGCCATGTTTACGGCGCAGGCGCGCCTTGATCTCCGCGAACGGCCTGGTCCGCCCCTCGGCGATATCGTTCAGACCAGCAACGACGCCGTTCAGTTCAGACTTCTCACTCATCAATTCCATTGTATTGACTACCCCAAGAAGCTCATTCTGGATAGCCAAATACTTGTCGTAGCTGAGAATGACAGCCAAAGGGCCGTCATTATCTTGAATAACCAGCGTATCGTCTGTCTCCTTTAGCGTCGTAGCGTTCAGTTCGCGCAATTTGCTGACTCCGACATGTTTAACGCTCGGGTCAATAATCGGGATTGCGCTGAATGGCATTCTCTGTTCCTCCTCATCATTCTGGCGTTTCTAGATCTCCGGTTCTTTGATGCTCGGGGGAGAAAAACGTTGCCGCACCTCTGACTGCGGATTGTCTCATGCCTGTCAAGTTTCTACCTGTTACGGTAGTGCATAGCAGGCATTTTGTCAAGCGGTTTGTTGACAAAATATTGACATTCTAGAGTCTGTATATTATCATTTCGCTGCCATGAATCAGCTAACGCGGTCGCGGCGAGCGCAGGTGGTTGCGGCTCTAGTCGAAGGAACTTCCATCAATGCCACTGTCCGCATCACCGGCGTTGCAAAGCACACGATTCTAAACTTGCTCAAAGACCTAGGCTGTGCCTGTGCCGAATATCACGAGACGCACGTCCGTAATCTCCGCGTGCATCGCGTTCAATGCGACGAAATCTGGGCGTTCTGCTACGCCAAGGCGAAGAACGTCGCGCCGGAGAAGATGCCGCGTGGTGCTGGCGACGTGTGGACGTGGACAGCAATTGATGCGGATACAAAACTGATCGTGTCGTACATGCTCGGGGATCGCGGCGCGGACACCGCGCAAGCGTTCATCAGAGACTTGTCGGAACGCGTGAAAAACCGGATTCAGCTTACGACCGATGGGCATCGCGTCTACGCAGAGGCTGTGGAAGGCGCATTCGGAGCTGATATTGATTACGCCATGCTGGTCAAGCTGTACGGCGCTCCGAGCAGCACCTTGGACGCGGAATCCCGCTACAGTCCGGCGACCTGCATCGGCTGCCGCACGGCAGTCCTCGCCGGTGATCCCAATCCCATGCACATCAGCACGTCATTCGTTGAGCGCCAGAATCTTTCGATGCGAATGGGAATGCGCCGGTTTACGCGGCTGACAAATGGTTTCAGCAAGAAGCTGGAAAACCATGGGCACGCCGTAGCGCTGTACTTCATGCACTACAACTTCTGTCGCGTGCACAAAACGCTGCGCGTAACCCCCGCGATGGAGGCGGGGTTAACTGACCACGTATGGACGCTGGAGGAACTGATCGGCCTGCTTCCGAGAAAGGATATTGACTTCCGGTCGAAACAACCTAGAATGTCGGTAAAGGTATAAGGGGGTCAGCCTATTGCGCTAGGCAAAACCCCCACACAAGATGTTGGGGGTAACTGCTTGGTGAGGACATCTTCTCGCCAGCGGTATTCCCTGTCAAGAAAAAAGTTTGCCGCGCCCGAATCTCGTGCGGAGTCTCGGACGCGGCTTTGGGGTCGTAGCTCAACCTGGATAGAGTCCGGGGTTCGTACCCCGGGGATACCAGTTCGAGTCTGGTCGACCTCTCCAACTGGCCGGTAGTCGCGAGACCGCCGGCCAATCTTTTTGATTGCAGTTGACTATGAAGTCTAGAAAACCCGTGGGGGAGAAACAACGGCACGCCAGCCCCTGTACCAAAACACCCTATTTTACTGCATTCTGGTGGTAACGTCACCATCGGATGCGCAATCCTAATGTCAGCCCCGGTCAAACAGCAAGCGCCAATTTGGATTCGTGCGCCTAGTGTGCAAACTGCACCACTACCAACAGATACAATTGGGTGCCCCACCCGAGCCGGTTTTGCTCGGGTGGGGGTTTTGATTCCCACCTCAGGCGGAGGCCGGCGATGCTTTCTTGGCGCTCGTTTTCTGTGGTTGCAGTCCTCTTCTTTTTTCTGACTCATGGGCCTCAACTGGGCTCGCAGAAGCGCCCGCACAAGCCGGCGACAGAGGCGCAGGACCGGGAAGGCATTGCGCTGCTGCAAAAGAGCACCATCGCGGCCA
>DATKLD010000153.1:0-8616 GCA_035542595.1 Terriglobales bacterium
GATGAACTGGCTGAATTCCCCATCCTGGATGAGACGGTAATCGCCAGCCGGATCGATCTGCCTGGCTTTGGCTACCATTTGCTCCGATATGTCGATGCCAACCGTGTCGAATCCGCACTGCCGCAGGAAGCGCGTGGAGCGACCCGTACCACAACCAAAATCAATGGCGATTGTGCCCTGGACGTGGTCGCGGAGAATGGCGGGCAAGTCCCTGTAGGCAAGGTAGTAGGTGCGGGCGAACTCCAGCTTGGAATAGGCTTCGGCGCGCTCCGCGTCCGCGTAGCAATTCACGAAGTCTGCACCGTTCATCTTCTCACCCGGCAACCCCAGCGTATTCAGCACAGGGAAGAGGACGCAGTGACTATGATCACCCTGGGAAGTGATTGTCGAAGGAAACCGCCGTGATTCGGCGAAAGTCCGGGCTGAGGAACCATCACCATCTCTTGCGGCTGCCTCGCGAAGCCAATAAACTCTAAGTAACGTCAGTGGGTGATCGGGAATCTATAGACACATACCTTTGCCTTCCCAGGTGTCCGATGCGCAGTCTTGCGGTTGCACCGGGGAGTTCGGTGAGGGATAAGACGACCTATGACTACGATGAAAATTGCTCCGCCTGCAGACCTCGAAGCTGCAGAGCCCCAGGCAACACAGCCTGATGCGGTTGACGAAACCTCGGAGTGGATCGAAGCCTTCGACCAGATGGTGGCGGAAGAGGGCCCGATGGCTGGCGCGCACTTGCTGCGTACGCTTACGCGGCGCGCCCGGCAGGCCGGCGTCGATCTGCCCATCCAGTTGAATACTCCCTACGTCAACACCATCCGGGTTGAGGAGGAAGAACCATATCCCGGCGACCGGCTGATCGAGCGCCGCATCAAGAGCCTGGTGCGATGGAATGCCATGGCCATGGTCCATCGCCAGAATAAGAAGGACCCCGGCATCGGTGGACACATTTCCACCTATTCCTCGCTCGCGACCCTGATCGAAGTAGGCTTCAATCACCTCTTCCGTGCCCGGTACGAAGACGAGCCCGGAGATTTTCTCTATCTGCAGGGCCACGCCTCGCCGGGAATCTATGCTCGCGCCTTCCTTGCCGGCATGTTCACGGAAGAGCAGATCGACAATTTTCGCCACGAGCTGCGCGACAAACCCGGCCTGTCTTCGTATCCGCACCCCTGGCTGATGCCCTATTTCTGGCGCTTTCCCACGGTATCGATGGGTTTGGGCCCGATCAACGCCATCTACCAGGCCCGCTTCATGCGTTACCTGGAGAATCGCGGCCTGATCGCCAGGACGGATCGCAAGATCTGGGCGTTCGTCGGCGATGGCGAGACCGATGAACCCGAAGCCATGGGCTCGCTCACCCTGGCCTCGCGCGAAAAGCTGGACAACCTGATCTTCGTGGTCAACTGCAACCTGCAGCGGCTGGATGGTCCGGTGCGCGGCAACGGCAAGATCATCCAGGAGCTGGAAGCCGCCTTCCGCGGCGCCGGCTGGAACGTGATCAAGGTGATCTGGGGCGCGGACTGGGACGAACTGCTGGCGCGCGACACCACCGGCCTGCTTCTGAAGCGCATGGAAGAGTGCGTGGACGGCGACTACCAGAGTTGCAAGGTGAAGGGCGGCGCCTACATCCGCAGCTATTTCTTCGGCAAGTATCCACAACTGCTGGAACTGGTGGCCGACAAGACCGACGAGGAACTCTCCAGGCTGCGCCTGGGCGGTCACGACCCCCAGAAGGTTTACAACGCTTACAAGTGCGCGGTGGAGCACCGCGGCGCGCCCACCGTTATTTTGGCCAAGACCATCAAGGGGTACGGCCTGGGCTCGGCCGAGGCGCGCAACGCCACGCACCAGGAGAAGAAGCTCAACGATGAGAACCTGGCGCACTTTCGCGCCCGCTTCGACATCCCCATTCCCGAGCAGGCGGCGCACGACGGCGCACCCTATCGCCCGCCCGAGGACAGCCTCGAAATCCTCTACCTGAAGCAGCGGCGCAAGGAACTCGGCGGATACATCCTGCAGCGAGAGGTCCCGAAGTTTGATCTCAAGATTCCGGAGCTGGATTATTTCGCGGAATCGCTGGCAGGCTCCAAGGGCCGCGCCGTCTCGACCACCATGGGCTACGTCAGCATGTTGCGGCATCTGTTGAAGCATCCCGAGATCGGCAAGCTGATCGTTCCCATCGTTCCCGACGAGGGCCGGACGTTCGGCATGGAGTCGCTCATCCGCCAGGTCGGCATCTACGCCAGCCAGGGCCAGCTTTACGAACCTCACGATCAGGACATGCTGCTCTATTACCGCGAAGCCAAGGATGGTCAGATCCTCGAAGAGGGGATTACTGAGGCCGGCTCGATGGGTTCCTTCACCGCTGCGGGCACCGCCTACGCCAACTACCGCGTGCCCATGATCCCGTTCTTCACTTTCTACTCCATGTTCGGGTTCCAGCGCGTGGGCGACCTGATCTGGGCTTTCGCGGATGCCCGCGGCCGGGGCTTTCTCGTCGGCGGCACCGCCGGGCGGACCACACTCGCCGGCGAAGGTTTGCAGCATCTCGATGGACACAGCCATGTCCTCGCCAGCGTCGTGCCCACCTGCGCCAGCTACGATTGCGCTTACGTGTACGAGATTGCCGTCATCGTGCAGGACGGGATCCGCCGCATGTTCCAGGAAGGCGAGGACCGCTTCTACTACATCACCGCGTATAACGAAGACTATCCCATGCCGGAGATGCCGGAGGGAGCAACGGAAGGCATCCTGCGCGGAATCTACAAGTTCAAACCCGCGCCCGGCGGCAAGCCTGCGCTGCAACTGTTCGGCAGCGGCCCCATCCTGAACGAGGCTGTGCGCGCGCAGCAGATTCTCGCGGAAAAATACAAGGTCCAGGCCGACGTCTGGAGCGTGACCAGCTACAACGAGCTTCGCCGCGAGGCCCTGGCCACCGAACGCTGGAACCGGCTGCACCCGGCGGAAAAGGCAAAGCGGCCGTACATCCACGAGGTCCTCGACGGCGCCGAGGGGCCGATCGTCGCGGCCAGCGATTACATGAAGATTGTGCCCGACCAGCTCGCGCCGTGGCTCACCGGCCGCCTGGTCTCGTTAGGTACCGACGGTTTCGGACGCAGCGACAACCGCCAGCACCTGCGGCGTCACTTCGAAGTGAACGCGGAGTCGATCGCGGCGGCTGCGCTCTCGCGCCTGGCCCGCGACGGCAAGTTCGACGCGCGGAAGGCACAGAAGGCCTTCAAGGATCTGGGTGTGGATACTGAAAAGATCGATCCTGCCCGCGCCTGAGTGGACGCGCGCTGTCTGTGCTACCCTAAACAACTTGGCCGTTGAGCGTCTGAGGATTGATTCATTGAGCCATTGGGTCATTGAGTCATGGAAAGCCGCTGCGGCCAAATGGCTCCGTGACTCAAGGGCCCAATGACTCAATCGAACAAGGCTGTCCTGCTGTGTCTCAGTTGTGCGCTGCTGGTTTGGTTTTCCGGGTGCGGCGGTTCGTCGACTGCCGGCGTGACGGAGCCCAACGGTTTTCTCTACTCCGGGAACTCCTCCCGGCCGGGATCGGTTTTTGCCTTCACCGTTACCACGGGAGCGCTCACCTGTATTGCCGGCACCACCTGTTCAGCCCTCTCCACCGCCCCGAACGCGCCTTACACGCTCGCGGCCTGGCCGCCGCCGCTGCCTGCGCCCGCGGCCGCCGTTACTACCAAATTCGTGTATGGGAGCGTTCCCTCGTCGGCGCTGGGCGGGGTGATCAACCGCGTGCTCAAGCGGCCACTGGGCAGTTCCGTGACCGGTGGAATTATCTTGATGCCGGTCAAAACCGACCACACGCTGGACACGCCGCAGATGTTCGCCAGCGGCGGCGATTACGATCCCATCGCGGTCTCACCCACGGGCAGCTTTCTCTACGCCATCGACCTCACTGCGAATCTCCTGGTGCCATTTTCCATTGACAGCAGTAAAGGGACACTCACCGCCATTGCCCAGGGCTCGAAACCGGTGGGCTCGGACCCGTTCAATGTCGTGGTCGATCCCCAGGGCAAGTTCGTGTTCGTGGCCAATTGCGATTGCGTCACCAATCCCCAGAACCAGGGCTCCGTATCAGTGTTTTCCATCAACGGCGACGGCACGCTGAGCGCAGTGCCGGGTTCGCCGTTTCCTCTGGGCGTCGCCGGAGTTAGGGCCCGTCCTATCGCGATGGCGGTTTCACCCGACAGCAAGTTTCTCTTTGTCGCCAGTCTGGCGGAAAGCGCCGGCACAGCCGACGAAGTGTACGTGGAAAGTATCGGCGCCAATGGCGCCCTCTCGGACGCCGTTTCAGGCGTACCGTCGGCCGATCTGCCGGTGGGCAGCACTCCGGTGTCGATCGCGGTGAGCACCGATGGCAATTACGTCTACACCGGTAACGCTGGCAATCATACTGTTTCTTTTTTCATTAACAACTGCACGCAAAGCCCATGTACAGCCGGCGCGCCTCTTGCCGTGCCGACCAATAACAGCACTACTCCGGTCAGCGGTACCGTGGGTGTGATCCTGACGGACCCCACCAATCCTCCCGCGTGCACTTCCACAACTGAGATCAACTGCTCCTCACCCAATGTGAGCGGCTTCCTCTACGTCACCGACTACGACCACGGCACCATCCAGGCCTTCAGCATCATCAGCCCTGCCTTCTGCACGGGTACAGCCAACTGCATACCCGGCACACTCTCCCAAGCCGGCTCGCCGGTGAACACGGCAGGCGTCAATCCCTTCGGCCTGGCTATCGCACACTAACGATCACCACTTGGCAGAGTTCGGGAGCGGGGTCCAGACTTTGCCTAATTGCGCGATGAACGGAATTCAAACGGCACCGCCAACTGGCCTAAGCGCGACCCGCTGGCAGATCCAGAGAATCCCTACTGCCCAGCGTTGCTCCGCTGTGACCCGACCCACTGATCCATCCTTTTTTCCAGGACATCTAGCGGGACGGGTCCCTGGGCCAGCACGGCATCGTGAAAGGCCCGGATGTCGAATTTCTCGCCGAGCCGGCTGCGCGCCCGTTCGCGCAGCTCGATGATCTTCATCTGGCCCAGCTTGTAGGCCAGCGCCTGTCCCGGCCAGACGATGTAGCGGTCCACCTCGGTCTGGATGTTCGGCTCATCCATGGCGGTGTGCTGGCGGAAATAGTCCAGCATCTGTTCGCGCGACCAGTGTTTGCAGTGCACGCCCGTATCTACCACCAGCCGCACGGCGCGCCACATCTCATTCTCCAGCCGGCCGTATTCGCTGTAGGGGTCCTGGTAGAAGCCCACTTCCTTGCCCAGTCGTTCCGAATAGAAAGCCCAGCCCTCGGAGTAGGCAGTGAACTCAGCATATTTACGGAAGGGAGGCAAATCGGGCAGCTCCGCTGCGATGGTGAACTGCAGATGGTGACCAGGGATACCTTCGTGGTACGCGATCGCCTCCGCATTCAGCAGCAGCCGTTTTTCCGGGGCGTACTCGTTGACGTTGATCCGCCCCGGCCGTCCCGACTGCGGCGCGCCCGGCGAATAATCGGCCGGCACCTCGTCGGGCGCGCGATAAGACTCCATCGGTACCACCTCGAGCTTGTTCTGTGGCAGGTGGCCGAACAGTTGCGGCAGTTTTGCATACATCTGGTCGGTGTAGTGCTGGTAGAGACCAAGCAGCTGCTGGCCCGAGGTGGCATAGAGCTTGCGGTCGGTGCGGATGTGCTGGTTGAAGCTCTTCAGATCGCTGAAACCCTGCTGGTGAGCGATCTTCAGCATCTCGGTCTCGATCTCCTCCACCTGCTTGAGGCCCATGCGGTGGATTTCTTCCGGGCCCAGGTCAGTGGTGGTCATCTGGCGGATGTCGAAGCGATACATGGCATTGCCATTGGGAAGCGCCCACACCCCGTAGTCCGTGCGGCCCTTGGGGGCGTACTCTGTGCGCACGAACTTGGCGAATCGCGAGTACGCAGGCCCGACTTGGTTCTTCACCGCCGCCAGCACCGCGTCGCGCAGCCGCTTCTGATCAGCTTCAGAAATACCAGCGGGGAATTTCTTGACCGGCTTGGCGAATGGGCTCGCTTCCGGCAGCTTGTCGGCGATGCCCTGGGCCTGCCTCGCCACCTTCTCCACCAGGTAGCGCGGCGGCATCAGGCGGTCCTTCAGGCCCAGGCGCATCACGGCGATGGTCTGCTCGAAGGCGCTCGGGATCTGGCGCAGGCGCGCCAGGTAGTCTTCGTAGTCCTTCACCGTGCGAAGCGGCACTTGGGACGGCAGGGAGGCGTAGGAATGGTGGACGCCGCCCATCTGATTGACGGGCATCTCCCATTCTTTGAGGTTCGCGCCTTCGATCTGCTCCCGCAGCTCGCGGACCGCCAGTTCTTGGTTCAGCTTCTCCTGCTCGGGGAAGCCGGTGGTATCGATCGCTTCGATGCGCTGCAAAGACTCCTTGGCGTGCTTGATCTCTTTGGCCACTGACTCGGCCGAGTGATCGCTCAGCTTGTCGTTGTAGCGGCTATCGCCCACGTAGGTGGCAAACTCAGGATGGGTGCGCAGCGCGTATTCCCACTCGTCGTCCAGCGCCGCCTTGAGCTGCTGGCGGCGAGCCTCCAGGCTTGTATCCGCGGCAAAAGCGGTGATCATCATAAGCATGGTCGAAAGCACCATGGCGAAACCCCACTTCATTCCCCTCACGACTCCAGCCTCCGCAAAAAATCCCTCTCCGCCATGTGGTACTTGAAGGCCTTCTTCCCGTCGATGAAGACCACTGGCACCTCATCGGTAAACTGCCGGCGCAAAGCGTCGTCGGAGTCCACGTCCACTTCGCGCCAGCTGAAGCCACCCCGCCGCTCCAGCTTGGACAGCGTTTCTTTTACGATCGCGCACAAATGGCAGCCTTTTCGCGAATACACAATGACCTGATGCGCCCCACTCATGCCGTGAAAGTGTAACAAAGATCCGGGCCCGCTCAGGTCCGGCAGCACGACTGTTACAATCCACGACGATGCCGATGAAGGGCAAAGCCGTGTTGGTGACCGGAGGCGCGCGCCGCATCGGGCGCGCCATCGCGCTGTCCATGGCCGCCGCCGGCGCCGACGTGGCCTTTACCTATCTTTCCTCCGCCGCAGACGCCCGCCAGACGCTCGCCGACCTGAAGGCGCGCGGCGTTCGCGCGCTGGCGATGCGGTGCGACGTGCGCGACCAGAAGAGTGTTGCTGCGGCGCTCCGTCAGCTCAAGGCGAAATTCGGCGGTCTGGATGTGCTCATCAACAACGCCGGCGCTTACGACACCATCGATTTCGAGCGGATCACCACCCGCCAGTGGGACGACATGTTCGCGACCAACACCCGCGGGCCGTTCCTGATGTCGCGCCTGGCCGCCCCTCTACTGCGCGCACGCAAGGGACGCATCATCAACATTGCGTCGCTGGGCGGCCTCCGTCCCTGGGCGAGCCATGCCCACTATTGCGCCTCCAAGGCTGCTCTCGTCATGCTGACCCAGGTCACGGCCAAGGCTCTCGCACCCGACGTGTCCGTGAACTGTGTCTCGCCGGGCATGATCTCGACGGGGGGCTCGCAGCCGAGCGCATTTCTCCAACACGTTGCCCAAAAAACGCCGATGAAGCGCGCCGGCACTTCTGCCGAAGTCGCCGCCGCCGTGATGTTCTTCGCTACCGGCCCGCACTTCATCACCGGCCAGGTGCTCGGCGTGGACGGGGGCTTGGGATTGGAGTCATGACAACCTCATAAAGTCAAAAGTAAGGCTGGAAGGCAGTTTTTCAACAGTCCTGTGGAAAAATCTGTGGAAAACTATGATTCTGAATCTTTAACCCCCGTAACTGCTGCCGTTTCATCTGTTTGCACAATGGCAAGTGCGGATTACGGTGGGTAAAGTGCATATGTCGGTAAAGATTCGGCTGGACAAGCTTCTGGGGGAACGTGGCTTGGCTGCGTCGCGCGAGCGGGCCCAAGCGCTGGTTCTGGCCGGTAAGGTGTTGGTGAATGGACAGAAGGTGGAGAAGGCAGGCGCTCTCGTCGATCCGGCCGCAGACGTCCGCATCCTGGGCGAGGACCTCAAATACGTCAGCCGCGGCGGAGTGAAGCTCGAGCGTGCGCTCGGACATTGGAACATCAAAGTGGACGGCCACGTGTGCATGGACGTCGGCGCTTCCACCGGCGGCTTTACGGACTGCCTTCTGCAGCACGGCGCCGCCCGCGTGATCGCCATCGACACCGGCTACGGGCAAATTGCGCATCGCCTGCGTCAGGACCCGCGCGTGCACCTGCTGGAACGCACCAACGCCCGCTACCTGAAGCCCGAAGACATCGGCGAGCCGGTGGACTTCGTCGCCGTGGATGTGTCGTTTATCTCTGCTACACTCGTGCTGCCTGCCGTCGTCCGTGCGGCCCGCGGAGAAGTGCGCCGCCGGCTCGAGTTGGTGGTGCTGGTCAAACCGCAGTTCGAGGCAGGAAGGGAAGCAGTGGGCAAGGGCGGGATCGTACGCGATGCCGAGGCGCAATCGCGGGCGGTGGAGAAAGTTCGCGCTGCCGTGGTCGAGCTCGGCGCTGCACGGACCGATTCCATCGAGTCGCCGATCCTGGGAGCTGAGGGCAACCGCGA
>DATKLD010000154.1:0-6406 GCA_035542595.1 Terriglobales bacterium
CTCGGCTGAGCTTGCCATTGGCCTGGCCGAGGACAAAATCCGCGCTCGCCTGACGCCGGAGACGCAGGAGGCCCTGATCGGCGGCTTTGTCCGCCACCTTGACCGACCCACTCACACCCCGACGTCGTGATTTGACATGACACTCACTGCCGTAGCCGCACGATATGCAAACGCCCTAGCTGACGTTGTCACCGGGCCGGCGGCCGCAATTTCACCCCAGAACGTCCTGGCGGAGCTGCGCGCCTTTGAAGCGGCGCTCGAGAGCTCGCAGGAACTCCGTGAGGTGCTCGCCACACCATCGGTGCCGGGCAACCGCAAAAAGGCCGTGATTGGCCGTATCGCCGACGTGCTCCAGATTTCGCGCGTGCCGCGCAATTTCCTGTACGTGCTGGTGGATCACCGGCGGATTGGCTCGCTCCGAGGAATTATCCAGCAATTCGAACAAGCGGTCGATGCGCATCTGGGCTATACGCACGCCGATGTCATCTCGGCCGGGCCTCTCAGCGATTCGCAACGTGCGGCGCTGAGCGCGCAACTGGAACGGCTCACGGGAAAGAAGATTCGCATGCGCGCCGAAGTGGATCCCGCACTGATCGGCGGGGCGGTGGCACGCATCGGTTCCACGGTTTACGACGGCTCGGTGCGCGGGCGGCTGGCCTCGCTGGAACGCCGGTTGACAGCGGAAAATTAAGGTAACGGGAAGGAATTATGGCTCAAATTCGAGCGGATGAAATCACCAGTATCCTGCGCCAGGAGATCGAAAACTACGAGCGCGCCATAGACGTCACCGAGATCGGCTCGGTCATCTCCCTCGGCGATGGAATCGCCAGAATCCACGGCCTGGACAAGGTCATGGCGGGCGAGTTGATCGAGTTCCCGCACGATGTGGCCGGCATCGCCATGAACCTGGAAGAAGACCAGGTCGGCGCCGTGCTGCTGGGCGACTACACCGAGATCAAGGAAGGCGATGAGGTGCGGCGCACCGGGCGCATCATGAGCGTGCCCGTCGGTGAGGCCATGATTGGCCGGGTGGTCGACGCGCTGGGGCAGCCCATCGATGACAAGGGCCCGATCGCGACAGACAAGTTCTACCACATTGAGCGCATCGCGCCGGGCGTCATCGACCGCCAGCCGGTGCGCGAGCCCATGGCCACGGGCCTGAAGGCGATCGACAGCATGATCCCCATCGGCCGCGGGCAGCGCGAGCTGATCATCGGCGACCGCCAGACCGGAAAGACCGCCGTCGCCATCGACACCATCATCAACAACAAGGGCAATGACCTGATCTGTATTTATAACGCCATCGGGCAGAAGCGGTCGTCGATCGCGCAGGTGGTGAAGATCCTCGCCGACTACGGCGCCATGGACTACACCATCGTGGTGGCAGCCTCGGCGTCCGAGCCCGCGCCCATGCAGTACATCGCGCCCTATGCCGCCTGCGCCATCGGCGAATACTTCCGCGACAGCAAGCGGCACGCGCTGTGCATTTACGACGACCTCTCGAAGCACGCGGCCTCCTATCGCGAGATCTCGCTGCTGCTCCGGCGGCCTCCCGGGCGAGAGGCGTATCCCGGCGACGTCTTTTACCTGCACTCGCGGCTGCTGGAGCGCGCCTCGAAGATGAGCGACGCCAAGGGCGGAGGTTCGCTTACCGCGCTGCCCATCATCGAGACCCAGGCGGGCGACGTATCGGCGTACATCCCGACCAACGTCATCTCCATCACCGACGGCCAGATTTACCTCGAGACCGACTTGTTCAACAGCGGCATCCGGCCGGCGGTGAACGTGGGCTTGTCCGTGAGCCGGGTGGGCGGCAATGCGCAGATCAAGGCCATGCGCCAGGTGGCGGGCACGCTCAAGCTGGAGCTGGCGCAGTACCGCGAGCTGGCGGCCTTCGCGCAGTTCGGCAGCGACCTTGACAAGGCCACCCAGGCGCAGCTCGCCCGCGGCCAGCGCCTGACCGAACTGCTCAAGCAGGACCAGTATTCGCCGCTGCCGTTTTCGAAGCAAATCCTCATGATTTTCGCGGGCACGAACGGCTTCGTCGATGACCTTACGGTGGAAGAGATCCGCGGTTTCGAGAAAGGCCTCTACGAGTATGCCGACACCATGGGTCCAGCGCTGCTGGACGAGATCATGAAGAAGAAGACACTCGACGACTCGCTCAAGGCCGGCGTGAAGAAGCTGATCGGTGAGTTCAAGGAGCGGTTCGCGGCGGAGAAGAAAGAGGTAGTCAGTAGTCGGTAGTCGGGAGTCAGTGTTCGGGAGGGCACGGCTTCAGCCGCGCCGAACGAATTCATTATTGATTGTCATCCCGAGCGAAGCGTGAGGGAGCATCGCGACCGAGCGCGAGTCGAGGGATATCGGGTTTTGCATTGAGCAACTTCGGGGCTGCGTAGAGACGCAGCATGCTGCGTCTCTACACATTGTTTGAATGGCCAACATTCTCGACATCCGGCGGCGGATCCGCAGCGTGCGCAACACGCGGCAGATCACCAAGGCCATGAAGATGGTCTCGGCGGCGCGCTTGCGGCGGGCGCAGGAGCGGGCGCTGGCCGCGCGGCCGTACGCGCGCATGCTGACCAACGTCCTGCAATCGCTGGTCACGCGCGCCGAGATCTACGATCCTGAGAGCGGTGAGCCGCGTCATCCGCTGCTGGCGCGCCGCGAGGAAAACAACATCCTGATGCTGGTGGTCACCGGCGACCGCGGCCTGGCCGGCGCTTTCAACACCAACATCCTGAAGACCACGATGAACTTCCTGGCGACGAAGTCGGGGAAGAACGTGGACCTCGAGACCATCGGGCGCAAAGGCCGCGATTTTCTCAAGCGCCGCTATCCCTATGTGACAGAGGAGCCCTCCGGTGACGGTCGCGTTGGGCCGGTAGAGATCGTGGGCGAGAAGGTCGGCATCTTTGGCAAACTCAGCCACGAGGACGCACAGGAGATCGCCGAGCACGTGATCGAGCGTTACAGCGAGGGCGAGATCGACGCGGTCTACATCGCGTTCAACGAATTTAAGTCGGTGATCGCGCAACGGCTGGTGGTGGAGCAGATCCTGCCCATCCGGGAGATCGGTCGGGAGGAGATCTTCGCGGCAGAAGCTCTGACGGAGGAGCAGCGCAAGCGCGCAGGGGAAGCCGCGCGCACCGCCGGCGTCAGCACCGCCGAAGCCGAGACGCACGAGATTGACCAGAGGGCTGCGCAGTTTGCCACCGCGCAGGTGGACTATATCTACGAGCAGCCGGCGGCGGAGCTGTTCAACAGCCTGCTGCCGAAGTACGTTGGCATCCAGATTTTCCGCGCGCTGCTGGAGTCCGTCGCGGCGGAGCATGCCGCCCGCATGACCGCCATGGATTCGGCGACCAACAACGCCAGCGACATGATCGATTCGCTCACGCTGATGATGAACCGCGTTCGCCAGGCCAGGATCACCAAGGAGATCATCGAAGTGGTGAGTGGAGCGGCGGCACAATGAGGTTTCAAGGTTGGAAGATTTCAAAGTTTCAAGGGGCGCAACCTTGAAACCTTGAAACTTTGAAACGTTCAGTTCAGAGGTCTTCATGCCAGAGAATGTTGGTCGTGTCATCCAAGTTGCCGGTCCCGCGGTGGACGTGCAGTTCTCCGAGGCGGCTTTGCCCCCCATTTACGAAGCCGTTCGCGTGGTGAGCGAAGGCTTCGATGTGCCGGAGCCCATCGATGTGATCCTCGAAGTGCAGCAGCACCTTGGCGAAGGCCGCGTGCGTTGCGTCGCCATGCAGCCGACCGAGGGCATGGTGCGCGGCATGAAGGCCATCGACCAGGGCGGGCCCATCACCGTCCCCGTCGGGCAGTGCACGCTGGGCCGCGTGATCAACGTGATCGGCCGGCCGGTGGACGAACTGGGGCCGCTCCAGGCCTGTGCCGGCAGGCACCCGATTCACCGTCCTGCGCCGGCCTTCGACGAACAGTCCACCACCGCGGAGATGTTTGAAACCGGGGTGAAGGTCATCGACCTGATTCAGCCCTTCCTTAAGGGCGGCAAGATCGGGCTGTTCGGCGGCGCCGGCGTGGGTAAGACGGTCGTCATCATGGAGCTGATCAACAACGTCGCCAAACAGCACGGCGGCTTCTCCGTCTTCGGCGGCGTGGGCGAGCGCACCCGCGAGGGCAACGACCTGTGGCTGGAGATGACCGAGTCGGGTGTGATCAAGCCCGGCAAGCCCGAGGAGTCGAAGGCCGCGCTGATTTACGGACAGATGACCGAGCCTCCGGGGGCGCGCCTGCGCGTGGCTCTGACGGCGCTGACGGTCGCCGAATATTTCCGCGACGTCGAGGGCGCGGATACGCTGTTGTTCATCGACAATATCTTCCGCTTTACCCAGGCCGGCTCGGAAGTATCGGCGCTGCTGGGCCGCATGCCTTCCGCCGTGGGTTACCAGCCGAACCTGGCGACCGAGATGGGTGAATTGCAGGAGCGGATTACCTCGACCAAGAAGGGCTCGGTTACCTCAGTGCAGGCGATTTACGTGCCGGCCGACGACCTGACCGATCCCGCGCCAGCGACCACCTTCGCGCACCTGGACGCGACCACGGTGCTCTCGCGCGCTCTGACTGAGATCGGCATCTACCCGGCGGTAGACCCGCTGGCTTCGACCTCGCGCATTCTCGATCCGCGCATTGTCGGCCAGGACCATTACGACGTTTCCCAGGGCGTGAAGAAGATCCTACAGCGCTACAAGGACCTGCAGGACATCATCGCCATTCTTGGCATCGACGAGCTGGGCGAAGACGACAAGCTTACGGTCGCGCGGGCGCGCAAGATCCAGCGTTTCCTGTCGCAGCCCTTCCACGTGGCCGAGCAGTTTACCGGCACGCCGGGACGGTTCGTGAAGATCGAAGACACGGTGAAGGGCTTCCGCGAGATCATCGAAGGCAAACACGACGACATCCCGGAGCAGGCCTTCTACATGGTCGGCACCATCGACGAGGTGCTGCAGCGCGCAGAGAAGATGAAGGCAACGGCGGCAGCGTAAGGCCCTCACCCTTGGCAAAGGCGGCCAAGGGTGGGCACCCGCCAACGACTAACAATGGCTGACGTTTTCCAACTCGAGCTTGTCACCCCGGAGAAGCAGGCAGTCAGCGATACGGCGGAAGAAATACAGATTCCGGGTAAGAAGGGCTATCTTGGCATCCTGCCGGGGCACGCGCCGCTGATCACCGAGCTTTCGGTGGGTGAAATCAGCTATCGCAAAGGCGGGCACACCAGCTATCTTTCGGTGGCCTGGGGATTTGCCGAGGTCCTGCCCGCCAAGGTCACGATCCTGGCGGAGGCAGCCGAACGTCCTGAGGAGATTGACATTAACCGCGCTCGGGAGGCCAAAAAGCGCGCTGAAGAACGGCTGAGGAGCCAGGACCCCGCCACCGATTACGAGCGCGCCCTTTATGCTCTGAAGCGCGCCGAGGTGCGGCTGGACGTGGCGGCGAAAAGGCATGCCTAGGGCGTAGAATCGGTAGCGAGCAGCCGATTCCTGATCCCAGGACGCCCGGAATTGACTTGTCAGCCCGGAATCGTGACCATTACAATCCGCCGCCAGCGTGCCTTTGAACCGGATCGCGAATGACCCCTTCAGTCCAGGTGGCGGGCCGAACCGACGTTGGTTGCGTCCGCACCAACAACGAAGATAGTTTCGGCTACGATATCGCGTCTGGCGTCTATGTAGTGTGCGACGGCATGGGCGGCCAGGCCGCCGGGGAGGTCGCCAGCAAGCTGGCGCTGGAGACCGTGCTGGAGTACTTCCGCCGTTACTCTTCTGAAGGCAACTACCCGCTGATCGGGGAGAACTTCGACGACATCTCCCCGGATGCCAATGCCCTGGCCAGCGCCGTGCAGGCAGCCGGCGTCCGGGTTTTCCACGAAGCCTTGGAACACCCCGGGCGCCAGGGCATGGGTTCCACCATGGTGGCCCTCCTGGTACGCGAGGGTAAGGCCTCGATCGCGCACGTGGGAGATAGCCGCGCCTATCTTCTACGCGACGGCCAGATCCGGCTGCTCACCGCCGACCATTCCCTGGTCATGGAGCAAGTGCGGCGCGGCCTGATGACCGTGGAGGAAGCCGAGCGTTCCTCAATTCAGAACATCATTACCCGCGCCCTGGGGTCAGAGGACGCCGCCGAGCCGGATGTGCAGGACGTCGAAGTCTCTCCCGGCGACCTTTTCCTGCTCGCCACCGACGGGCTGACCAAGCTGGTAAAGGAACCCGAGTTACGCGAGATTACAGCCTCCGCCTCCAGCCTGGAAAAGGCCTGCGAGGGGCTGATCGCTGCCGCCCGCGCCGCCGGCGGCGACGACAACATCACCTGCCTGCTGGTGCGGATCAGTAGCTAGCACTTTCCCCTTGTCGTTTCTCTTAAGGGTGCCCCACCC
>DATKLD010000155.1:0-23216 GCA_035542595.1 Terriglobales bacterium
CGTCAAGCAGACGCAGGACGCGATCTATCGAGAGCTAACGGCGAGGCCGCACGTGGTCAAGACTGCTTAGAGTTTCGCACGATTTCGCACGGCAACCGGTTTGGTATGTCTGTAACTGATAGAATCAACAGCAGTGGGCGCTTAACTCAGCGGTAGAGTGCCATCTTCACACGGTGGAAGTCGTAGGTTCGAATCCTACAGCGCCCACCATTTCCATGTTTTGGCGCGACGCGCGGTCAGTGAGTTCCTGTCCGGCGATGGGATGCATCGATCGGCGCCGCCGCGGATTTTGGCCGCACGCGCCGAAGACGGATCATCCGCTCCCAGTCGTATTCGTACTCGAGCCCGCAGCGCACGCAGACCTGGTATGTCCGGCGACTTTCCGGATGGGTGACCGGGAATCCGAACTCATGCTTGCATCCGAAGAACAGTCGTAGCAGCGCGGGCAACATAGGAGCTCCCTGACAGAGTGAGGCATCGATCTGCAGGGCAAAGCAGGCACCAAACCCTCTCAACTGCAACCACTGGAGTTAGGACTTGGACACATACCTAAATTGGAAGAGCCGCTCCATCGGCCTATGAATTCTCGTAGTCGAGTCGATGGAGTGCAAATTATTTCAGCCGGGTGGTGGTAAAATGCATGCCTTGACAGGGCATGTGGTGATGAGCTTCGCTCAACACCGCTCGGGCCAATAGGCCGGTTCGGGAGATTGTTTGCTTGGGCTTCGCCTTACTTTGCTTTGAGCTTTGCCCAACGTGCCCGTTGGGCCGCAGCTATCCTTTTTCTAGCTGCCGCTGAAAGCTTGCGCCCTGTCTTGCCGGCGCGCTTCCCCACGAGCTTTCCAAACGCAGAGATAGCTTCCTCCAACCGTGCTAGTTCCTTTTGAGCACGCTTCCGCTCGTCCTTCAGTTGCTTGAATACCCGTTGCAAGCTAGACATGCGGTCTCCACTGTCGTTGGAATGATTACTTCGTCCTGGATTTTATACGCTGCGCTCGAAAAAGTAACTCTTTCGGCCCCGTCTTGCGGGCGAGGCTTGAGGTAGCCCTAGACGACGTCCAGTTTGACCATCTCGCGTACCTGTCGGTAAAACCAGGGCTAAAGTTGGTGCTACGCCAGCTCCAACTCAATCTTTTTCGAAGCTGGATCGAGCCTGGCGATTCGAAAACTGCGAACCTGTCCCTTGCGGATCTCTCCCGACCTGGACTCTAATCCGCTCGCGCCGCCCTTCCAGCGCGCCTCCAGCATGGAACTAAGCGATGACAAGTCTGCCTTTGATGCGGCCTTGTTTTCCATTGCCGGTCCCTGCGTGGCAGTCGGGCAGGTGGCCTGAATGTTTTCGCCCAATTCCACCGTCGCCTGCGTTCCCGAAACCTCTGTGATGCGGCCGGTGACCACATCGCCTGGCTTGTGTTCGGCGAGGTACTCGTCCAAGCCGGTGGGTAGAAGTTGCTTCATGCCTAGCCGCAACTGACGCTTTTCTTTGTCAAGGGCGAGCACCTGGGCTCTGACGATTTGCCCCACCCGCAGCACTTCTCGCGGGTGATTGATGCGCTTTTCGGCGCTGATGTCGCTGACGTGGATCATGCCGTCAACGCCTTCAGAAAGCTGCACGAACGCGCCAAAGCTGGTAAGGCTGGTGACTGGCCCTTCGCCGACCGAGCCCACCGGAAAGCGCTCCGGAGCGTCCGCCCACGGGTCGCCCATTGCCTGCTTGAGGCCGAGAGAGATGCGGCGTTCCGCTGCGTTCACCGCCAAGACCACGACTTCCACCGTCTCGCCTGGCTTTACTATCTCGCCGGGATTCCTGACCTTCCTGGTCCACGACATCTCCGAGACGTGGATCAGCCCTTCGATCCCCGGCTCCAGTTCGACAAACGCTCCAAACCCGGCAACGCGCGTCACAGCGCCGCGCACTCGCTCGCCTGGTTTGTATTTGTCGGCGGCTGAGTCCCAGGGATCAGGCTGAAGCTGCTTGATGCCTAGCGAGATGCGCTGCTTTTCCGCATCCACCTTGAGGACCTTGGCTTCGATCTGTTGTCCGACGGAGAGCATGTCCGCCGGCTGGTTAACGCGGGCCCAGGCGATGTCCCCGACGTGCAGCAGACCCCCCACTCCGCCAATATCGACAAAAGCGCCGTAATCGGTCAGGCTGCGGACTACCCCGCTGACCGTCTCGCCTTCCCTCACCTCCGAATAGCGTCGCTGCCTGACGCCGCGCTCTTCCTCCTCGACGACGGCACGGCGATCCACCACGACGTCTTCGTCCGCTACGTCGAGCTTGGTAATGCGGCAACGAATCTCCTGCCCCACCAGCTTTTCCATCTCCGCGGCGTCGCGTGCACCGCTACGCGAGGCAGGCAGGAACGCCCGCACGCCCACATCCACGCTCAGCCCGCCCTTGACGACGCCTTTCACCGTGCCTACGATTGCCGACCTGTCGGAGAAGGCCTGCTCCAGCGACGCCCAGTCCGTGGGTCGCGCGGTCCGGGAGCGGGAGAGCTGGTAGTAGCCTTCCGGATCGCGGCCCGTGACCGAGACCGGGAGCTTATCGCCGGGCTTCACCGCTTCGCCGGCACTTCCGAACGCGGACAGCGGCAAGATGCCTTCCGTCTTAAAGCCGATATCGACAAAAACCGACTCGGCGGAGACGGCGATCACCGTCCCTTCGATCTGTTTGCCGGCAGCTTCAGGCGGATGCGAATGGCTTCTCTCGTATTGGGAGAGAATTTCGTCGAAGGACTCTTCAGGCTCGGGGACAGGCTGGGATTCCGGAGTGCTTGAGTTGGGCATGAAGGGCTACCGGCGCACGGAGCGTGATAGCTAGCATAGCACCCTATCTGGTCGTTCTCGGTATGGAGCGGAAAGCTGGAACGGGTTCGAAACGAAGATCATCTCACGCATCCGATTTATCAACGCCCGGTTTCGATGCAACGCATAAATTTTTCCTCCATCTGCTCCCGCTGGTGTGCAAACCGTAGAACAGTGCGCCAATCCTGCATGTCAAGATGCCTTGCGGGCATTTCTTCATCGGTTTTTCACAAAGTTGTGGAAAGCGTTCCGAGTTTCGGCGCCAGGAACCAGACAATTCTCTTGACGCAAGAAAACTTCTCAAGCATTTTGGATTCGAGAAGGTGGAAACTTGGATCTGGTGGCTTATATAGATGGTGGGTCTCATGGGAATCCCGGGCCATCGGGAATCGGGATTGTGATTGAGCACGCCGAAGGGCACAAGATCCGCATCGCCAAACCGATCGGCCATCAAGACAACAACGTGGCCGAGTACGTCGCGCTGCTGGAAGCCCTGCAATACGCCCACGAGCAGAAGGCCAGGACGCTGCGCGTCTACTCCGATTCCGAAGTGGTGGTGCGTCAGATGAGTGGCGAGTATGCCTGCCTCAGCCCGCGCCTCTATTCCCTGAACTGGACCTGCCGTAAGCTGGCGCGCTCCCTCGATTTTTCCATCATTCACGTCCCCCGCGAGAACAACAGCGAAGCCAACTCGCTGGCCAACCACGCTGTCCGCACCCAGGCCGATCCTCGCGCTTGGTAATCTCTTGACCCAGGGTTAACCTATACCGGAGGCAGCGCCTTGTCCGGAGACTCCGGACCTGTGTGTGGGCGCGTACCTCCTCTAATATATGGCGACCGCAATTGATGCTGCCCGTGCGACCAAGCCGGGACCGATACCCATGAGCTCCGCTGCCGTCGCGTCGGAGAAACTGAAACAGGAACTGGGGCGCATCGTCGAACCATCCCGAGTCCTCACCCGCCCCATCGACCTGATCGCATTTGCTTCCGATGCCAGCTTCTACCGCCTGATCCCTAAAGCGGTGGTTATGGCGCGGGGGATCGTCGAAATCCAGGCATTGTTCCGCTTCAGCCACGAGCGGCACATCCCGATCACTTTCCGCACCGCCGGCACCAGCCTTTCAGGCCAGGCGGTGACAGACGGCCTCCTGGTCGAGGTCGCGCGCCACTGGAAAGGACTGACGGTCGAAGACAACGGCCGCAAAGTGCGGGTCCAACCCGGCGTGATCGGCGGATACGCCAACACCGTGTTGCGGCCATATGGAGTGAAGATCGGCCCGGACCCGGCCTCGATCAGCACCTGCATGATCGGCGGTATCCTTTCCAACAACTCCAGCGGGATGTGCTGCGGGGTCAGCCAGAATGCCTATCACACGATCGAGTCGCTGACGTTCGTGCTGCCCTCGGGCACGGTGATCAATACCGCCGACGTCCGCGCCGATGAAGAGTTTCGCGCCAAGGAGCCGAAGCTGGCCGAGGGCTTGCTCGATTTGAAGCGGCAGATCGAGGCCAATTCCACGCTGCGGGACCGCATCCGCGCCAAGTACCGCATGAAGAACACCACCGGGTATTCGCTGAACGCGTTCATCGACTTCGACCGCGCCGTAGACATCTTTGAACACGTGATGATCGGCTCGGAAGGCACGCTGGCCTTCATCGCCGAGGCAGTCTTGAATACCGTCCCAGATCTCCCGGTCAAGTACACCGGACTGCTGCTGTTTCCCAATCTGCATGATGCGGCTGCGGCAATCGTTCCCCTGCGCGATGCGGGTGCGGTGGCGCTGGAGATCATGGACCGTGCCTCGCTCCGTTCCGTGGAAGACCAAGCCGGGAGTCCGCCCTCCTTGCGCAAGCTGCCGGGAGAAGCCGCAGGCTTGCTTGTCGAACTCCAGGCGGCCAACGAAGGTGAGCGAGCCGGACTGGAATCGGTTGCGCGGCGGGCCTTGGAAGGGCTCAAGCTGCTGGAAGCTCCGGTGTTCACGCATCAGCCAGGCGAGCAGGCGGCGCTGTGGAAAATTCGCGCCGGCCTGTTCCCGTCTGTGGGTGCGGTACGCAAAAGCGGCACCACGGTCATCATCGAGGACGTGGCTTTCCCGATCCATCATCTCGCCGACGCCTGTGTCGACCTGCAAAAGCTCTTCGTCAAGCACGGTTACGACAATGGGATCATCTTTGGGCACGCCAAAGACGGCAATCTGCACTTCGTCATAACGCCGTCACTTAATGACCAAAAGGCGATCGATCAGTACGCGCGCTTTATCGACGACATGGTGAGGCTGGTGGTTGAACGCTACGATGGAGCCCTTAAGGCTGAGCACGGCACTGGGCGAAACATGGCCCCGTTCGTCGAAGCGGAGTGGGGAGGCGATGCCTATCGCATCATGAAGCGCCTGAAGGAATTGGTGGACCCCGATGGTCTGCTCAATCCGGGCGTGATCATCAACTCCGATCCTAAGGCCCACCTCGCAGATCTGAAGCGCATGCCGGTGGTCGAGGAAGAAGTGGATAAGTGCATCGAGTGCGGCTACTGCGAGCCCAAGTGCCCCAGCCGCAATCTCACCTTGACGCCTCGCCAGCGCATCGTGGTGCGCCGCGAAATGCAACGGCTGAAAGATGGCGGCGGGAATGGTGCTCACGCAGCCCTCGACGCCGAGTTCCCTTATATGGGCCTCGATACCTGCGCCGTGGACGGCTTATGCGCCACCGCCTGCCCGGTCTCAATCGATACCGGGCAACTGACGAAACGGTTCCGCCGGATGCGGCATTCCCAATCGGCGCAAGAGCGTGCGGTACGTTATGCGAACGACTTCGCCTCGCTCGAACGATGGATGCGGCGCGGGCTCCGCCTCGGACACACGGTGCAGTCGGTGCTGGGAACGAAAACGATGGTGGCGATCACACGCGCCCTGCGTTCGGTTGCCGGCGAATTCCCGCTCTGGAGCGCGGACGTACCCCGGCCGGCAGGTCCTCGTCCAGCAACTGAACGAGCCGGCGCGCAAGCCATCTATTTTCCGACCTGCATTTCTCGCGTGCTGGGCCGTCTGCCGGGGGAGACGACTGAGCAATCGCTGATGGAAGTATTTGTCGCTCTGACTTGCCGCGCCAGCGTCCCAGTGTTCATCCCGCCGGACGTGGAGGGCGTCTGCTGTGGAGTGCCGTTCTCCTCCAAAGGCTTTGAGCAGGCCCACGACGTGCTGGTGAACAAGACCATCGAGAAGTTTTATCAGTGGAGCGACGGCGGCAGGTTGCCGGTGGTCATCGATACCACGCCGTGCACCTACGGGATTGTCACCTGCCGTGCGCACCTTACACCGGCGAACCAGAAGAATTTCGACAAGCTGAAGATCCTCGACAGCGCGCAGTTCGTGCACGATACGTTATTACCGAAGCTGAGGATCATGCAGAAAGCAGAGTCGGTGGCGCTGCATCCAGTCTGTTCGGCCACCAAGTTGAACCTTGTCTCCAAGCTGGAAGGCATCGCGCACGCCTGCAGCGACAAGGTCGTGGTGCCGCTGAATGCCGGCTGTTGCGGCTTCGCCGGCGATCGCGGCTTTCTCTTTCCCGAACTCACCGAGTCGGCGACGCGCCCCGAGGCCGCCGAACTCAAGGGCGCGGTGCAGGACGGCTACTACTCCAGCAGCCGCACCTGCGAGATTGGCATGACCCGGGCCACGGGCCAGGTATACGTGTCGTATCTGTATTTGTTGGAGCAGGCAACGCGGGATTGAGAAGTGGCTGCGCTCCTACACCGGCTCCCTCACGGTCAGGACGGGACAGGGGGCCTTGCAAATGATGTCATAGGCCTTAGTTTGCGCGGTTTCGGGTGGCGGTTCTTCTCCAGTGGGGCGAAGTCCCAGCACGACCAGGTTAGGGTTCCAGGCTGCACAAGTCCCCAGGATCTGGTCGGTGGCGGCCCCGAATTCAACGAGAAATTCCGCGGTGTCCGCCAGGCCAGCGCTTTCCGGAATCAGGGCCCGCAGCCTTTTCAGGCGCTCGTTGCGAATGCGCTCTTTCTCCTGGGCCGGAAGCTGCCCGGCCTCCGTGACCACGTGCAGCACCGCCAGCGCCGACCGCAGTTGCTCCGCCAGCCAAACTGCGTAGCGCACCGCGTAAAGAGACTGGTGGGCGAACCCCGTGGGCACCAGGATCCGCCGCGGGCCGGCTTCCGGCTCCTGGCTGGAACTGGGACCAACGATTAGCACGGGGCAGGGCGCCAGGCGGAAAATCCTTTCGGCGACCGAGCCCATAAAGAACTTCCACATACCGGTGCGCCCGCGCGTCCCTGCCACAATCAGGTCAATCGCCCGCTCCGGGATCAACTCCGAAAGGACGCCCCATACGTCGCCGGGCTTGACCAGAAGCTCGTGTTCAATGCCGGTGAGTCGTCCGGCGATGAAGTGATCCATGATCTCGGACTGGCCGGCGCGCCAGGCATCCATCAGCGGCCTTTCGGATTGCGAGCCGGCAACGTGGACCATGAGAAGCTTGGCCCTGTGCTGCCTTGCGATCTCGATGGCAAAACGGGTCGCGAGCTTGGAGGCCGGCGAGAAGTCGGTGGCGACCAGGATATTGTCGAGCTTCAGAACTGCTGCGAGCGCGGGCATCGGGCTGACCGGCACAAGTGTAGCACCGGGAGGCTGCGCACCTGGCGACACAGCCGCGTTTCATGCTTCGTTTTCCACATTTGCACTACTCACGGGCATTGACGCGAGTTGGGTTCGCAGTTAAGGTAGGCGGCGTCGATGGCTGAAAGGGTTGGCTTCCTGATAAGTCGCCAGTCCGAAGTAAGCTGGGTGATCAGTTCGTTGGGGCGACCCGCACGAGCTGCCAAACCCGAAAAAACCGACGGTTGTGCGAGCGACTGCCGGGGTTTGGTACCGCGAAAGCGGTGATTGCATCAAAGGCTGTGACGGTGCATGTTTCCACGCTGTTGGCTCCCTCGCCGGAGTTGGCAACTGGAGCATAACCAATGTCGCAGCCTTTCTTATTTTGTGCGGGAAATCTAGCCGCGCGGGGCGAGAACAGCAAAAGCATCGGCCGGTACCGGCGAAGAGCGTTTGGTCGCTATCGGCGGAACCGGCCGTTGTGATTTTCTCAGCTGCAGCCCCGCGAATCCCTTTTGGGGCTGCTGGGTTGTTAACCACCCCAAACCGTGCTCTGGTCACCAGCCTTGGTGTTGGTCTTGACCGTCATGGGAGCTCTCCTCTCTCTTAGAAATCTTATCGATCCGTTGCGTTGATTATTGTTTGCTTTCTCAGCGTTCGGCCCGGCTTCTTACCCGCCCCAAACCGTGCTCTGGTCACCAGCCTTGGTGTTGGTCTTTACTGCCATTGGGAGACCTCCTGTTGTTGAGCCCGTTTGTTCTCTCTGCTGTTGTGTCGCCCTCAGAGTCTGTGGTCCTCTAGATTAACCACCCCATACTGTGCTGCCGTCGCCAGCCTTGGTGTTCGTCTTAACCGTCATGGGAGAGCTCCTTTCTCTTGAGATTTGGTTTCCGACCGGTTACTTCTGACTTCGTCTGTTACCCCGGACACCTTGACATTTAGCAAGACCCGTGCCAGACGGCCAAGGCGCAGGCAAGGGCCGAAGCGCACCTGTTGCTTATTGAAAAGAGGACAGTTATGCCGTCGCGTGCGGCGAGTGCTAGGGCCTTTGGCAGGTTCGAAACGGCCGAAACCTAACAGACGTGTTTGGTGGCCTAACACTTATGTTAGGTCGTGGAGCATAAAGGGATAGCGCTTGGTAGGCTTGGGTATACTCATCGCGTGGCCAGCATCCCCAATCCGCAAGCCGAGTTCTCTTCTGATGTCCGCCTGGAAGCCGTCAGCGGACCGGTAGCGGGGAGAGTCTTTTCCCTGGAGGAAGGCGAGCTTTCAATCGGGCGTGAACCCTCGAACCAGATCTCGCTGCTGGATCCGCTGGTCTCGCGCCGGCATTGTGTCCTTCGCAGGAGCGGCTTCGATGTTCGCCTCGAGGACCTCGACAGCCGCAACAGCACCTTCGTCAATGGCGTGCCGGTGAAAGAGCGCGTCCTGGTCCACGGCGACCAGGTGCGAGTGGGCAATTCGATCTTCGTATTCCATGGACGGCACGACGCCAACGCTCCCAGTGACTCCGTGCGTCTGGACGACTCGGCGACGCCGGGCGGGCCCACGGTGATCCTTCGCAAGGAGAATGCCGTTTACCTGCAACCGCCACAGGCCGGAACCAATTTGCCGGCATCGGCGCGCGTGGTCCGCGACCTGAATGTGCTGCTCAATTTCAGCCGGAGCGTCAGCACCGTCCGCGACGTTGCCAGCCTGCAGCAGAAGGTGTTGGACGCAATCTTCGAGGTTGCCCCCGCGGATCGCGCCGCGGTACTGCTGTTGGAAGAGGGGTCGGAAGGATTTTCTTCAGTTCTGGGCCGTTACCGGAACTCGGGACCGGAACAGCCCATCCAGGCGAGCCAGACCATCCTCAACCAGGTCATGGGTCAGAACGTAGCGGTGCTGGCCAATGACGTGGCTGAAGACAAGGCCTACCGCGCCGCCGACAGCCTGGTGTCCCCCAGTGTGCGGTCGGTGCTGGCAGCGCCCATGGAGGCGCACGGCAAGCTGGTGGGCGTGATCTATCTCGATGCCAGCTCGGCGGGCGCCCACTTCGATGCCGGTCTGCTGCAGCTCGTGCTGGCTCTGGGTAACATAGCAGGACTGGCGATGGAGAATGCGCGCCATCTGGAGTGGCTGGGTGGCGAAAACCGCCGTTTGCAGCAGGAATTGGAGGCAGATCATGGCATGGTGGGGGAGAGCCCGCCGATGCGCGCTGTCATCGATTTCATCTCCAGGGTCGCAGCGCGGGAGTCCACCGTGCTGGTTTGGGGGGAGAGCGGCACCGGCAAGGAACTGGTGGCGCGTGCCATTCATGCCAACAGCAGCCGGGCCGACAGGCCCTTCGTGGCCATCAATTGCGCCGCCATCACTGAGACCTTGCTGGAAAGCGAGCTGTTCGGACACGAAAAAGGAGCCTTCACCGGCGCGGTGTCACAGAAGAAAGGAAAACTCGAGGCTGCCGATGGCGGCACCGTTTTTCTCGACGAAGTCGGCGAACTGGCGACGCCGCTGCAGGCCAAACTGCTGCGCGTCCTGCAGGAGCGCGAGTTCGAACGCGTCGGCGGAACCAGGCCGATCAAGGTGGACATCCGTGTGATCGCGGCCACCAACCGCGACCTGAAGGAAGCCACGCGCGCCGGCATCTTTCGTCAGGACCTCTACTACCGGCTGAACGTGGTTTCCGTGCGGATGCCGGCGTTGCGCGAGCGCAAAGAGGACATTCCCCTGCTGGCCAACTTCTTCGCCCGGCGCTTCGGCGAGAAAGTGAAGCGACACGTGGCCGGCATCTCTCCCAAGGCCCGCGCCTGCCTGATGCGGTACGAGTGGCCGGGCAACGTCCGCGAACTGGAGAACGCCATCGAGCGCGCCGTAGTGCTGGGTTCGACTGAACTGATCCTGCCGGAGGACTTGCCGGAGGCGCTCGTGGAGGAGACCGCGACCGAGGGCGAGCCGATCACGGCGCTCCATGAAGGGCTGCGCGAGGCCAAAAAGGCGCTCATCGAGCGCGCCATTGAACAGGCTGGCGGGAACTACACTGAAGCCGCCGGAATACTGGGCGTCCATCCCAATCACCTGTTCCGGCTGATCAAGACCTTAAACCTGAAGTCCAAGCGCCAGCGGCAAGAGTAAGAGCCTACTTCAACCCTTTCACTAGATAGAGGTTGGCCAGATCGTGCTGGAAGGTGCAGGCCACGGCTTTGCCGTCGGCAGAAAGCGCCACTGGGCCGAAGAATGCGGCGCCGCCCTCGGGCACCTTCAGGGTGCGCCAAGGCTCGCTCTTGCGAGATGCAATTTCAACACGCGACAGCTTGAGGGTTTCACCCAGCTGCTGCGCCAGGAAAAGGTAGCGGCCGTCGGCGCTCCAGCGCACGGCACTTTCGCCGGGCTGGAGTTCGGTGATCGTCCGCGGTTCACCGCCCCCTACGTCGCCGAGTCGGAGCTTGCGCGGGTCGACCACAACGAAGCTGTGCCCGTCCGGTGAAACCCGTGTCCCCCGGATTCCTTCCTGGGTGACGGGCCTCGGTTTGCCGCCGCCCTCCAACTCATACATCCAGGAGCGCACCGGGTGTCCGGGTTGATTGCCGGTGAACAGGATGCGCTTGCCGTCGGGAAACCATTCGACCGACTCGTAGTGCATGTCCTCAACATCGAGGGTACGCAGCTCACCCGGGCCTGTCGGGAGCAGTATTAACTGCGAGCGTGCCGGGTGGCGTTGGATGATTGCCACCCACTTGCCGTCCGGGGAAAGCGCCGGGCGGTTGCCGTACCCCAGACGTACGGCAGGCGAGCCGTCGGTCTTGCGCAAATAGATGGCGGCATTACGGCCTTCGCCGCTGCTGAGTTCGACGAACACCAGCGACTTGGCGTCCTGCGACAGGTCATAGGCGAAGGAAGCGTCGAACCAGGCCAGGTCGCGAGGGGAGCCGCCGTTGGCAGCGTAGAGAATGCCCAGCCGGGAATTCACGGCGTTGATGAGCACGCGGCCGTCGCGGGCCACGTCCTGCATGATGATCCATCCCGGAACTTGAGAAATGAATCGCTGTTTGCCAGAGAGGTCCACGGCGTAGAGTGCGGGATCGGCGCCCGCCTGTGCCCCTGAAAACCAGACTTCCTTGCCGCTCATGGACCATCCCAGCCGTCCGGTGCCCCGCCATCCTCGGGAGAGCGTTTGTTTGGGATGATTGGGTCCCACCACGCAGAGCGAGTAATCTCCAACCTCGTCGTCATACTCCAGAAAGGCCACAATCTTGCCGTCCGGCGATACCCGGGGAAAAGCGGGCGGGCGTCCTTCCGTCTGATACAGGACGGTACCGGTGGGATATTCAAGCCGGAACTTGCCGCCGACATTACGTACCACGGCCATGGATTCTCCGTCCGGTCCCCAGTCGGCGTAGAAGACGTTCTCCAATATCTCACGCGGCGCGCCTCCACCGAACGGGACGCGAGCAAGCGTGCCAGAGTCCCCATTGCCCAGCACTACTGCCATCTCCCCCGAGGCGGAGACGGACGTCAACCGCCCGGGTGGCAGTTGCAACTGCCGCCCTTCCCGGTTGCCGGGCATCACGGAGTAAAACGTGGACGGGCCGCCATCCCACTCGGCGCTGTAAACGATTGCACCGCCAGGAGCAAAGTTCGCGGAAGTCACGTCGCCGCGCCGGAAGGTCAGCCGCTGGAAACTGGGAGGCTCAGTCCGCATAAGCCGGGGTGCGAAATAGGCCGCAGTCGCAATTGCCAGGATGATTCCGGCCAGCGCGCCGATCGCGATCCAGCGTCCAGTGTGGCGGGGGGCGGGCCTGGCCACATAGGTTCGCGGTTGGATGGGCACAGCGCCGCTAACGTCCAGTTCATCCCGCAGTTCCTCGAGCGCCACCTTCACGTCGGCCATGGTCTGCCAGCGGCGCTCCGGGTCCTTCTTCAGACAGCGGCTGATGATGCGGTCCAGCTCCGGGTGAACGTCCGGTACCGCTTGCGAAACCGGCTGCGGGTCCTTGTACAGCACCGAGGAAAGCGTGGACAGCTTGGAGGCGCCAGGAAACGCCTGATGTCCGGTAATCATTTCGTAGAGAACAGACCCGAAGGAGAAGATGTCGGAGCGGGCGTCGATCTTCCTCCCATCCGCCTGTTCGGGAGACATAAAGGCGACAGTGCCGAGGACCGTACCCTCTTCGGTATGCGGTGAGGCTTCCGCGTGCAATGTCTCAGCGTAGGCGTCGGTGTCGAGCGGTCCGGTTATCTTGGCGAGGCCGAAATCCAGAATTTTCACCAGGCCTTGCGGCGTAACCATTACGTTGGAGGGCTTCAGGTCGCGATGGACCACGCCGGCAGCATGCGCCGCGGACAGCGCGTCGGCGATTTGGATGGCGTATTTCAAGCTCTCGCGCACTTTCAGCCCTTTGCGTCCGATCAGCTTGTCCAGCGTCTCGCCCGCGACGAATTCCATGGCGATGTACTGGACCGGCTGGCCATCCACCTCCTGGGTGTTGATGTCGTAGATGGTGACAATGTTGGGATGGTTGAGTGAGGAGGCGGTCTTGGCTTCCTGCACGAAGCGCCTTTGGCGGTCGGCGCTGGCCAGGGCGGACGCAGGCAGGACTTTGATGGCGACCGGGCGGTCCAGGCGCGAGTCTACTGCCTTGTACACGACGCCCATTCCACCGGCCCCGATCTTCGACTCGATGCGATAGGACCAGAGCGTGGTACCTACCATGGAGAGACCCCTTGCCCCCCGCGGAAGGGCTCATTCTAACGCAAACTTTGCGAATGTCACGGGTGAGCGATGACCATCACCGTGGGTGCCCGCCCGAGCACGCAATTCAGCGCCAGCCGCAGGTTTTCCGGATCCAGAGCTGCGAAGCTCTCGTCGAAAACGAGCAGGTCGGAGCCTTGAAGCAGCGCACGCGCGATGAAAAGCCGGCTGCGCTCACCGTGCGAGAGCTGCCATCCGCTTTCGCCTACCATCTGCAACATCCCGGCGGGCATTTTCTCCAGCAGGGGCCCGAGGCCAAGTTCTTTGCAGATGGCCTCCGCCTCCTGGTGGTCCTTTTCGGTCAGCCATCCGTCTTTGCCCATCAGCAGATTGAAAGCGAAGGTGCCGGTCAACACGTGGTTCTCGTGGAACTGCGGGGAGGAGGCAACGCGGCGCAGCCAGCCCTGCGAGCCCAGCGTCTGCCGGTCCAGGCCGCGGGCCAGCAGCAGTCCGGATTCCGGCCGCAGTACGCCCGTGAGCAGCGAAGCCAGCGTCGATTTCCCGCCTCCGGACGGTCCTTCGAGCAAGAGCCGATCGCCGGCGGAGATGCTCAGGTTGCAGCGCTGAAGCACGGGCTCAGGCTGATTTGGGTAGCGAAAAACCAGGTCACGGGCCTCGACCACGGCTTCGTGCTCACCGGCCGCTTCCATGGTCGCCAGCGCGGGCGAGCCAGGCAATTCTTCGCGAGCGGCGGCCTCGAACAGCGGCGCGACCTGCTTCCAGGCGATGGCGGCTTCGGTAAGGTTCCACATGCCGGATGCCAGACGCCGGAACGCGCGATACCCGAGCAGCATGCCGCCCACGCTGACCGCCAGTGCCGCTGCCGGGCTGCCGGACACAAACGCCGGCGCCAGTCCCACCAGGCCGACCACCAGCCAGCCCCGCGGCACAACCGCCATCAGCATCGCGCCGCGGCGGTCCACCGCCTGCGAGACGGCTTGGTAACGATCGAGCCCCTGATCTTCAGAGTCGTGCCAATGTTCGCGAGGTTCCTGCGCCAGACGCGTGCGATGGCCGACCATGCGCTCGACCAAGTCGTGGGTCATCCCGATGCGCGAATCCGTCCAGCGGCGCTCCTCCTGAAAGTAGCGCCAGCCCAGCACGGCGGCCATCGCAACCCAGAGCACGAGCAGCAGTGCGTGTCCGATTCCGCCCGCGCCCGCGCCCAGGACCGCCGCCGCCAGCACCAGCTCGATCACCGACACCAGCGCCAGGAATCCGCCGCTCAGCGCCAGCGACTCCAGCGCTTCCGATTCGATCACCCGTCCCAGCAACTGGCCGGCGCCCTGGTGGCGGATTTCATCCGGCTTGAGGCGAAGCGCGCCGTACAACAGTCTTTCTTTCAGGATTCCCCCGGCGGTGATAGAGACCAATCCTTGCAGCCAGGTGATGACGCCGCGGATGGGGACAAGCGTCAGCAGCAGCAGCGCCCACGCCAGCAACAGGCCGCGGTCGAGGCGTCCTTCGAGCGCGCCCACGCCGACAATGAACCACGCACCCAGCCAGAGCACGTATTGTATGAAGTGAGCGCCGGCGAGCATCGCAAGCCGGCGGGGAATGCGTGCCAGGCGCAGTTGCAGCCTGAAGCTCGAGCCGGGGGGAAGCCTGAGCAGCCAGGCGTGGCCGAGACGCGCCCGCGCCAGCCGCTCGCGCAGCAGGGCGGCACGCACGCTCTCGCGGCGGCGCTCCGGGATTGCGGCGGACTCGAGCAGGTCATCCATTTCGCGCGCGAGGGGCGCTTCGACGGCGGCGCGGAGTTCCGCTGCGATGGCCTTCGCACCCAGACGGTGCGCCTCGAGGTCGGGCCCCAGGACGGTTCCTGCGTCCAGCAGAGCCAGCAGACGGCCATCGGAGCAGCGCACCACCGCCGGAGAGGCTCCCGCCAGTCTTGTTTCGAGGTCGGCGTAGCGGATCTCCTCCGGCTCTGCCTCCAGACCCAGCGCGCTGGCCGCCGATTCGATCCAGAGCCCCAGGCGGCGGGGATCATCGGCGGCGTTGGCCGGCGGCATCGGCAGGTCCATCGACTTTGGCCGCAGCTCACTCCGGCGCGCCAGGGCTTCCAGCGCTTCGCCGACCCGGTTTGCCGGCCACGCGATCACGATGACGCTCCCTGGCTGCGCTGTCGCTCCATAGGCAGGGAAATGTTGCCGTTGTCCAGGCGCAGCCGTCGCCAGACTCCGCGCGACCATCCGCTGAGCTGGACGGCACGCTCGGCGTCCAGCATGGCGCGATAGCGGGAAGCCGGTTGATCGGCCAGCGCATCGGGGTGACCGTCTTCGATAATCTTTCCGCCTTCCACCACCACCACGCGGTCGAAGGCGCGCGTCTCGCTGACGTCGTGCGTGATGCAGAGCACGGTGATGTCGCGCCACAGGCGGCGCACGCGCTGCAACAATTCGCGGCGCTGCTCGCGGTCGAGTCCACGGAAGGGCTCATCCAGGATGGCCAGGCGGGTGCCGTTGCGCAGCAGGGCGCGTCCCAGCCGCACTCGTTGACCCTCACCGCCCGATACCAATCCGCCGCCTTCGCCGAGACGCGTTTCAAAGCCTTCGGGAAGGCGCTCCAGCACCTGCTTCAAGTCCGCAGTTTCGATCACCTGCATCATCGGACGAGCGTTGCCGTTCGCGCATCCATAGCGCAGGTTCTCGAAGAACGTGCGGTTCCACAGGTGCACGGCCGGATCGACCCACGCTGTGGCTCTCCGCACTTCCTCCAGGTGCCGTGCGAGCGGCTTGCCGTCCACCAGCACTGTCCCGCTGCCGGGTCGCCACCAGCCCAGCAAAAGCCCGGCCAGAGTCGTTTTGCCGGCGCCGGAAGGTCCTACGATCGCGACATGAGAGCCCGATGGGACTTCCAGATTGATGTTCTCGAGGATGGTGTGGCCGGCGGCGCGCACGCACACGTTTTCCAGACGAATGGCCGCAGGGACCTCCGCGGCTGCCGGCAGGGTGCGTTCTGCGGTCTCGGCGGCCGGCTCTTCCAGAGCGCCCAATGGTTCCAGCAGACGCAGCGTCATGTTGCGATATGCGGGATACTGCCACGCCACCTGCGCGATTTCCTGGCCGAGCACCGGCAGGTTCAGCGCCCAGTAGATGAGTAACAGCACCGTTCCGGCTTCCCCGCTTCGTCCCAGGTGCGCGAACAGCAGCCACGCCGCGAGCGCGAATCCCAGGGCGTACTGTGCTGCCTCCGCCCAGACGACGACCTGCTGAAGTCCGATGCCGGCTCGCGCCCAGTCGAGCAGCAGCTTGCCGTGCTCGCGGCGCACCGCCCGCTGCGCTCCGTGGACACGGATCGGCACGAGTCCGAGAAGCGCGTCCAGGTAGTAGCGGCACAGGGCGCCGGTATGAGTACGGACGCGCAGGTCACGCTCCATCACTACCGGCTGCGCCATCAGGGGTAAGGCCAGAGCGACTACGGCCGCCACGATGGCCAGCGGGGCGCTGCGCGGATCGAGCCAGGCAATGCCCGCCGCCGTGAGCGCCAGTTCGAAGCTGCTGCGCAGGAGCTGGCCCCCGAGTTCCGGCAGGTGCCGGATGCGGTGGATCATGTGGCTGCGCTCGGTCATGTCCGACTTCAGCCGGCTCTGGAAGTAGCGGTCGCCGAGGCGCGGGATCTTCTCCAGAAAGGCGCGCCGCAGCCGCGTCTCCAGATGCCGTCCCAGGCGCAACAGGCTGGTGGCAACGGGAAACTCCAGGAACAGCAGGCCGGCCAGGAAGAGAATGAGCGCCGCCATCGCTCCCATGCGCTGGCCCGAGAGCCCGAGGTCGCGTCCCAGGTCGAAGAGTCCGCGGAACAGGACGGCTTCGAGGATCACGCTGGCGCTCGCCGCGAGCAGGGCCAGCAGCACGAGTGAAGGTGCGAAGACGCCGTCCTCACGCAGGAGCTTCAGCAATTCCCGGCCGGGACGCGCTGGTTTCTCCTGCAACGCGGCTGCGAGTTCGGCGGGGAGCTGCGCCGCATCTTCAGCGGTCTTTTCAAGGCACCCGCGCACGCGCACCAGCACGGCGCCGCGCAACAGCAGTTCGTCTTTTCCGCGCGCTTGTACCGACCAGTACTCGGCCGGGACCAATTGATTGTTTTCGAGGAAGCGTTCGAGCAGCCGCTGCGCCTGGCGACCGCGGCCGACGCCGCCCGATTCGACCATGGAATCTACCAGGCGGATGCTGGCATCGAGCGCCGCTGCCTTATGCCATGTCGGATCGGCTACCGCAGCCTCCAGCAGGGAAGTCGCGCGGATCCCGACCTTGCTGAGACGATGCCGCATGGCGTCGAGCGAGGGCCTCGAACCGGCCCATTCCCGCCAGCCCGCGGCCGGCACGGCGGTCTTGCCGACGTACACATCATCGAGAAAACGCTGGCACGTGACCCAGCGTCGCCCAGTTGCCGGGTCCATGAGCTGCAGGAGCCTGCCATGGCGCCTCCAGACTACGACGAAATGCGTGACGCCGCTGGGCAGGACCACCACCACGATGGCGGGCAGCGCGGCGGCTTCTGGCAACAGGAGATGGTCGAGCGGCAGCATGATCTGCTCGGCATCGAGCCCGAGTTGCCGCGCCACTTCTTCCATCGTGTCTATGGAAGTGCCGTCAACATCGGTCTGGCAGGCTTCGCGCAGGCGCCCGTAGCTGGCGTGGATCCCGAAGCCCTCGAGCAGGCTCTTGAGCGCGGCGGGACCGCAGTCCATCGCCGACGCCTGCACCGCCTCCGGCACCAGGTAATGGCGCTTCATCTTCATGTGCGACTACGGGGTTGGAGCAAAAACGCTTCGCGGACGGCTGATCATCTGGCCGGCGGTGCGCAGCGTCAGCGCCGCCGGCGTGGCGCGCTCCACCTCGACTTCGACCGAGCCCGGAAGGCCGTGCTGCAAAGGGATGGCAAATGCCGGGCTACGGGAGATACTCAGCTCGACGCGAACCTTGCCGTCGCGGATCTCACTGGCCACGGTCGACACCGTGGCTGCGATACTGCCGTACTCCGCCCAGGGGAACCCTTCCAGACGCAGGCGCGCGGGTTGTCCCGGCCGGATGCGTCCGAAGGCGGCCGGAGGAGTGAACTCGGCAATGGCGCGCAGGCGCCCGGGAGGCAGGATAGCGCACAGCCGGTCCCCTTCGTTGACTACGGCGCCTGGGCGCAGGGTGGCTGCCACTTCGCCCAACCGTCCGGCTATAGGCGCGCGGATTACCCGTCGCTCGACTTCATAACTCAACCGCTCGATGCTGGCGGCAACCGTCGTCCGGTCGCCTTCCAGCTTGCGAATCTGACTCTGGAGGTTTTCCAGTTGCGCGCGGCGGTCGCTCTCGCGGGTACGCAGGTCGCGCCGGATGCGGTCGGGTTCCAGCTTGAGGCTGTCAGCGGCGTCGCGCAGCCGTTCCGCTTCCATCTTCCCGATATCGTACTCGCGCCGCGGCACCAGGCCTTCGGCAGCCAGCTCCTCCAGACGGTGCGCCTCGTGGTCGGCGGAGCGCGCCAGAGCATCGGCCTCGCGGTACTTCGCTCCTGCCTGCTCGATAGCGACGCCCGCCGTCTGTTGTTCCCGGGCCCGTGCCTCCTCCAACTGAACGACCTGGGTCCTCAGGGAATCGATCTGCGAAGCCAGCGCCGTCAGTTGCGTACGCTGTTCCGCAACCTGAAGCTGTTCCGCGTTGGCATCCAGCTCAACCAGCACTTCTCCAGCCTGCACCTCTTTACCCAGCACGAGGTTGCTCGAAACCACCCGCGCCAGCACCGGGGATTGCACAGGATGGGTTTCCTGATCGACTTCCAGACGTGCCGTGTCGGTTACCTCATAGCGCGCCACTCTGGCGAGGAGAAACCACGCCACCCAGGCGCCCAGCAAGGCGGTAACGCACACCAGCGCCAGCACAGAGCCGCGGAACCTGTCGATTTCAAGCGCGCGGAGGGTGCGCGAAAATGGCGTTGCCATGGCTACCTGGAAGGAGCGGACACGAATACCTCGGGAGCCTGGGGCCCCGCAATGCACTCGCTGGCCGGCTGCCGGTTATATTCGGAAGAGTATACCCCAACCTGGAGAACGGATCCCTGCAAAACCTGTGTCCGCAGGCGGTTTGGAGTGACCACCGTGGTTCGAGCCAGGCCCCCTGGTGGAAGGCGGGCGAGCGATCACACTCAGCGGGGCGTCCACTGTGGGCGGCCGCTTAACAGCCCGTTGACGAAACATACCTGGTAGGCGAGGACCAGGCCAAAGGCCAGGCTGATCAGCCCCGAGGCGACGCTCAGCCGGCGAGAGAAGCGCTCGCGACCAGCTCCCAGAAACCGAAATGCAGACGCCAGGCTCATGGTAGTCAGCATCATGCCAGCGACCGTACCTACGCCGAAGACCAGCAAGTAGGCGATCGCCCAGCGGGCATCACGGATGGTGGCCAAGACCAGCAGAGCCACCGCCGCCGATCCCGCCAGCCCGTGCACTACGCCCACCACCAGTGGCCGGGCGTGCCGGTACAAGCCCAGCTTTCCCATCCGGCGATCCAGCCGCGCCAGCGGAGTCTGGTCCGGCGCGTGCGGATGAATGTCGGGCGAATGGCCGTGCGGATGGCTGTGCACATACTCTCCATGGCTGTGAGCGTGCGAGTGGACGACTGATTCGGCCTCCGATTGTTCCCGCTTCCCAGGCATGGCGCGCCAGAAACTGGAGAGGTTCATCAACCCCAGCACGATCAACATCAGCCCCACTGAAAGTTCCATGCTGAGCCCGATGCGTGGCGGGATGACGAGGCCAAGAAGAATGATGGCGCCGCCGGCCACGAAGATGGTCAGCGTGTGCCCGATCCCCCAGACGATGCCAGTCAGCGCCGCCCGTCCGATTCTGCGCTGGCGCGTGATGATGGTGGTGACCGCAATGACATGATCGGGATCAGTGGCGTGCCGCATCCCGAGAAAGAAGCCCAGCGCGAGAATGGAAAACAAGCTGCTCACATGCCCCTGGGGATATTACTGCAGTCGAAATGGCCGCGCCCCAAAATGTGACTCATGAACTTTGCAATGTGATGCCGACACACCCCACGCAGGCTTTATCGGGGGTAAACTGAAGGGTTAATTTCCATCTCCGATGGAGGTCTGCACTCATGAATAGGTCTAAAGTCACGATTGACGGCAACGAGGCTGCGGCGTACTCCGCTTACCACACCAGCGAGGTGATTGCGATCTATCCGATCACGCCCTCATCCAACATGGGGGAGTTTGCCGACGAGTGGGCCGCCAAGGGCCAGACGAACATCTGGGGCGTGGTACCCACGGTGGTGGAAATGCAGAGCGAAGGCGGCGCTGCCGGAGCGATGCACGGAGCCATTCAGGCGGGAGCGCTGGCCACGACGTTCACGGCGTCGCAGGGCCTGCTGCTGATGATCCCCAACATGTACAAGATCGCCGGCGAACTCACGCCGGTGGTCATCCATGTTGCCGCCCGCACTCTGGCCACCCACGCGCTCTCCATCTTTGGCGACCACAGCGACGTCATGGGCTGCCGCCAGACCGGCTTCGCCATGCTGGCCTCGAACTCCGTGCAGGAGGCCATGGACCACGCGCTGATCGCCCACGCTGCGACGCTCGAGGCGCGCATCCCGTTCCTGCATTTCTTCGACGGCTTCCGTACCTCGCACGAGGTGGACAAGATCGAGGAGCTGACGGACGACGACATGCGCGCCATGATCGACGAGGAGTTGGTCCACGCCCATCGTCTGCGCTCGCTTTCGCCGGACCGTCCGGTGCTGCGCGGCAGCGCGCAGAACCCCGACGTCTTCTTCCAGGCGCGCGAGGCCATCAATCCCTACTACCTGGCCTGCCCTGCCATCGTGCAGAAGACGATGGACAAGTTCGCGCAGGTGGTCGGCCGCCGCTACAACCTGTTCGATTACGTGGGCGCGCCGGATGCCGACCGCGTCCTCATCATGATGGGCTCGGGCGCGGAAGCCGCGGAAGAGACGGTGGATCACCTGAACGCCCACGGAGAGAAAGTCGGGCTGCTGAAGGTCCGGCTTTACCGGCCGTTTTCGGCCGAACATTTCCTGGCTGCGCTGCCGGCGAGCGCGAAATCAATTGCAGTCTTGGACCGCACGAAGGAGCCTGGCGCCAGCGGCGAGCCTCTCTACATGGATGTGGTCACCACCCTGAGCGAAGGGCTGGCCGGCGGCAAGGGAGCATTCAAGGCCATGCCGCGCGTGATTGGCGGTCGTTATGGGCTCTCCTCGAAGGAATTCAGTCCTCCGATGGTGAAGGCCGTCTACGACGAGCTGAAGAAAACGCAACCGAAGAACCACTTCACGGTCGGCATCATCGACGACGTCACCCGCACCAGCCTCGATTACGACCGCGAGTTCTCGACTGAAAGCCCAGACACTGTGCGCGCTGTATTCTACGGCCTGGGCTCGGACGGCACCGTCGGCGCCAACAAGAACTCCATCAAGATCATCGGCGAGGACACCGACTTCTACGCCCAGGGCTACTTCGTTTACGATTCAAAGAAAGCCGGCGCTATGACGGTCTCACACCTGCGCTTCGGACCGCGGCCCATCCATTCGACCTACCTGATCACGCAGGCGAACTTCGTCGCCTGCCACCAGTTCTCGTTCGTCGAGCGCTTCGACGTGCTCAAGCTGGCTCAGCCCGGCGCCACCTTCCTGCTGAACAGTCCTTACGGCCCGGAGGAAGTCTGGGACCACCTGCCCATTTCGATGCAGCAGGAACTGCTCGATAAGAAGTTGAAGCTGTTCGTCATCAACGCCGACTCGGTAGCGGAGGAAGTCGGCATGGGACGGCGGATCAACACCATCATGCAGACCTGCTTCTTCGCCATCAGCGGAGTGCTGCCGCGCGAGGAAGCCATCGGCGCCATCAAGAAGGCCATCGAGAAGACTTACAAGAAGCGCGGCGAGGCGGTGGTGCAGAAGAACTTTGCGGCCGTAGATTCCACGCTGGCCCACCTGCACGAGGTCAAGCTGCCGACGCAAGCCACGAGCAAGCTACACATGGAGGCGCCGGTTCCGGCGGCCGCGCCCGATTTCGTCCAGAAAGTCACTGCTCGCATCATCGCCGGCGAAGGCGATCTGTTGCCGGTGAGCGCGCTGCCCGTGGACGGCACCTTCCCCACAGGCACCGCCCAGTGGGAGAAGCGGAACATCGCTCTCGAAATCCCGGTTTGGGACGAGCCCCTGTGCATCCAATGCGGAAAATGCGTGCTGGTGTGCCCGCACTCGGTGATCCGCGCTAAGATCTACGATCCCGTGCTGCTGGGCAAGGCGCCTACGACATTCAAGTCCGCCAAGCCCAAATGGAAGGAGTTCGAAAATCTGCGCTACACGTTGCAGGTGGCTCCGGAGGACTGCACCGGCTGCAGTTTGTGCGTGGAGATCTGTCCCGCCAAGAGCAAGACCGAAGTCAAGCACAAGGCCATCAACATGGTGCCGCAGGCGCCGTTGCGCGCGCCCGAGCGCGAGAATTGGGAGTTCTTCCTCTCGCTGCCGGAAGCCAATCGCGAGCAACTGAAGCCCGGCCAGGTAAAGGACGTACAACTGTTCCAGCCGCTGTTCGAATTCTCCGGAGCTTGCGCCGGCTGCGGCGAGACACCCTACATCAAGCTGATGACGCAGCTCTTCGGCGACCACGTGGTCATCGCCAACGCCACCGGCTGCTCGTCGATCTATGGCGGCAATCTTCCCACCACGCCCTACACCGTGAACGCTCAGGGCCGCGGTCCAGCCTGGTCCAATTCGCTCTTCGAGGACAACGCCGAGTTCGGCCTGGGCCTCCGGCTGGCCATGAACAAGCAGGAGGAGTATGCGCGCGACCTGGTGCACCGCCTGGAAGCCCAGATCGGCGGCGAGCTGGCGGCAGCCCTGCTGACCACCGATCAGTCCACCCACGCCGGCATCGAGCGTCAGCGCGAACTCGTGCGCACTCTCACCGGCAAATTGAAAGGCGTGAATACTCCGGAAGCGCGCGATCTGCTGGCCATCGCCGACGCCCTCGTCCGCAAGAGTGTGTGGATCATTGGCGGCGACGGATGGGCGTATGACATCGGCTACGGCGGCCTCGACCACGTGCTGGCTTCCGGA
>DATKLD010000156.1:0-15708 GCA_035542595.1 Terriglobales bacterium
GAATGCGTCAGCGCGCCCACCGAGATGTACTCCACGCCGGTTTCGGCGTAGGCGCGCACGTTTTCCAGCGCGATCCCGCCCGAACACTCCAGCGGCACCCGGCGGGTATGCCGGGCGCAGCGTTCGACCGCCTGCTTGACGTCTTCGACCGACATATTGTCGAGCAGCACCGCCTCGGCGCCGTGCGCGAGCGCTTCTTCCAGCTCGGCGAGCGAGCGCACTTCGATCTCGATCACCTGTTCGCCACGGCGGTTGCGGTGCGCACGCTCGAGCGCCGGAGCGATCCCGCCGGCGACGGCGATGTGGTTGTTCTTGATCAGCACCCCGTCGGAGAGGTCGAGCCGGTGGTTGAAGCCGCCGCCGCAGACCACCGCATACTTATCCAGTATGCGCAGCCCGGGGACGGTCTTGCGTGTGTCCAGAATGCGGGCGTGTGTACCCGCGACCGCGTCCACGAAGCGGCGGGTCAGGGTGGCAATGCCGCTCAGGCGCTGCATGAAGTTCAGGATCACCCGCTCGCAGGAGAGGATCACGCGCGCGTTGTGGCGGATTGCCGCCACGGTCTGCCCGCGGCGCAGCCGCACGCCGTCGAAGACTTCCGGATGGCTGGTGACCTCCGGATACTCGAGTACTGTGCCATCCAGGACGGCAAAAACGTCGAGAACCCGCGCCACCAGGCCTACTCCAGCGAGCACGCACTCCTGCTTGGCGATGATGGTAGCCGCCGCCACCTGGTGAGGATCGACGCAGGCATAGGTGGTGGCGTCGCGCGTGACGCTGTCCTCGCGCAGCGCGTTCTCAAGAATCGCGGTGATGCGGCGGCTGTTCCAGTCCATGAGACCCAGTAGTCAGTTGTCAGTAGCCAGTTGTCAGTTGAGCATGCTACCACTCACGCATGGGCATGCCGCACTCAGGCTCACAATCACGGCTGTGCCCGAATCGCCCGCAGCATATGTAACCTAGCCGCGGTAGCGGCGAAATGAATTTAGCCCAGGGCGTAAGCCCTGGGTAGGCGATCATAAAATTTCAGAGCCCCGCAGGGGCGGTACAGATACGAAATATCAGGCCAATGCCTGCAGCGCCGTCTGCGCTTTCTCGATTAACACTGCCAGCTCGCCCGCCCGCCTGCGCAAGCCCTCCACGACCTTCTCCGGCGCCTTGGCCAGAAACTGCTCGTTCGCAAGCTGGCGGCGTGCGTTGGCCAGCTCCGTCTCCATCTTCGCCAGGTCTTTCTCGAGACGCGCGCGCTCGGCGGCAGTGTCGACCTTCTTCTCGTACTCGACCACCACATCGAACCGCGCCGTGTGCCGCGCGCTGGCGACCTTCGAGAGCTCCGAATCGACAAACGTAATGCCGCTGACGTTCGCCAGCCTTTCCACCGCTTCGCGATTGCCCTCGATAAGGCGGCGCACCGCGTCGTCGGCGAAAACTCTAATCGGCACGCTCACCTTAGGCTCGATCTTCAAATCGTGACGCATCTGCCGCACGCTCACGATCAGGTCTTGAAGTACCGACATCTCCGTCTCAAGACTTTCGCTGATTAACGCATCGTCATGCTCGGGAAACGCCGCCAGCGCGATCGACTTCAGCTCCGGCTTGCCGCCATAGAGCGCGTGCCACAGCTCCTCGGTGATGAATGGCATAAACGGCGAGAGCATTCGCAGCGCGCCATCGAAAACATGCGTCAGGATCGCGAGCGCCGCCAGCGCAACCTCCGGCTCCCGAGCATTCAGCCGCAGCTTCGACAGCTCGATATACCAGTCGCAGAAATCGCCCCAGAAAAACGTGTAAACACGATGCGCCGCCTCGTCGAAGCGATAACTCTCGAGCGCCTCGTTCAGTTCGCGCGCCGTGCGATGAAAGCGCGAAAGAATCCAGCGATCTTCGAGAGTTTCCGGGGTGCCCCATCCTTGGCCGCTGTTGCCAAGGGTGGGGGTGTTTCGCGGCCCGCGATCCATATTCATGAAGATGAACCGCGCCGCGTTCCAGATTTTGTTGGCGAAGGCGCGATAACCTTCGGTGCGCGCCGGATTGAACGCAATGTCCGTCCCCGGAGATGCCATGGCCGCCAGCGTGAAGCGCGTCGCGTCGGTGCCGTACTTCCCGATGATCTCGATGGGATCGATCACGTTGCCCTTAGTCTTCGACATCTTCTGGCGCTCGGCATCGCGCACCAGGGCATGAATGTAGACCTCGCGGAAGGGAACGGAATCGTCGCCACGATCGGCGAAACCGCTGGCCTGCTTGATCGCCGCATCCTGCTTATGATCGCGCATGAAGTGGCAGCCGAACATGATCATGCGCGCCACCCAGAAGAAGAGAATCTCGTACGCCGTGATCAGCAGAGTGCTGGGATAGAAAATCTCTTGATCGCGCGTCTTTTCCGGCCAGCCCAGCGACGTGAATGGCAGCAGCCCGGAAGAGAACCACGTGTCGAGCACGTCGGATTCCTGCGTCAGGTCTGTGCTGCCGCAGGTCGCGCACTTCGCCGGCGTCTCACGCGCCACGGTGATGTGCTGGTGCGCGGCGCAATACCACGCCGGGATGCGGTGCCCCCACCAGAGCTGCCGCGAGATGCACCAGTCGTGGATGTTCTCCATCCAGTGCAGGTAGATCGTCTTGTAATTCTCGGGCGTGAAGCGAACTTCGCCGCGCGCGACCACCTCGCGCCCGCGCGCAGCCAGGCTGGGTTCGCCGTTCCTGCCCTCTTTGGTCATCGCCATGAACCACTGCGTCGAAAGCCGCGGCTCCACGATGTCCTTGCTGCGGTCGCACTTGCCCACCGGCACCACGTAATCTTTCACCGCCGCGAGCAGCCCGCGCTCCCTGAGGTCGGCGACCACGCGCTCGCGCGCCGCGAAGCGGTCGAGACCGGCGTAGGCCCCGGCGTTCTGGTTCATGTGCGCGGTCTCGTCCATGATGTCGATCTGCGGCAGGTTGTGCCGCAGGCCGGCCTGGAAGTCGTTGGGATCGTGCGCCGGCGTCACCTTCACCGCGCCGGTGCCGAACTCCGGCTGCGCCAGCTCGTCGAGGATGATGGGAATCTCGCGCTCCATCAGCGGCAGCATCACGCGTTTGCCGTGGAGGTGCGCGTAGCGCGCGTCACGGGGATTGACGGCCACCGCCGTATCGCCGAGCATCGTCTCCGGACGCGTGGTCGCGACCGTGATGAACTCGTTTGAGCCGATCACAGGGTACTTGATCTCGTAGAGCTTGCCCGGCGTCTCCTCGTGAACCACTTCGAGATCGGAGATGGCGGTCAGGCATCCCGGGCACCAGTTGACGATGTACTTCCCGCGATAGATCAGCCCTTCTTCGTACAGGCGGACGAAGACTTCGCGCACGGCGCGCGAGAGGTTCTCGTCCATGGTGAAGTACTCGCGCGACCAGTCGACCGTGTCGCCGATGCGCTTCATCTGCTCGACGATCGCCCCGCCGTAGTGCCGCTTCCACTCCCACACCCGCTCGACGAAGGCCTCGCGCCCCATCTGCCGGCGCTGCTTGCCCTCGCTCGCCAGTTGGCGCTCGACCATCATCTGCGTGGCGATGCCGGCGTGGTCGGTGCCCGGCAGCCACTCGGTGACAAAACCGCGCATGCGGTGCCAGCGCGCCATGATGTCCATCTGCGTGTGGTTGAGCATGTGTCCCATGTGCAGACGGCCGGTGACGTTCGGCGGCGGCAGTTGCATACAGAAGACGGGGGTGCCCCATCCTTGGCCGGTTTTGCCAAGGGTGGGGATTTTCGAACTTGGGACCTCGAAGAGGCCCTCCTTCACCCAGTACTCGGCCCAGCGCGCCTCAATGGCGCTCGGATCGTAAGCTTTGGGAAGCTCGTGGGGCATCAGTCGTGATCGCGAAGCGATGGGTAAATCTCGATATTACAGGCGCGGGGAAAAAGGGGTCAATTCAGAGAAGGTCCTGCAGCCGTTCAGCCGTGAGCTCAGCATCCCGCAAAATACTCTTGAGCAGCTTCGGATGGAGTGTCCTTGCGGCGTGAAACGGTACCGTGACCCGCCCGCCGGATGCATTCTGTAGATCATATGGCTGCCACTCTGTCGTGCGAGGGAAAATCCAGCTTTCTCCAGAGCAGCAATGATCTGGCGAGCCGTGAGGCGCGGCAGCTTTGCCATCAGACAGAGATTTCGACGGTGGACAGGCTCACCGATGTGCGCTCAGGAATTTCCTCGCCGTCGGCAAGGCGGTCTTCGATATGCAACCGGATGGCATCTTTGATGTTATTTACCGCCTCTTCGTACGTATCCCCTTGGCTGTAGCAGCCTTGCAGCGGGGGGCAGGAGACGAAGTAGCCGTCCGCGTCTGCTTCCACGACGATGGGAAGAACCAAGTGGTTCACGACTAAATTATAGGTCTGCTGCCAGCCCGCACCACAAATTCCGGCGGCAGGACGCCGAGCTGGCCGAGTGCGTCGAGGGCGGAGGCGTAGTCCGGCGCGTCGCGGCCGGCGCTTGCGGCAAGATGGGTGGCGACATCGAGACAATTCTGCGCGCACAGCTGCAGGCCGCGCTCGACCGTCCAGCGCTCGTCGACATTATCGCGCAGCCGCTCGATCGGCTGGCTGGCGTGACGGCGCAGGGCCTGCACAGCAGCGTCGAGCGCGAGCAGGTGCCGGCGAACGAGCGCGGCGTCCACCGTGCCGGGGCTCATCGTCCGAGTTCTCCGCGCTCGATGCGCATCCGGGCCACCGGATCGAGCTTCGCCAGTTGGCCAACGTAGTCGCAGTAGCGGGAGAGCGCCTGGCCTTCGCGCCCGGTGGTCGCGCGCAGATCGCGCGCCAGAACGCGCACACCGTCGCGCAACACGCGGTGGTACAGCAGCGGCCCGGCGCGGTTGAGCACAACCACGTCAACGCGGTCGGTCGCAAGCGCCCGCGAGAGCTCGGTTGAGAGCTCAGCCTCGTAGCCGAATGGCGCTTCCGGGATCGCCGACGCGTACACGGCGACGTCTATGTCGCTGTGCGGCTGTGCCTCGCCGCGCGCATGCGATCCGAAGAGATACGCCTCCAGCACCTCCGGCCGCGGCGCCAGCACGCTTTGGACTCGATCGATCAACTCGTCGGCCTTCACGTCGTCAGGATAGCACTGTGCACCACACACTGAATTGCGAACCGGGCAGCAACCTGACAACGCTTCCTATTCAATTGACATGATGCGACTTGCAGGAGTAGAAAGCTCCCCTGCTTTCAAAGAATCCACCATTGGAGAGACGCACATGCATCGACTGTTTTTCCTGACATGCCTATTGTGTTTTGCCACACCAGCGGTTCTGGCGCAAGACGTGACCAAGGTGGCCGGAGGGCCGGAGACTCACAAAGTGGTACTCGACAATGACCAGGTTCGCATGTTGGACGTTCGAATTCCACCCGGACAAAAGGTCGCGATGCATTCGCATCCGGCGAATACCGTCTATTACATAACCGATTGCAAGCTAAAGGTCACGGCTCCCGACGGCAAAACCACGGTAGCCGAGCCCAAAGCCGGTACAGCGGTTTATCGCGGAGGAGAGACCAAGCACGCTGTAGAGAACGTGGGCAGTGCAGAGTGTCATCTTGTGCAGACCGAATTAAAAGAGAAGAAGTAGGAAAACCCCACCCGAGCAAAACCGGCCCCTCGACTTCGCTCGGGCAGGCTTCGGGTGGGGCACCCGAGCATTCAGTTCCGCCGGCCTGCACGCTTCTTTCTACCCGCCTTTGAGTTCTTTTCGACTCTAAGCTTCCAGGCCGTGCGGAGCGCGCCCGCCAGCACGTCCTCGCTGGCTTTTGCCAAGCGGATGTGGGTCGCTCCCATCCTTCCCCATCCCCCGCGAACGGGCAGAAAAACATCCGGCAGCTCGCGGACGAAGTCCGCCTGCTGCTCGGGCGTGAGCATCAGGTTGCCGAAGCCCTGAGCTTCGGAGGCCAGGGTGGCGAAGATCCTGCCGCCGACGCGGAAGTCGGCCGCGCCCATGTGTGAGCCTTCCTCCACCCCTTCAAGGCCCAGGGCAATGCGGCGAAAATCTGCGGCAGTCATCGCGAGGGCAATCCTTTCCGGCAGCCATAGCAGGCCAGCGTGAGAATTCTAATGGAGGGCTAGTTGACAACGATCAGTAATTCTGGACGGGTGGCCGTTTGGGTGGTCACCAGCGGCTAGGTGCCATCAGCAAGCAGGGAAATCGCTTCTTGCGAACGTTGCTGGTGGAAAGTGCCCACATCGCGACCCGTTTGGATGAAGGTTTTCGCAGACAGTATCTGCACCGCCGCCACGCTAAACCCAAAGCCGTGGCCAAGGTGGCGGCGGCGCGCAGATTAGCGGTACGACTCTACTGGATGCTGCGCACCCACACCGGCTATCCAGAGATCGTTCGCATCGAGAGCAGCCCGGAACCGCGCCAGGTCGGCGCAAGCTAGACCGCAGGTGCTGATTGGGCGCTTTCGCATTCAGACGGCCGGTGCAAAAGACGGCCCTGGCGGGCCTTGGAAAACGCGCTGCGTTTTCCACTTTCACCGGCCCGGCGGCTGGATGTCCGCATAAAAGAATCATGGTCGCAGTCAGGGCCGAATCGATGGTTGGTGGAACGACGACCGAGTGGTGATTTCAGCGCGAAAAAATCCTTCGCCCTCATCGAGGCGTAGTTCAGAAAAATCCCCACCCGAGCAATACCGGCTCGGGTGGGGCACCCATTGCAATCGTTGAACTAGTGGGGGTTCCCCACCTTCGATGATCACCTCCGGCGCGGCTCCCAAGCGCTCCCTCCACCGCGCCGTCCATTCGAATTCGCCGCCGCTTACTTCGCCGTGGGGGTAGCTAGCGGCTTGTCTCTCTCGATGATGTACGTCGACAGCACCTTCAAGGGCTTGGTGCTGCTCACATTTTTGATGTCATGCGGCACCGCGTTCCCGATCTGGAAAGAGTCCCCCGCCTTGACGCGCCTTTCGGGCTGGCCTTCGACGTGAAGATCGCCCTCGCCCTCCAGAATGTAGGCCGACTCAACGCCCGGATGGGTGTGGCGGGCGGCAGTCACGCCGGGCTCGACCTCCGCTATGGCCGTAATAGCCGTGTAGTGTTCGGGGAATTCTATCTTCTGCAGCACGGTCCGCTTGATCCCCTGGGCGAACGCGGCTGAGCCGATCAGAGTGAGGACCAGGACACCGCAGCAAAACGCCAGTCTTTTCGACATAACACTTCCTTTCTCATCAAGTCATTTCCTCCGAAACGGGCCTGGAACTTCCGGTTGTTTGCGGTTCCGATTCTACCCAAAACAATCCTTCCTGGCTTTATTCCACGTGTTGCTTGCGAGTGTCGGCACCGGCTACTTGGACGCAGGGGCCTGGTCGAACAATTTCACCGCGAGCGCGCCGTGAGTCACAGCGGCCCCAGCTCGAAGCGCGGCGGCCAGCATCGCGGCTTCGGTGACTTCCTGGCGACTGGCGCCGGCGCGTTTGGCCGCGCGGGTGTGCACATCGAGGCAATAAGGGCATTGGGTTGTGCATGCCACCGCGATCGCAATCAGTTCGCGATACTTCCTCGGGATGGCGCCATCTTCCCGCCCGACCGTTTTGTCGAACTCGACGAAGGCAGCAAATTCGGTTGGCGCCAGTTGCTTGAATTCTCCGAGGCGTTTCAGGTCGTCAGAATCGTGATAGTGCATCGTTCCTCCTGTCGCTAGGGTCCGGGTGCCCTTGTGCGTTAACGTAATCAGATGTTCTGACCGGCAAACCGACTCGACGGCCGAAGGATTTTACTAAGTCGCGCAGGACCCTGGGACAAACGAAGCAACCGACACTCGAGGCTACCTATCCTAGCCGGGTTTGCCAGGGTGGGCCAGGTGACAGAAACCCCATCCGGGCAGAACCATCTCGGATGGGGGCAGGCTCGCCAGTGACGTCTTCCAGGCGCCCGACGCGCCCGGGGATCACAGCTAACGGCCTTTGTCTTCCAGCTCGCGCGTGACGGCGGCGATGACTTCAGGCTTTAAGCGCTCCAGCACCTGCTCCACGATGCTGGCGACGCGCGCAGGATCGACCCTGGCCTCGGTGATGGTCGGGGCGGCGACTGGGGGCACGACCGCTGAGGCGGGAGCGGCGTGGCGCGGCGCTCCCGGTGCCAGCCCAAGCTGGGCGGCTGGTTGCGCCTTACCTTCGGGGGAACCGGGGTTGGAGGAGGGCAGGCCGGCGTGCGCACTCCTGATCTCGGAAGCGTGCGCAACGGGAACGTGTTGCTGAGGTTCGAACTTGGGCTGGACAGCCGATTCGCGGAACGTGGGAAATTCTTTTGTGGGTTCAGTCGGCTCTGGAATCCCCCAGTTCGCGCCCGAGACCCCCACACTCACTGCCGGGCTTGCAGGGGGATCGAACTCGCGCGGCTGGCCGGCTTGCGCCTGCCGCTGCATCTGCTGGTGCAGGGGAATCGCCAACTCGTGGGGCTCGATCTCAGCCTCTTCAGCAACCCAGATCGGGCCAGCCGTTGTGAACTCAGCGGGAGCGCTGCCCGGCACGGGAACAGCGGGCAGGTGTGGCGTATCGACGGGGAGCGCCGCTGGCTCGTCCCAGGATGTAAGCTCAGGCAAGATGTCCGGCGCGTGGACTGGCGTGTTCTCAGCGCTGGCCGCAGGCTGCAGATGATCGGAGCGCCCCGCGGCGGAATGCAGCGGGTCTGGATCCGCAGGAGGGTCGGACCACGTTTCCATCGCGGGCCTGGACTGGGGAGGGTACTCCGCTGCACCGCCCGATCCCTGCGGCGGCTCTATCTGGAAATCGCGTTCGACCGTCGCGGTCCCTGCACCGGCAGCCGGTCCGGGCACTGGCTGAGATGCAGAGGGAGTTTCGGTCGAGGGCGAAAATCTTTCAAATTCCTCCACCGGTGCGGGCTCGGCAGATTTCTCGCCGCCGGGATGTGCCGCCGGTTCCAGCTCGAACACGCCCGAGAGGCCGGCGGCGGAAGACATGCGCAGTCCTTCCTCTATCTCCGCTGGGGCGGGGTCGCGTTCTACGTCGAACTCGAGGGGCGATTCCGCATGTGCTTCCACCGTCGGCTGTGGCTTCTCCGCTTGCGGCTCTTCCTGAGGGATGAGTTCCATTCCGATTGCCGGGGTGGAGGCAACCTCCTGCGGGATATCGAAAGAGTGATGCTGAATCTCGTAGTCGGCGGTGGAAGCAGGCCCCTGCGCGTCTGTGTCTTCCAACCCTTCCGGCGCGCTCTCCGGTTCAGGCGAATGTTGCGGTTGCGTCGGCTGGGGCAAAAGCTTCTCCGCGAACTTCTTCACCATCGCAACCAGCTCTGTGGCCTCGAAGGGCTTGACGATCAGGCCGTCGGCGCGGACGCGCGTCACCTCCTCGGGCTTGAAGGCTTCCATCTTCCCCACGCTCAGCAACACCGGCGTCCGGGCGGTCTCGCGGCCCTGGCGCAAGCGCTCACACAGTTCGAGGCCCGTGTAGCCCGGCATGTAAACGTCGAGCACCACCAGGTCGGGCCGATCGGCGGCGATCCTCTTCAGCGCCTGCGCGCCGTTGCTGACTGCAATCACTTCGTAACCGGCTTCTGTGAGGATCTTCTTCCCGATATTCTGGGCGGTCAGGCTGTCGTCGGCCAGCAGGATCTTCAGGGACACGTAGTTTCCTTTTTGCGCTGAGAAGTCTTGCCCCAAAGTACTTTCATTGGCCGCGCAAAGTCAACGAAACATGCACCTCGGTAACGTGACCTTGGGAGGGGTCATGGGCTGTGTTTTGTTAAGGTTGCAATTAGCCAACCGGGTTCGCGAAGCTGACTCTCCAACCCCCTCGTGCCTACAACGGCCACAGCTTTCTCTTTTTCTTTTTCTTGGTCTTGCTCGAGGATTGGGCGTCGTTCGACCCCTGGACGGAACTGGAGGAGCTGGAACCCTGCTGGGCGCTGCTGGTGCTCTGCGCATCACCGGCCGCCTCGTTGACCTGCGCGGGAGGCGCCTGCGGAGCCTGTGTCGTGGGCTGTGCCGCATCGCCCACTGGCTTCAACTCCGGGAGGGAGTTGTCGCTTCCACTGCTGGCGTTACCGGAACGGGGAACCGGCTGGTTGGGAGGAGGAGGCGCGCCTGTCCCCACCACCGCGCCGGTGACGGCGCTGGTCCCGCCGCTGGCGGACCCCACCAGGGCTCGCTGCGCGCCAAGCGCCACGTCGGTCGCACTGGTTTCCTTGGGCGGGACCAGGGTGGGTTCGCCCACTTTCGAGGTTTGGGAAACATCCGGGTGACGGCGAAAGGTGGTCATCAGCCGACTGAAGTGTCCCGTCTCGCGGCGGCTTTCCTCTTCCTGCTTGTTCTGCGCGATGGCTTCCGGCGTGGGCTTGGGGACGGGACGATGCAACGCCTCCAGGCGCGCGCGCGCATCCTTGGCGCGGCCCATTACCGGATAGCGGGTCAGGATCCGGCTGTATGCTTTCGCGGCCTCGTCCGTAAAGTGGTTCACTTCCTTGGCCCGGGCGGCTTCGTCCTTAACCGATCGAGCAAGTTCGGCCTCGCGCTCATTGGCCTGGCCCAGCAGGTAAAGACCCTCGTCCACGTTGCTGTAGAGCGGATAGATATCTGCCAGCGACTGCAGCCGCCCAATCGCGGCCGGCCACGACTCCTTCAGATAGTAGAAGCGTCCGATGCGGAATTCGCGCTCGGCCAGCACCTCCTGCACCTCACGCAAGCGCTGCTTGGCCTCCGGCACCAGCTTGCTGTCGGGGAACTGCAGGATGAGCTGCTTGTATTCCTCCTCGGCCCGCTTGGCGTGTGTGTAATCGCGGTCTGGCTTCTCCATCTGCCGGTAATGGATGTTGGCCACCTTCAACTGCGCTTCTGCCGCTTCCGGCAGGTTGGGGAAGAAGGTGATGAAGTCCTTGTATTCGATCTCCGCCTGCGCCAGGCCGGCCGAGCCCCCTTCCGCGTACCAGGAATCGCCCACTGCCAGCTTGGCCCGGGCCACGTACTCCGAATCCGGGTAGGTGTTGATCATGGTCTGCAAGGTGAGCCGAGCCACGTCGAAACGGTTGTGCTGCATCGCGTCCATGGCGCGGTCGAACAGCACCTTGTCAGGCTGGGCCGAGTTCACATTGGCGATGGGGTTGGTGACTTTCTTGTTCTTGCGGAAGCAGGAGACCGCCGGCAGCATCAAGGCCAGCAGCAGAGCTAGTGACAAAATGCGTCGGATCATGAATACCTCAACACCGCTCTTGGCTCTTGGCTCTTGGCTTTTAGCTCTTGGCTAAAGGCCAACAGCTAACAGCCAAAAGCCCTTGCCATTACACCTTCTGTAGCGTGGCTTCGTGGGCGGCTTTCAGTAGCTTCTCCGCGTTCTCCCTGGGATTGCCCCTGCCGAAGACCGCGTTGCCTGCCACCAGGATCTCGGCGCCGGCCCGCACCACGTCGCCGATGGTGTCCAGCGCGATGCCGCCATCCACCTCGATGCGGAAGTTTACGCCCTTGGCGTTGCGCATGGTCACCAGCTTGCGGATCTTCTCTACCGAGCCAGGGATGAATTTCTGTCCGCCAAAACCCGGGTTCACCGACATCACCAGGACATAGTCCACCATGTCCAGCACCTCGCCCAGAGTTTGCACCGGGGTGGCGGGATTGATCACCACTCCCACCTTGCATCCGTGCTTGCGCACCAGGTCAAGGCTGCGGTTCAGGTGGCGGGTGGCCTCCTGATGTACCGAAATCCAGTCGGCGCCCGCGTCGGCGAAGGCCGGGATGTACAGGTCCGGGTTCTCGATCATCAGGTGGACGTCCAGAGGCAGCTCCGTGGCCTTGCGCAGCGACGCCACCACCGGCGGTCCGATGGTGATGTTGGGGACAAAATGCCCGTCCATCACGTCCACGTGCAGAAGGGTCGCCCCGCCCTCCGCGGCCAGAGTCACTTCGTCCGCCAGACGAGCGAAATCCGCGGACAATATCGAGGGTGCCAGCTCAATCAAACGAGAACTCTCGAGAGACGGAAACCGTGGAAATTGTAACACGCGGATTCTGAGCCCGTGACGGTGCCCCACATCTGCTGCCGTTAGCAGATGTGGGCCTTTCCGGGCCGGATTAATGCAAGCCGCGAAGCGGCGACATTTGTTCGAGCCCAGCCCACCCCAGCAAACCAAAACCGGGTTTGCCGGGGACCCCGGCGCGCGTGAGCGCTGGGTAAGGCATCTGGGGGTATAAAAGGCCCGTAGGGCCGACCCAAATTAGCCCAGGACGGAAGTCCTGGGCGGTCGGTTGAATGAAATCCGAGCCCCTTTCAGGGGCGACACCTCTGTGCCGCCCTCCGGGCTTGAGGCCCGACCAAGCGCCGGCAGAGCCTGCCCTGAGCGAAGTCGAAGGGCGCGACCGAATGTAGCCCGGCACGTAGTGCCGGGTAACCAGATGGGAGGATCAACAGTCCCGCCAGGGACGACTGATCGGATCATCCAAAGAGGTGTTGCTCTTCGTGCGCCACGTTGTAGGCGCGCAGCAGGGCCCGATATTCGTTCGACGATCCCGCCTTGATCAACTGCACGGCTTTGGCTACCGGCATATGGGCAGGAATGCCCATCAGAATATGCGCATGATTTCTGGTTCCACCAACCGCAATCGCCACGAATCCGTTCCTGCGCGCGATTCCGCCCATGTACGCCCACAGGTCAGCTTGAACTTGTTGCGGGATTAGTTCCCGGCGTTCCTTGGTGGAGAACACACAATGAACCAGCAATCTGGTGTAGGTGTGTGGCATGCGCGGATTTTACTTCAGCCGTCCCTGGCGGGACTGACTCACGCGTGACACCGCTCTCCCGGCACTACGTGCCGGGCTACATTCAGTCGCGCCCTTCGACTTCGCTCAGGGCAGGCTCTGGCGGCGCTCGCCAAGAGACCCTAGCCCGCATGCCCCCACATCTGCCACAGCAGGCAGGCGGGGGCTTCCGCGAAGCACGGCGGGCGAAGGTGCAGTCCCGCAGGGGCGACCGAACCTAGCCCGGCACGTCAGTGCCGGGTGACGGATGGGGTTAAGCAACAGTCCAGCAAGGGACGGCTGATCGGGTCAAAGTTGGGTGCAGACCCACATCTACCAAAAGCGGGCAGATGTGGGGCACCAGGCTTCTGGGGGTACAAAGGCCCGTAGGGCCGACCCAAATTAGCCCAGGACGGAAGTCCTGGGCGGTCGGTTGAATGAAATCCGAGCCCCTTTCAGGGGCGACACCTCTGTGCCGCCCTCCGGGCTCGTGGCCTTTTTTCGACTCCTACCCAGCGCTGACGCGCTGGGCTAACCCACCTGTCGCCCTAATCGGGCTGGCCGTGACGGTGCCCCCGCGCTTCGCTCGGGATGACAATTGTGGAAGAATTGATGACAGACCCACATCTGCCAAAGGCGGGCAGATGTGGGGCACCAGGCTTCTGGGGGTATAAAGGCCCGTAGGGCCGACCTAAATTAGCCCAGGACGGAAGTCCTGGGTGGGAGGGCGGTTGAATGGAATCCGAGCCCCTTTTCAGGGGCGACACATCTGTGCCGCCCTCCGGGCTCGTGGTCTTTCTTTGATTCCTACCCAGCGCTCAGCCACCCCAGCGAACCAAAAGCGGGTTCGCTGGGGGCCCCGGTGCCGCGCTGGGCTAACCCACCTGCCGCCCTACGGGCTGGTCGCAACGGTGCCCCGCATCTGCTGCCGTTAGCAGATGTGGGTGCTCGCTTGCCGGTGCCTCACGTTGCTGCAAACTCCCGAGGGTGCCCCACGCCCTGAGCAACGTCGAAGGGGCCGGTTTTGCTCGGGTGGGAAAGTTGTCGGAACAGCCCCGCCCTAGCAAAAGCGGCTAGGACGGGGCACCCTCAAATGTGTAGTGGGCCCGCGTCACAGCAAGGAGTCGGGAAAGGTTGACACACTTAGAAGAGATTCGAGGTACTGGAGAACCTGCTTGACGCTCCAGTTCTGCGCTGCGCCGACAAGCAGTTCAGCCAATTGGGACTTGCCGAGAATGATGATACCGTCGTGTGAAGCGTCACGTATGTCTGCCGGTGAGACATCGCAAGGCGTGAACACAACTGGCAATATCGTGACTGAGTTCACGCCGAGGTACGTTCGCAGCTCCTCAAGGCGGGCCAACAAGGGTGTGAATTTTGTTGAAGGCTTCTGGCCCACACACTCGCCGACGAGCACAAATCGCTCGCCGTCAATGGTAAAGGATGCCGCGAGGTCCGGTCTTGAATGAAAGTGTTTGCCTCCGTACCAGATCGTGGGCAGCCCTAACAAAGCGAGCAGGCGCACGATCCCCTGCTCAAACTCCTGACTTTCCCCACGCGCTTGGAGCTGTGCTTCTAGCTTTCGCTGTTCGCCGTCAAAATACTTGTCAGCCGCAACCCGCCAATTCTCGGTGCCACGCCAGCGCGTAACCGCGACGGAACCGATTTCCTCCCCCGAGTAGTACAGATAGGCTTGCGCACTGTCCGAACTGCCGGGCCAATCTAACTTCCCTACCAGCTGCCCCTCGGGTTCGGAATCGACCAGACAGACATCGTGCGGGGCTGAGCCCTCACAGAACGCCCGAACGCTGACCTGCGGCAACGCTGTACGTGGAGCTTGGACAACGACGCCGTCGTCGTTGGGCTGCATTCCAAATGGGAGCGGGGCGACGATGTCCCAAACAGACTGTGAGATCCTTGGGTCATACGAAACTCCGATAGCTCGCCGCGCAAAATCCGCCATCCCCGAATACGCGGGCTTCATCGAGCGCAGTCTGGCCGAAATCAGCTCGATCTCAGCTTGAGAGATTATTTGATGGAGCTGGTCACCAGCCGTACCCATCACCTGACTAATTTGACCTGGCAAGAAGCTAAGGAGTTTCCCAACGCGCGGATCGTACGGTGCTCTTCGTGTGGGCGCGTAGAAAACCACCGAACCCACCGCTGTTGGAGGCGGATGGTCCAGCAGTCCTGCGTGCGCCAAGTCACAGTAAATCTCCAACAAGTAGTTGTCGAGTATCACCCGAACTCTTCCAGTGGCAGTGAACTCTCGTAGGAATGCTCCAAGATTGGGAAACGGCAAGGCAGCCTTCAACCCGAAAAACCGTCCCGTTGGCTCGGCATAGAAGGTCGTGATCTGCTCATCTACGAGAGTGGCGCGTACTAGCGTAACGAAGCTGACGCACTTGTTCTTGAGCTTCACTGCCAGGCTGGAAATGTGAACACCTTTCCATAGTGGCGCAAACGGAGCTATGGATTCGAGAAATTTGGACGCGTTGTCATTCATCGAACTTCCTCCGGCACGCGGAACGTCCCGAACTCGCAGCCCGCCAGCCGGATTATCCCACTCTTGGAGCCTGTGAGAAAAACCTTGTCAGAATCGCGAACGGACTCGGTGTCAGGCAGCCGGAACTCCGGGTCGGGGCACCCCCAAACGCCGCGCCCTGTGCGGTTCTTGCGCGAATCCCTGAAAATTTCTCTTGACAAATGTCTCGTACTATGATATTTATTGTATTCGATACTTATCTTCTAGATATACATGTTCTCCACCAGCCCTAAGTCCTTATTTTGACTGTTTTTGCGTGTAAGTCCTTTGTTTTGCCTGTTCGCGACTGTTAACAGTCGCCAAGTTGTTGATTCTACTCCACTCTTGTCCAAATTAGGTCTTTCCGACTCGCCAATTTGGACAGCATCTGACGGCTCCCCGGTCATCGCATCGGCCAGATTCCCCTAAAACCATTGGCAAACTGCGGCTTTTTGTCGGTTCTGCCCTCTGGACACACCTT
>DATKLD010000157.1:0-36629 GCA_035542595.1 Terriglobales bacterium
GCGGCGTGGACCACCATCTCAGGGGTCTGGCGTAGGCCGGTGTAGATGACCTCCATGCCGGCATCGCGCAGGGCGCGCGCGATCACCTTGGCGCCACGGTCGTGGCCGTCCAGGCCAGGCTTGGCCACAAGGACACGGATCTTCTTCTCAGCAGGCATTTCACGTGGATTGCGGCTATCTAGGATACAACAGGCATTTGTGATTTGCGATTGGTGATTTGTGATTGGAATGCCGTGGCAAATCGCAAATCAGAAATCACAATCTCAAATCAGACGGTCGTCTCGCCGCTCCGCCACAGATACCAGCACGCCACCGAGCAGTAAGGATGCCAGGCACGCGCCAGCTTCACGATCTGCTTGTGATCGGGGAGCTTGCGCTTGCGGTAATGCTTCTTGATGGCGGCGCGCACTCCGTAATCGGCCGTGGGCAAGATGTTGGGACGGCGCAGGGCAAACATCAGGAACATTTGTGCTGACCACTCGCCGATGCCCTTGACGCGGGTCAGGTGCTCGATAACGTCTTCGTCGGACATTTCGGGCAGCCGCGCAAATTCGATCTCGCCCGAGAGCGTGCGCTCGGCCAGGTCGCGGATGTAGGAGAGCTTCTGCCGGGAGAGACCGACAGCACGCATCTGCTCCGGCGTCAGCGCCAGAATCGACTCCGGCGTGAGCGTTCCGCCCGCGGCGGTGACCAGCCGGTCGAAGATGGTCTTGGCTGCCTTGCCATTCAATTGCTGAAACGCGATGGAGCGCACGAGGGTCTCGAATGTCGGCTCGCGAAATGCCAGGCGGTACGGGCCGACGCGCTCGATAATCGCAGCCAGTACCGGATCGGACTTCTTCAGATGGCGGACAGCGTGTCTCATCGGGGAATGTAGATTCACCACGGAGGCACGGAGACACAGAGAAACATGGGATCGGGAGATCGGGTCATCGGGTGACTGTCGTGGCTAACTCCCAGAAGCCAGAGATCTCACTGTACGCGGACCGGCGGACATTGCGGCGTTCCCTGCCGCTCCGGCCGAGTTCGCTTGTTCATTTGCTTGATCCAATCGAGTAGTGCGTGGACGGCCTTCGGTGGAGTCCGGAGCTCAACGTCCTCGGTCCTATACCTTTGAAGTCCCTCTTTTCGGGGGACCGAGATCAAATACACCTTTCCCCGGAACAAAAGTTTTTCCGCCGGTGGCGCTTTCAATTCTTTGAATTCGGGTTGATCGATGATTGCCCGCACCAACTGGAGGTCCTCAGGGTCGAGGCTTGCCTCAGAAATCTCCGGCTTGTTGGCTCCCCGGAGGGCGACCTGCTCGCGTCGGTACACTCCAGTGGAATGCACGATCACGCATTCCTGCTGTTGCATGCTGAAACTAACGACCGAAACAACAACGTCCGACGGAGGGCGCAGTTGCTCTTGCTGTCCCAACACCAGCTGGAGCAATAGAAAGGGGCAGCCTACGACCCAAAGCAGGCGCATCGGCAATCGCATAGCGCTCCCCTCAAGCTACGTGATGCTTACTTCCGTGTACGTCCCGTACACCTGCTTGAGCGCTTCGCAGATCTCGCCCACGGTGGCGTAGGCGCGGACAGCATCGATGATGTAGGGCATGGTGTTGGCGTCGGAGATCTTGCCGTCGGACCGGACCTGTGGGTCCTGCGCAGCAGCCTTCTTCAGGGCGTCGAGGCGGCGCTGGACTTCTTCGTTCGAGCGGCGAGCGCGCAGCTTCCTCAGCTTCTCCGTCTGCTGGCGTGCAACGGTTTCGTCGATGTAGAGGATTTCCGGCGTCTTCTCTTCGATCACGAAGTCGTTCGCGCCGACGATGATCTTCTCCCTGGCCTCGACCGCGCGCTGGTATTGATATGAAGCCTCGGCGATCTCCTTCTGCGGATAACCGCGCTCGATGGCCTTGACCATGCCGCCCATGGCATCGAGCTTCTCGAAGTAATCGAAGGCGCCTTTTTCCATGTCGAGGGTCATGCGCTCGACGAAATAGGAGCCGCCCAGCGGATCGATGGTCTGTGCCACGCCGGATTCGTAGGCGATGATCTGCTGCGTGCGCAGCGCGATGCGCGCGGCGTCGGCGGTGGGCAGGGCGAGAGCTTCGTCGTAGGCGTCGGTGTGCAGCGATTGCGTTCCGCCGAGTACGGCTGCCATCGCCTGCAGCGCGACGCGGGCGATATTGTTCATCGGCTGCTGTGCCGGCAGCGAGACGCCTGCGGTCTGGGTGTGAAAGCGCAGCAGCCAGGTGCGCTCTTTCTGCGCATGGAAGCGGTCTTTGGCCAACCGGTACCAGATTTTGCGCGCGGCGCGGTACTTGGCGATTTCCTCGAAGAAATCGTTGTGGGCGTTGAAGAAGAAGCTGAGGCGCGGCCCGAACTCGTCGATCTTGAGGCCGCGGCGCAGCGCCCACTCCACGTACTCCACGCCATCGTAGATGGTGAACGCCAGCTCCTGCAGCGCGGTCGAGCCGGCCTCGCGGATGTGATACCCGCTGATGGAGATGGTGTTGAAGCGCGGCGTGAACAGCGACCCGAACTCGAAAGTGTCCACCACCAGGCGCATGGAGGGCGCCGGCGGATAAATGTATTCCTTCTGCGCGATGTATTCCTTGAGGATGTCGTTCTGGATGGTGCCCGAAACCTTCTTCCAGTCGGCGCCCTGCTTCTCCGCCACTACCAGGTACATCGCCCACAGCACCGAGGCGGGCGAGTTGATTGTCATCGAGACAGTGGTCTTCTCGAGGTCAATGCCGTTAAAGAGGATCTCCATGTCCTCGAGCGAGTCGATGGCCACGCCGCACTTGCCGACCTCGCCTTCGCTGGCGGCATGGTCGGAGTCGTAGCCCATCAGCGTAGGCAGGTCGAAGGCCACCGAGAGCCCGCCACCGCCTTGCGTCAGCAGGTACTTGTAGCGAAGGTTGGTCTCCTCCGGCGAGGCGAAGCCGGAAAACTGGCGCATGGTGAAGAGCTTGCCGCGATAGCCCGTGGCGTGTATGCCGCGCGTATAGGGCGGCTGGCCGGGATAGCTGAGGTAGCGCGCGTACTCCCAATCTTCGGGCAGGTCGGCCTGCGTGTAGAGACGCCGGATGGGCTTGCCGGAGACAGTCGTGTAGCGCGCGTGCCCCTGCTCGTCGAGGTTCACACCCGTGGGCTTGCCGATGGGTCTTTCCGGGTTCTTCTCCAGCGCAGGCAGCAGGCAGCTCTCCGCCCACTCTTTTTCGGAGGCCGAAGGATGGCGTCCTTCGAATATTTCCTGGATCGGACTTTCAGCGACGGGCGGCTTGTGGGGCTTGTCTTTGGGTGTCATGGAAAGCAGCCAGTTAACTGACAATCATAGAAGATGCGGAAAACAGGGGCAAGAACACAAAGGTGTGACGCCCGCCACTGCGTCCGGTGTTACCGGGGCTCAGGTTGGGCGGCGCGCGCCAGCTCCCACGCCTTGGCATATTTCCAACTTACATACACCGAGTGATAGAGGTTGAGCAGCAGCCCCTCGCGGCCGTCCAGCAATCCAAGGCGGAAGAAGTAGTTGTAAATGAAAGTCGCCAGCGGGTTGATAACGATGTTTAAAAGGCTGAATCTAGTCTTGCCTTTTTCGGCCACGATCTCCGCGCCCAGCGACGAGTAGCGGTTCATGTGGGTGATGTAACCCTCAAGCGTGGGATAGGCGTTGTGCACCAGGGCATGGCTGAGCGTGCCCGTTGGGCCGTCTACCTGAACCACTTCATGCACCGGACGCTCTCCGAAGCGGCCACGGCCGCGGCGGAACAGGCGCAGCTTGCGGTCGGGATAGAAACCGCCGTGGCGGATCCAGCGGCCGAGGAAGTAATTCTTCCGCGGTATGTAGTAGCCGTCGACCGGCGGATTGTGGTCGAGGGCGTGGCGGATTTCTTCCATCAGCTCTGGTTCGACGGCCTCATCGGCGTCGAGTGACAGCACCCAGTCGCCGGTGGCCTTTTCGATGGCACAATTCTTCTGCGCTGAGTAGCCCTTCCATTCTTCCCTAAATATCCTGGCGCCAAAGGCGCGAGCGATCTCCAGTGTTCGGTCGGTGGAGCCGCAATCGAGCACGACGTGCTCATCGGCTGGGCGGACGCTCTCCAGCAGGCGGCCGATGCCGGCCCCCTCGTTATAGGTAATGACCACGACGGAGAGGGTCACGACTTAGTACCGAGTACCAACTACCGAGTACCGAGTAAGGCGGAAGTTCCTGCACTTAACTCGGTACCCGCAACTTGGTGCTCGGTGCTCCTCACTCGGTACTCGCAACTTGGTACTCGGTACTACTTTGGCGGCTGCTTTTCCTCCGGCCGGGGCAGGATGCTGGGCACATTGGGCATGCGTGTCACCTTGCCGGACTCCGCGTCGGCGATCGAGATGCCATTGTGATCGAGCGTCAGGCCCATGACGCGGTCCAGCTCGACCTTCGACTTCTCATAGACCGACATGCCAATGACCACGTTGGCCTCCGCCTGGGCCAGGTCGCGCTGGGCCTGCAGCACTAGAGTGTTGGTGGAGGCTCCGAGCGCGTATTTCTTCTGCTCGGCGTCCAGCGATTCGGCGGCGAGCTGGCGGGCGCTGATGGCGGCGTCCACCCGGGCGCGGTTCTGCTGTACCGAGAAGTTTGCATTGCGCACCTGGATGGCAATCTGATTCTGGAGCTGCTGCAAGCGCACCTGCGCCTGGCGATATTCCAGTTCCGAGCGCACCTGGTCGGCTTGCGCCGCCCGGTTGCGGATGGGGATATTAACGTTCAGCCCGACAGCATAGTCGGGCGCGTTATAGCCGAACAGGTTCGTGAACGCGTCGCCGAACCCACTGGGTGGTGGTCCTGGGGGCGTTACGCACGCAATCTGACCGGGGGTGGTGCAAAGGGCCAGCGGGTTGGTGTTGCCGGCCAGGCCAGCAGAGCCATACCAGGCAACCAGGTCCACTGTCGGCAGCAGCTCGTTGCGCGTGGCCCTTTTGGTGATGTCGCGGTTGGTCAAGTCGATGCGCGACTGCGCCAGGTCTGGACTGTGCTGCAGGGCGTCGTTAATCAGGTCCTGGATGGGCACGACCGGCTCCTGCTTCGGCAGCTCCATGGAGCTGGTGGGGATGATGGGAGCGGCGGCCAGTTGCGGGTCGCTCATATTGCGAGTAAGCGCGTTCTTCATCAGCAACTGCTGCAGTTGCAGGTTGGTTTGGGAGATGATCAGGTCCTGCTGCCCGGAAGCCACGGCGGACTGGGCGCGGGTGACCTCGATGGGTGCCAGGGTGCCGATTTCCACCTGCTTCTTGTTGTCGGAGAGCGTCTTCTCGGCCAGCGCCAGCGAACGCTCCTTCACCCGCACGTCGTCATAGGCGCTGACCAAGTCCCAGTAGATGTTCTCGATCTGTGCCACGGTGTTGATGGCCTGCGAGCGAAAGGCCACATCGGAGATCTCGCGGTTGTTCTTGGCGATGCTGATGAAGCGCCGGTTGGCGTTGACGCTCAATCCCTGCAGCAGGTGCTGCGTGAAGGTTATGCGCATGCCGGTGCTGATAAGCGGACTTAACTCGGTGAACGTGCTGTTCGTGGTCTGCCGCTGGTTATTGAAGCCGACCGAGAAGGTCGTGCCGGACGGCAAGGATTGGTTCCAGCTAAAATTCGCGGTGCCGAAGTTCTGTTGCAGGCTGGTGGCGCCCGAAAAAGGACTGGCGTTGGGCGAGGTCAGGTGCTCAATGCTGAGGTTCGCGGTCAGGATGGGATCATAGGACCCGATGGGAGGACCGGCGCCCAGAGCCGAAGTCACAAGGCCGGCAGCTCCGGCGCCGGCGCCTCCGGCGCCACCAGCAGTACCGCCCGCACCCGCTCCCGTCGTGGTCACACCGACTCCCCCCGCTCCGATGGTGCCCACGCCGCCGCCGGGCGTGCCCTGCACCAGCCCGGTGTTGACGCCGCGCGTGGCAGCGCCCGACCTGGCGCGCAGAATGTCGGTATCGGCGATGGGCAGGTTGTAGCGCGCGATGGCCAGGTCGAGGTTGTTTTCCAGCGCCAGCGCGATGGTGTCGTTCAGCGACAAGTAGATTTTTCCATCCTTCATCAACTGGTCGATGCGCGCGCTGTTGGCGAAGCTCGGCTCCGCCACCCGCCGCGGGATGTATGGGCCAACCACGTTGGGAAACTGCGACACCGATTTGGAATAATCCGTGGTTTGCGCGAAGGTGCGGGGGCAAACCATGACCAGCATCGCGGCCAGACAGCACGCCAAAAGCAACAGCACTCGGGGAAAACGCATTCAGTTGTCTCCGGAAAAACCTGGAATGGGTACCAACTCCATCAGACTGCCGGCCATGGAAATGGTCACCTGCTGATACGCAAGTAGGATGTTCATGGTTTCACTTTTCTGCCGGGCGCAGCGCGCCAGCGCTCGCCGCGGGAAGTGGGATAGTATAAACCACGGGTCTGCGCGGCCTGCGTGTGCGCGCCGGGCCGCGGACATCGGCAGCGATCGTGCGCAATCTGAAGATCACCCTGGCTTACGACGGCAGCGACTTTTGCGGATGGCAGGTGCAGCCGGAGCGCACGACCATCCAGGGCGAACTGGCGGCGGCGATTGAGCGCGTGACCGGCTCCAGGGTCCTGCCGCAAGCATCGGGCCGCACCGACGCCAGGGTGCACGCGCTGGCACAGGTGGCGTCCTGCCAGCTCGACGCCGGTATTCCCACCGAGAACCTGCAACGAGCGCTCAACCACCTGCTGCCGGCGGCCATTCGCGTGCTGAGCGTTGACGAAGCGGCGCCCGGCTTCCATGCCCGTAAATCGGCGCGCGCCAAGACCTACCGCTATCGCATTTATCGCGACGAGGTCTGCCCGCCGTTCCTGGCGCGATACGTCTATCACTATCCGTATCCGCTGGACGAAGATGCGATCCGTACCGCGGCCGCCGTCATCGTGGGCGAGCACGACTTCACCTCATTCGCGGCAGTGGACCCCGAGTGCGGCCGGGAAGAGGAAGCAGTTTCGAACGTGCGCACGGTTTATTCGTCGGAATGGCGGCACGAGGGACAGGAACTCATCTACACCGTGCGCGGCAGTGGCTTTCTGCACCACATGGTACGCAACCTGGTGGGGACCTTCTTGCTGGTGGGCAAGGGCACTTTGGATTGCGCCGGGATGAAGCGCGTTCTCGAGGCACGCGCCCGTTCCGCCGCCGGTCCCACGGCCCCGGCCTGCGGGCTGTATCTGGTGAGCGTAGAGTATTGAAGGTCCATTCATCGGGTGATTGGCTCATCGGCAGAATGTTGTAGGCTAGGTACACAAGTTTCATGGCGACAGACCTCCAGATCGGTGTTGGGCGGCTGATTTCGCGCAATCCTGCCACCGGCGAAACGCTGCGCGAGTTTGAATGCGTGAGCCCGTCCGAGGTTGGCACTGCAGTGGAGAGCGCGCGGGCGGTGCAACCTGCCTGGGCAGAGCTTGGAGTACCGGCCCGGATCGGGATATTGCGGCGATTCCAGCGCCTGCTGTGCCAGAAGAAGGATGACGTCGCCCGCGCCATCACCCGGGAGAACGGAAAGCCGCAGGTCGAGGCCTTGCTGACTGAGGTGCTGGTGGTCCTGGAAGCGGCGCGCTTCCTCATCGAGAACGCACGCACGCTGCTCAAGCCCGAGCCCGTGCCCCACGGCAACCTGATCATGAAGACCAAGTCGGCACACCTGGTGCGCGAGCCATACGGAGTGATCGGGATCATCTCTCCCTGGAATTATCCGTTCTCGACCCCGGCCACCGAAGGACTGGCGGCGCTGGTTGCAGGCAACGCGGTCGTGCTCAAACCCTCGGAATTCACACCGCTGGCGGCTCTGGAGCTGGCATCGCTGCTGCATGAGGCCGGCGTCCCGCCCGACATCTTCCAGGTCGTGGTCGGCGACGGCAGCGCCGGCGCCGCGCTGGTGGAAGCGCCCATCGACAAGATCGTCTTCACCGGCAGTGTGCGCACCGGTAAGCGCGTGGCGGAGACGGCCGCCAGGAAGCTGCTTCCCGTGCTCTTGGAGCTGGGCGGCAAGGATCCCATGCTGGTGCTGGACGACGCCAACTTGGATGTGGTCACCAGCGCCGCCGTCTGGGGCGCATTCATGAACGCGGGTCAGACGTGCCTCTCCGTCGAGCGCTGCTACGTCCATCGCAGCTTGTACGAGAGGTTCCTCGCCGCGGTAGTGGAGAAGACCGGCAAGCTGCATCTGGGCAACGGTCTGGATCCCGAGACGGACATCGGGCCCATGATCCACGAGCAGCAGTTGCGGGTGGTGGAAGCGCACGTAGCGGACGCCATCGCGCGCGGCGCCCGGGTTCTGTGCGGCGGCCGGCGGCTGCCCGAACTCGGCCCGAACTTCTACGCGCCCACCGTGCTCGCCGACGTCACCCACGAGATGCTGATCATGCGCGAGGAGACCTTCGGCCCGGTCCTGCCGGTAATGCCGTTTGCCACCGACGACGAGGCGGTGCGGCTGGCAAACGACTCCGAGTTCGGCCTGGCCGCCAGCGTCTGGACCGGCGATCGGCGGCGCGGCGAGGCCCTCGCCCGGCGCATCGAAGCGGGCACGGTCATGGTCAACGATGTGATCAGTTGCTTTGGCATCAGCGAAGCCCCGCACGGCGGTGTGAAATCGAGCGGGCTGGGCCGCGCCCACGGCCGCTTGGGACTTGAGGAGATGGTCCGGATCAAGTATGTGGATTCCGACCTCCTCCCCCGCGTGCGCAAGGTCTGGTGGTTCGGCTATGGCGGGGAGTTCGCGCGGCAGATGGAAGGGTTCGTGGACTTTCTGTTCTCTGCCAGCTTGGCGCGGCGCGTCAGCGGTGGCCTGCGCTCTGTGCGAGCTTACTTCCGGGCCGGAAGACTTTAGAGCTTTCTTCCGAATTCCAACTACTTGCTCGCATACTTCTCCGTGCCCAGAAGGTGGAGCGAGACGTAAGGCTCATCGCCCACCACCCAGCTATCGTGACCGGGAGGCCCGGGTGGAATGTAGAAGAGCATGCCGGCGCGGAGTTCGTGGATGGTGCCGTCCTCCATCGCCGCTGTGGCACAGCCGGACAGCACCAGCCCAACGTGCTCGACGTTGCAGCGCGACGCGCCTACGCTGGGTCCGACATGAACCGACCACTTCCATCCGGGCTGGTAGGTGGCGCGCCCGATGCTCATGCCCCCGATATGCACGATTTCGAATTTTCCTTTTTCGAAGGTCCGTACCTCGTCCGGCTCCTCAAAGCGCTTGAGAACGGTTTCCAGCATCGACGGAATTCCCCTGTGCGTCGGATGCAAGGAGCACAGCAATTGATTCTGCCATTCTTCCGCCGTAGTAAAATAGCGTGCACTGGTGTGGGTGCAACGTCATCCTAGGAGAGAGATTGGTGGCGACGACTCAGACGCAAGTACCTCAGCTCCCCAACCACAAAGTGAAGATCAAGAAGCCGGGACAACGCTCCTGCAACGAGAAGGACGCCAAGGGCAAGCTGTGCGGCGGCCACTTGAAGCGCTGGTATTACATGGCCGACGTCAAGGAGCGGGCCTGCGGCGACGTAGCGAAGGCTTTCGGGCCGAACGCCGAGATCTATCGTTGCGAATTCTGCAAGACGCTCTACCTGCCCAACCCCGAGGACCCCAGCGGGTTGAACGTGGCGGGCCAGGGACAGATCTCGACCTTCGGGCTGACGGTGCCGCCGAAGGATGGGAAGTAGGCCGTTCGGGGGCCGCAGCCGGACATTGTTCGTGGAAGAAAACGTGTCAGGGCACGACTTTAGTCGTGCCGTTGGCGTTACCAAAACGCCCGGCTTTAGCCGCTGAGCATGAAACTCTGCCTCAGGGCCTAAAGGCTGCTTCTTTGTCTGGCTTATCGGCACGACTAAAGTCGTGCCCTGACACGTGAGGCCTCACGAAGCATGTTTCTCGCATGAACCGATCGGAGCTGATCTACGACTGGAACCAGGCGCCCTCGCAGCAACTGGCGCCGCGCGGGCCGGTCCTGCTCAACGACGAATCCCTGCGTGACGGTCTGCAGTCGCCTTCCGTGCGCGATCCTTCTATTGAGGAGAAGATCGAGATCCTCCACCTGATGGAGGCACTGGGGATCAATTCCCTCGACCTGGGCCTGCCGGGCGCGGGCCCGCGTGCGCAGGCGCACGTGGCTGCGCTGGCGCGCGAGATTGCCCGCGCGCGCCTGAAGATCCGCGCCAATTGTGCTGCGCGCACTCACCAGAACGACATCCGTCCCATCGCCGAGATCGTGGAAAAGACCGGCGTCCCCATCGAGGCCGCGACTTTCATCGGTTCCAGCCCCATCCGCCGCTACACCGAAGACTGGACCGACGACTTTCTGCTGCGCACCACCGAGAACGCCGTCAAGTACGCGCGCTCGCTGGGCCTGGAGGTGATGTACGTCACGGAGGACACCTCGCGCTGCGATCCCGCCACGGTCAAGCGTTTGTACTCGACCGCCATCAACGCCGGGGCGCGGGCCATCGTCGTGTGCGACACCTGCGGGCACGCCACACCCATGGGCGTTTATGCGCTGGTGCAGTTCGTCATCAATGAAGTGGTGAAGCCCTCGGGCGAGAAGATCCGCGTGGATTGGCACGGCCACTGCGACCGCGGGCTGGCGGTCGCCAACTCGCTGGCGGCGGTGGCCGCCGGCGCCGATTGCGTGCACGCCGCCGCCATCGGCATCGGCGAGCGCGTCGGCAACACCCAAATGGACCAGATGCTGGTGAACCTGAAGCTGATGGGCGTCGAGCCCTGGGACAAGCAGGACTTGACCCGGTTGAAGGATTACTGCCAGGCGGTTTCCCGTGCCACCGGCGTGCCCATCCCCAGGAACTATCCCGTCGTGGGCGAGGACGCCTTCCGCACCGCGACCGGCGTGCACGCCGCCGCCGTCATCAAAGCGCTGCGGAAGAACGACATTGAACTGGCAAATACCGTCTATTCGGGTGTACCCTCGCACTTCTTCGGGCTCGACCAGGTGATCGAGATCGGCCCCATGAGCGGCAAGTCCAACATCTTTTTCTGGCTGGAACGCAAGGGACTGCCGGCATCGGAAGAAACGGTGAACCGCATTTTCGAACGCGCCAAGCAGTCCGACCGCCTGCTGACCGAACAGGAGATCCTGGCCTGTTGCGACGGGGCTTCCTCCTGAGGGCCGCACCATGTCCAGCCACCCCACGCCGGGCGCGGGCCAGGCTCAACCACAGACCAGGCTGGACATCAGCATCCCGGCGGAAGTCAGCCGTATCGCGGAGGTTGTGGACAAGGTAGTCGCCCTCACGTGCCAGTTGCACGGCCAGACCGGCAAGGAACATGAGATCGCCCTGGCGCTGACCGAAGCCCTGGCCAACGCTGTCAAACACGGCAGTGAGAACGATCCCTCTCGCAACGTGCAATGCCAGGTGCTCGCCGAGGGTTCATCGATGATCATCACTGTGCGGGATTCCGGGCCGGGCTTCAATCCGGGGAGCGTCGCCAATCCGCTGGAGAGTGCCGGCTTGACCGCCGATCATGGCCGCGGTTTGCATATGATCCGCCAACTGATGGACGAGGTCCGCTTCGAGCGCAACGGGGCGGAGATCCGGATGGTCAAGCGGTTCTGAGGACAGCACAGTCCGCACTGCCGGGAGTCGTTCGTCGCTGGTCGTTGGTCGTCAGCCAGGCGTTGCAAACGACTAACGACTAACGACCAACGACTAACGACCGTCACCGCCGCGCTGTTGTATATTGAGAATCCCGGCCATGGCCCTTTCCGCCTCCATCGGCGCCCAGACAGCAGTGCAGCAGGAAGTCGCCCGGCTTGCCGGCCTGCGCGAAGTGCATGCCACCATGGAGTGGTTCCGCTCCCACGAGCCCGAGTTGCGTGACTGGCAACTCGAAGTGGCGGCAATTCCCGCGCCTCCGTTCGGAGAGGGTCCGCGGGCGGAGTGGCTGCGCGCACGTTTCTGCGAGCTCGGACTGGAGGACGTGCAGGTGGATGCGGTGGGCAACGTGGTGGGGGTTCGCCCGCCGGCCGATCCTGGTCAGAAGCTGGTTGCCGTCACCGCCCACATTGACACCGTGTTCGCCGCCGGCACCCCGCTGAACGTCCGTCGAGAAGGCGATCGCCTCTATGGGCCCGGCATCTCCGACAACGGCGCAGGCATCGTCGGGCTGCTGGCCCTGGCGTCGGCGTTGCGTGCGGCCAAGGCCCGCCTTTCCGCCGGCCTGTTGTTCATCGGCAACGTCGGCGAGGAAGGCGAGGGCGACCTGCGCGGCATGCGGCACATCTTTTGCGAATCTTTCTGGAAGGACCGCATTGGACCTACGGTCGTGCTGGACGGCGCCGCCATTGACACCGTTGTGACCCAGGCGCTGGGGAGCCGGCGGTTCCAGGTCACGATCCACGGTCCCGGCGGACACTCCTGGAGCGATTTTGGCGCTCCCAACCCGATTGTGGTGCTGTCGCGCGCCATCGCCCGCTTCAGCCGTACCGAGCTGCCGGACGAGCCCAAGATCAGCGCCAACGTGGGTGTGATCAGCGGCGGCACTTCCGTCAATTCCATCCCCGAGTCGGCCAGCATGCGGGTGGATATCCGTTCCGCTTCGCAGCAGGAGATGGAGCGGGTGGAGCGCGCGCTGCGCGAAGCCGTGGCGGGGGTGGCGTCGGAATACCCCAGGCGGGCGCGCAACGGCAGCAAGGGGATCAGCTACGAGATCCAGCTCATCGGCTGCCGTCCGGCGGCGGAACTGGATCCCAACGCACGCATCCTGCACGTGATCCACGCCGTGGACGCCCACCTGGGTAACCGCGCACGGCCACACCGCGCTTCCACCGACGCCAACATCCCGCTCTCGCTGGGACGGGAGGCCATCTCCATCGGCGCCGGAGGCACCGGCGGCGGCGCCCACACCTTGCAGGAATGGTACGACCCGGCCGAGCGCGACCTGGGATTGAAGCGCGCGCTGCTCGCGGTGCTGGCGCTCGCCGGCGTGAAATGAAGGACCCTCTTGCCACGGATTGCCACGGATTGGCGCGAATTCTTTCCTGTCTCCTATTGCTTTTCCTGTTTCCGGGTATCGCTGTGAACGCTGGTGGCGCGGAAAAGACAACCCAGGCTGACATCATCTTTCTGCACGGCGACATCTACACAGGCATCGCAGGCCAGCGCGCACAGGCCATCGCTGTGCGCGGCGACCGCATTGTCGCCGTTGGCTCGGATGCTGAGATCCGCAAGCTCAAGGGCAAGTACACCCGAGTGGTGGATCTGGGCGCGCACTTCGTCATGCCCGGATTCAATGACGCGCATGTTCACCTGGCCAACGGCGGTTTCGAGAAGCTGCATGTCGAACTGGCGGGCGCCCGCTCGCTTGACGAGATGCTGGAGCGCATTGTCGCCAGCGCCAAGGTTACGCCGGCGGGAGACTGGCTCACGGGTCGCGGTTGGGACGAAACGCTATGGCCCGGGCAGAAGCTGCCCACCCGGCAGGACCTCGATCCGGTCACGGGCGACCATCCGGCAGTCTTCACCCGCGTGGACGGCCACATTTCGGTCGCCAACTCGGCCGCGCTGAAGTTCGCCGGCATCACACGATCCACGCCTGATCCTCCGGGCGGCAAGATCGACCGCGACGCACAGGGTGAGCCCACCGGGATCCTGAGGGAGACGGTGAAGGACGACCTTCTTGCCAGGATTCCTCCGCCGTCGCCCGCGCAAAGGCGGCGCGCGCTGGAACTCGCCCTGGCTGAGGCCGCGCGATGGGGCATTACCTCAGTCCAGGACAATTCCGTGTGGGACGACTTCCTGATCTTTGAGGACCTGGAGCGCGAGGGGAAGCTAACCATGCGTATCGCCGAGTGGTTGCCTTTCAATGCGCCCTTGGAGCTGCTCCAGGCGCACCGCTCCCACCATCCGCAGAGCGACAGCCTGCTGCGCACCACCATGCTGAAAGGCTTCATGGATGGTTCTCTCGGTTCGCGCACGGCGGCCATGCTGGCGCCCTACGCCGATGATCCCGGCAACACCGGCCTTGCGCGCTACGACCAGACAAAGCTGGACCGGATGGCGGTCGAGCGGGTGCGGGCCGGCTTCCAGCTCGGCTTTCACGCCATCGGCGACCTTGCCGTACAAATGGCGCTCGATGCCTTCGCTGCCGTCGAACGCGATGCCCGCCAGCGAGGCAATCTCCCATCCCAGGGCTTTCGTTTCCGCATCGAGCACGCCCAGGTCACCACGCAGGAGCAGGTGAGGCGTTTCAAGGAACTGAGAGTAATCGCTTCCATGCAGCCCAACCATCTGCTGACCGACATGCGGTGGGCGGAAGCGCGCCTCGGTAACGAGCGGGCCCGCCACTCTTACGCCTGGAAGGAATTTCTGGATGCAGGTGTTCCGCTGGCATTCGGGACCGACTATCCGGTCGAGCCGATTGCCCCGCTCCGCGGCCTGTACGCGGCAGTGACCCGCTGCCGCGAGGATGGCAAGCAGCCGTATTTCCCCGAGGAGAAGCTGACCATCGACCAGGCCATTGCCGCTTATACGACCGGCGCGGCCTATGCTGAGTTCGCCGAGCGCGAAAAAGGATTACTCCAGCCCGGCATGCTGGCCGATTTTGTAGTGCTCGACCGGGACATCACCAAGGCGCCGGCGCCGGAGATCCTGAAGACGCGGGCGCTCAGGACGGTGGTGGGAGGAAAGACGGTCTACGAATTGAGCCCTTGAGTCTTTGCGCGGCAAGTGCTGATCGCTGCGCGATTTTTCTGCTACCCTGATGGGCCCTTTCATGCCATCCAGACTGCTCACGCTCGCGGCGCTCCTCGCTCTGATCGTGCTAGTGGCCTGCGGAATACCGGGAGCGCCGCAGCCTCCCTCGCTCGAGCTTCCACGTGCGGTGCAGAACCTGCAGGCCACACGCAAAGGCGACCGGGTCACGCTGACCTGGACTACGCCGAGAGAAACCACCGACCGTACCCGCATCAAGCATTTGGGCGCTACGCGCATCTGCCGCGCCGTGGACCGGGTTTTGGCGGCGGAGTGCGTGGAAACCGTGGGAACACTGCCGCCGGAGCAAACGCCGCTCGGAGCTGCCGCGAACTTCACCGATGCGCTGCCAAAGCAACTTCAAGATGCGCACTCACTTGGTTTGATCAGTTACGCGGTTGAAGTAGAGAACACGCGCGGGCGCAGCGCCGGATTGTCGAATCAGGTGACCGTGCCTCTGGCGCCGACCCTCCCGCCGCCCACCAGGCTGCTGGGAGAAGTGACCGCCAAAGGCGTTGTGATCTCATGGGTAGTGCCCCTCGATGAAATGCAAGTGCTTTCACCAGGCCTGCCGGCGGACCGGCTGCATTACCGTTGGCGCCTTTTCCGGCGTGATACGAGCAAGCCGGCGGCTGCGCCTCTTGAGATCTCCACCGCGGGCGCCTTTGCGTCTCCCCGTCTGGTACAGCCAAATCTGAACGTGCTGGATACAGGCGCGGAATGGGAGCACGAATACGTTTACTGGGCTGACATCGAAACCACGATGCTGAATCCCAAGGGTGAGGTCGGCGGAACGGTGGAGGGCGCTGATTCTCCGGAACTTCACGTTTTCGTTCACGACATCTTCCCGCCGGCGGTGCCGACGGGCTTGCAGGCTGTCTCTGCGGGAACGCCCCAGCAGCCGTTCATCGACCTGAGCTGGGCGCCCAATACGGAATCCGACCTCGCCGGCTACAACGTCTATCGCCATGAGGAAGGCGCGGCGCCGGCGAAGATCAACCGCGAACTGGTGAAGGCGCCGACCTATCGGGACATCGACGTGCAGCCGGGACATCGCTACTTCTATTCGGTCAGCGCGGTGGATGTGCGAGGAAACGAGAGCGGCAGGTCGCAGGAGGCGTCCGAGGAAGTCCAGCAGTAGGGCTGATCTGCGGCGAAACCACTAGCTTCTGCGATGCGCTCTCGAGGCTTCCTCGAAGAGCTCACCGAACAACTCACGCACCTTGTCCCTCGCTTCGAGCAGGGCCCTTTCCCCAGCGGTAGTGGCGCGATAGAAGCGTCTGATCCGGCCCGCGACCGCGTGTTTACGGGAGCGCAACAGTCCCCTCTCCTCCAGTCCGTGCAGGAGCGGGTACAACGTTCCTGGACTGAGCCTGTATCCGTGACGCGAGAGTTCCTCGATGATACTGAGCCCAAATATCTCCTCCTGCGAGGCGTGGTGCAGGATGTGGAGCCGCACCAGCCCGCTATAGAGTTCGGGGTGGCTGCCGGACTTGCTTGATCGCGTTGTCATCGTATATTATCGGAAATCGATATCGTCTTTCGATCTATGCTTGTCAGTCTATTATATGCGCTTCAGCGCTGTCCGGAGAGCGCCCCTTGATGGCGAACCGTTTGTTACTGCTGTTCACTCTCTGGATTTGTTTCCCCGCCCCAGATGCATGGGCAGGCCCGCCATTCCTGACCGACGATCCCGAGCCGGTTCCCTTTCGTCATTACGAAGCTTACTTGTTCTCAATACTGGACCGCGCTTCGGACGGGTATGGCGCTGCAGTTCCTGCCTTTGAGTTCAACATCGGAGCAGCACCGAACCTTCAGTTGCACGTGATTGCGCCGGCGCAACTCCTGGTTCCGACCGAAGGGCAGACGGCTTATGGTTTCGGTGACATGGAGGTGGGAGCCAAATACCGTTTCGTCCAGGAAACCCCTAAGCGGCCGCAGATCGGCACCTTCGTGATGCTGGAGTTACCCACAGGCGACCGTCAGCGCGGTCTTGGCAACGGACAACTGTGGGCCAAACTTCCGGTGTGGCTGCAGAAGAGCTGGGGCCGTTGGACCAGCTACGGTGGAGGCGGTTACGTCATCAATCATGCGGCCGGCATGCGCGACCACCCTTTCTTCGGATGGGAGGTGCAGCGCGAACTGAGCAAGAAGGTCACCCTCGGTGCTGAGTGGTTCAATCCGGGTCGCGAGAGCGTTGCCACTGGCAACAGCCACATTGTGAATGTCGGCGGGTTTTACAACTTCACTCAGAACTTCAGCCTGCTGTTCACAGTTGGCCACAGTGTTGAGGGTGACTCGCATACGGTTGCATATTTGGGACTCTACTGGACCTGGGGCTCGAAGAACGCCGAGGGGCAGTCGAGACTTACGGTTGAGCCTCTTCCGGGCAAGATGCAGGGCTTTGGCTTCTGACCTGCGAAGGCCGAACTGACTTTTGCATGGTTCTGGGCCTGGTGTTCTTGCTCATCGTCGGCGTAGGGGCAAAATCACCCGACTCGCACTTGGGGAAAGCGTATGGACCGAACGTCTGAGGCTGCGGCGGGTGTCAATGAGAAGCCGGTCTCACTGGCTGAGATCGCGCTGCTGTTCCTCAAGCTGGGGACAATCGCGTTTGGCGGGCCCGCCGCCCATGTCGCCATGATGGAGGACGAATTCGTCCGCCGCCGGAAATGGCTTACCCGCCAGGAATTCCTCGACCGTCTGGGCGCGTCGAACCTTATCCCCGGGCCCAGCTCGACGGAGATGGCCATCCACATCGGCTTCAGCAAGCGCGGATGGCCGGGACTCATAGTCGCAGGCTGCTGCTTCATCGTGCCTGCGGCCGTTCTGGTTTCCGTGATCGCGGCGGTCTACGTGCGATATGGATCTCTTCCGCGGGTGGAGCACATCCTCTACGCGGTCAAGCCCGTGGTCATCGCGGTGGTGGCACAGGCGTTCTGGAGCCTGGGCCGGTCGGCGGTGAAGAGCGTTTGGCTGGCTGTGATCGGCGTCATCTGCGTTGTCGCCTATTTCCTGCACACGCGCGAACTGGTGCTCCTGGCCGTGGCCGGGATCGCGGCTGCTGCTCCGGTGCTGGCCCGCACGCACCATAAAGCGGCGGTCCTCCTGCTGGCGCCGATGGCAGCGGCCGCGTCAAAGCCGGATGCGGTTCCCTTCGGGCTCTCGCGCCTCTTCCTCACGTTCCTGAAGATCGGCTCGGTGCTCTTCGGCAGCGGCTACGTGCTGCTCGCCTTCCTGCGCTCCGATTTCGTGGACCACCTTCACTGGCTGACAGAGAAACAGCTTCTCGACGCGGTCGCGGTCGGACAGGTGACGCCGGGACCGGTGTTTACCACCGCAACCTTCATCGGGTACATCGTCGGCGGCACGCGGGGCGCCGCTGTCGCGACCGTAGCCATCTTCCTGCCGGCATTCATTCTCGTCGCTGCCAGCGGGCCCCTGATACCGAGGATTCGCCGCTCAGCAATCGCGGGCGCATTTTTGGACGGAGTCATCGTCGGCTCGCTGGCACTGATGGGAGTGGTCGCGTGGCAACTGGGCCGGGCGGCAATAATCGACGTGACCACCGTGGCCATCGCGCTGGTCAGCGCCATCCTGCTGTTCCGGTTCCGGGTCAACTCGGCATGGCTGGTGATCGGAGCGGCGGTAGTGGGTTGGGTGCTATGAATCCCGTGCAGGAACGGCGTGCCAGCATTTAAGATACTGTGTTTGCCGATCCGATGAAATACTGCCGGTTCCAGACCGAAGATGGCATCCACTGCGGCATCATCGAGACGGTGGCCGGGCACGAGGTGATCAACCAGATCGCTTTCTCCCACCCCAGCGACCCTCTCTGCGCCGAGTTTCACCCCACCATGACGCACCTGCCGCTGGCGGGCACCAGGTTGCTGGCGCCGGTGACGCCATCGAAGATCATCTGCGTGGGGCGCAACTACCGCGAGCACGCCCGCGAACTCGGCAATGAGCCCCCTGCCGAGCCGCTGGTCTTCTTCAAGCCACCCTCATCGATCATCGGGCCGGAGGAGAGTGTGGTGTATCCACCCATCTCCGAGCGGGTGGACTACGAAGGCGAGCTGGCGGTAGTGATCGGCAAGCGATGCCGCAACGTGGTCGGCGATGAGGACGTGCGCAGCTACATCCGCGGCTACACCTGCCTCAACGACATGACCGCGCGCGACCTGCAGAAAAAAGACGGGCAGTGGTGGCGCGCCAAGGGCTTCGACACCTCCTGTCCGGTAGGTCCGCTGGTGAGCGACGAGCTCGACCCATGGAAAGGCGTCATTCTGGAGACTCGCGTCAATGGCGAACTCAAGCAGCACGGGAACACCGCTGACTTCATCTTCCCGCTGGACTACATCATTCGCTGGTGTGCCCGGTTCATGACACTGCTGCCCGGCGACGTGATCGCCACCGGCACCCCCGCGGGCGTGGGTCCGGTGAAACCCGGAGACGTGATGGAAGTCAGCATCGCAGGAATCGGGACGCTGAGGAATCGGGTGATTGAGTAATTGAGCCATTGATTCATTGAGGCATTGATTCATTGAGTCATTGATTCATTGAAACCCAGGCCCAATGGATCAATGAATCAATGAGTCAATGAATCAACCCGGAATGGTGTTGCCATGAAATTCTTCCTCGACACCGCCAACATCAAAGAGATCCGCGTCAACCACCCGCTCACCGACAAGGGGCTTACGGCGTTCCCAAAGGATTGGGATAAGCTGAAGACGTAGTCGAGAGTCGCAGGGCAGTCATTGAGGAAATCCCGGTGGTCTCCCATCCTCTGTTCGTAGTAGATTGGGCTCACATGCCAGTCAGGGCCATGAGTCTTTTGCGCCACTACCCGGTGATCCTTGGCGGGGCTGGACTGTTGGTGCTGGTGGTTGGGCTGCTGGCCCGGCGCCGGCGCAAAACGCCGGAAGACCACGAGCGGGAGCGGCGGCAGCGCATCTGCCAGCACGGCCGCATCGCCGACGGCAATATTCTTGATGTCCAGGAGATCCAGCTCGACGGGCGCGGCGGGGCGCAGATGCTGATCTACCAATACGACGTGGCCGGCGTCACCTATGAGGCGTCGCAAGATATCACCTACCTGCGCCACCTGGTGGACCTCTATTCCTGCCGCCTGGGCCTCGCCACCTCGGTCAAGTACGACACCCAGAACCCGGGGGATTCGATCGTTGTCGCCGAAGGGTGGACGGGGCTGAGGAAGGGCTGAGGCTGAGCGCGTGAAACCGCTGCTTCCCTGTGCGCTCGCCCATTTGTCCATCCTGGATAACGCGAGTCGGCAGCTATCAGCGCCCCCGCCCGTTCTCCGCCTCCTGCCCGTATAATTCCTGCTCACGGAAGCCTCCCTGAGCCGTCCAAAACGATGGTAGCGAGCTAGTTAGTCCGGGCGTTGCGGGGCGCGCCCGACACAGGTTCAGGAGAAAAACATGCCAGCCGATTCGGTAGCGGGCTGCCCCCAGCCCCGGAGCATAAACTGGAGTGGCTTGGCGTTCTGGGGCGGGAAGACCTTAGCGGGCGGCGAGAGCAAGCGCGGAACTCCATTCTCTCGCCGGGAAGACATGGTCACCCAATCTCTGAGCCGTAATGACGACAGCACCTTGATCCGCGAGGCGCAGCGGGGAAACCGCGTTGCCTTCGAGGAATTGGTGCGGCAGTACGACCGGGCGGTGTTGCGCCTGGCGCTGCATTTGACGGGTTCGGAGCAGGATGCGCAGGACATCTATCAGGAAGCGTTCCTCAAGGCCTACCGCAACGTGGGTAGTTTCCGCTTCGAATGCTCGTTCTACACCTGGATCTACCGCATCGTCACCAACCTGTGCCTGGATCACCTGCGCAAGCGGACGGTGCGCAAAGAAGACTCGCCGGTGGCGACCGATGCCGAAGGCAACGAGTACAGCCTGCTGGAGCAGACGCCGGACGGGCGTCCGGGCGCCGACCCCGAGCGTGATCTGATGCGCCGTGAGCTAGGCAACCGCATCGGACGGGCGCTGGAGCGGCTGACCCCGCGGGAACGCATGGTGTTCGAGCTTAAGCATTATCAGGGGCTAAAGCTGCGCACCATCGGAGAAGTTCTGAAGACGACGGAAGAGACGGCCAAGAACACGCTGTTCCGCGCCACCCAGAAACTGCGCGGATCGCTGGCGGACATGAGGTAAGGAATTGAATCAATGGCTCAATTGTGAGAGTTGTGAAGGCGGTGTCCTATGAACTGCGATTGGGTAAAGCAAAACATCACGCTTTATATCTATGACGAGTTGCCGGACGACGCTCGCCACGAGCTGGAACAGCACACGGAGCGCTGCGTCGGCTGCGCGGCGGAGCTGAGGTCGGCGCGCGAGTTTCGCGGAGTGATGACCGAAGTCCTCCCCGCGGCTGAGCCTGCGCCCAACCTGCTGGCGGCTTCGCGAATGCGGCTTTCTGAAGCTTTGGAGTCGGCGGAGCCTTCGCACCGCTGGCGCTGGACGCTGGACCTGGCTGGATGGTTGCACCAGGTCCGCTTCGCTCCCGCTCTGGCGGCCGTGCTGCTGATGATCGGCTTCGGCGGCGGCGTGATGGCCAGCTATAAGCTGGTGAACAAGCCTTCCGACATCACTCAGACTCCGAAGATGACTCTTCCGCTCTCTCAGGCCTCCATCGCCGGCATCAAGTCCATCATTCCTGACCCTGGCTCCCGGCGGGTCGAGATTCAGTACGACACAGTTCAGCCCGAGAAGGTGGAGGGGTCGATTGACGATCCGCGCATCCAGCAGCTTCTGTTGTTTGCGGCGCGCAGCAACTACAATGCCGGCGTTCGCATGGACTCGGTGGACCTGCTGGCGCAGCGGCCGGAGGACCGCCAGGTGCGCGACGCGCTCATCTTCGCCTTGCGCTATGACGCCAATCCTGGCGTGCGCCTGAAGGCCCTGGATGGCCTTGGCCCTTACGTCCAGAACGATACCTCTGTGCGTAACGCGGTGCTGGAGGCGCTGCTCAACGACTCCAATCCCGGCGTGCGCTCCGAGGCAATCATGTTGCTGAAGTCGGTCAAAGCGGACGCGGCGGTACGCCAGACGCTGCAGCAGTTGTCGCGGGACAAGAGCAAGTTCATCCGGTCGGAATCCCAGCGCGTGCTGGCTACTATCCCGGAGATTGATTAATAGCGGGCTTGTCTTATCGCAGAAAGGAACAGTTGAATTGAAACGTCATTATCAACTCGCGGTGCTGCTGGCCCTGGCCGCCTGGGTGGCACCGCTGTGGGCGCAAGACACGCAAGTCATGCGCTCCGGCAACGGCTGGGTCGAAGTGGTCACCGGGTCGCTGCCCTCGCTTCGCAACCTGAAAGTGGCCACGGATTTCGGAGCGGTCACGGTGCGCGGTGGCGCTCCCCAGGGAATCACCTATACGGTGCGCAAGCGTCTGAACTCGGGTTCGGAGAGCCATGCCCGCCGTCAGTTTGAGTTGTTCTCGGTTCACGGCTATCAAAAAGGCGACTTCGCGGTGCTGGAGGGTGAATGCTCCGGTTCGGAGAAGCTTTCGGTGGACATCACCGTCAATGTTCCGCGCGATCTTTCCCTCGCCAAGATCGAGACGCGGGGCGGCAGCGTGGAGGTGGCCAACATTGGCGGGCGGGTGGAGGCGGAGACGGCCGGCGGCAGCATGCGCATCAGCGATATCGGCGGCGTGGTAAGGGCGGAAACCTCGGGCGGCAGCATCGACGTGGGCAACGTCGGGGGCGACCTGAAACTGCAGACTGCCGGGGGCAGCATTAACATCCGTTCGGTCAACGGAAAGATCCACGCCGAGACCGCAGGAGGCAGCATCGAAGTGGGCTCCGCCACGCAGAGCGCTTATCTATCCACCGCCGGCGGCAGCATTCAGGTGAGAAAGTGCAACGGTGATCTGCGGGCCTCCACGGCCGGGGGTAGCGTGGAAGTTGGAGACGTGGGCGGTGGCGCCACTTTGGAGACCTCCGGGGGGAGCATTCGGCTGGCCTCTGCCAAAGGCGTGGTGCGCGCCACCACCTCCGGCGGTGGCATCCATCTGAACGGCCTTACCCACGGCGTTACCGCCAAGACCGCGGCCGGCCCGATTTATGCTGAATTCATCGCCGGCAAGGGCAACTTCAGCGAATCGTATCTGGAGACCAGCGTGGGCGATGTGATCGTGTACCTGCCGCCAGACCTCCCCGTCACCGTGCGCGCCACCATCGACGCCGCCATGGGACACAAAATGATCACGGATTTCGCGGAGGTGAAGGTCACGCAGGAGGGCGGCGAATGGGGCCCGCGCGAGATCTACGGCCAGGGCGCCATCAATGGCGGCGGACCGCTGCTGAAGATTCGCACCACCGCCGGCAACATCGAGTTGCGGCGAGGAAAAAGATGAAAACAGGACGCAGGAGGCAGGATGCAGAAAGGGCCGCTGCTTCCTGCCTCCTGTTCCTTAAGCAGAGGGTATCGGTATGCTGAAATCATTTTCCCTAGTTCTGCTGTTGGCGCTGCTTGTTGTTCCGGCGGTAGCGGAAGGCGTCTCGGCTGCCGGGCCCCCGCCCTTCCCGGGCTACGGAGAGGTCTACGGTTCCTATATGGGGATTGACATCCAGGAAGTGACGCGCGACCGCATGGCGGCGCTGAAGCTGCAAGAGGAGCGCGGCGCCGAGATCACCATGGTGGACCACGACGCGCCCGCGGGGAAAGCCGGCCTGAAGGAACATGACGTCATCCTGGAGTTCAACGGGAGCAAGGTCCAGGGAACGGAGGAACTGAGGCGTCTGATCCATGAAACACCTCCCGGCCGCACCGTGCAGTTGCTTATCAGCCGCGACGGCCAGCCGTTGACTATCTCGCTGCAACTGGCAGACAAGAAAGAGTACTTTGCCCAGTACCCCAAGAAGCTTGAGGCGCACGAAATCCCTCCGGTCCCGCCCATTCCTCCCATACCTGCGATACCAGCGATGGACGTGACCGTCCGCACCGGTTCAGCCTACGGGTTGCTGGTGGACAACTTGACGCCGCAGCTCGGCGAGTACTTCGGCGTGAAGAACGGCGAAGGGGTGCTGGTGAAATCTGTGGAGGAAGGCACACCCGCCAAGGTCGCCGGCTTCAAGGCGGGCGACGTGATCGTGCGCGTGAACAACCAGAAGATCTCCGACCGCGGCGATTGGCGCTCGGCCGTCCGTGCCAACCGCTCCGGCAAGCTGACAGTAGGCATCGTCCGCGACCGCCGCGAGCAGAACCTCACTATCAGCCTTACAGAATCAAGCCGCAACCACTCTTCGCTGCGCGTTCCCTCCGCGGTGGTGGACCTGGATCTCGACCTGGATCTGGAAATGGAGCAGTTACGGACGGAACTCGCACAACTGCGGCCGGAGCTGGAACGTGCGCGCGCCATGGGTCTTGAGGAAGGGCGCAAAGCCCTGGAGAACGCGCGGAAAGCGCTCTACGTGGACAGGGCAGAGATTCAGCGCGCCATGGATGAGGCGCGGCGGACGCTCGATCGCAAAATGAAGTGCTGGCAGAAAGAAAGCGAAAACGAGCAAAAGAAAGCGCCGGCGGCGGAATATTAGCGCAGGACGGGTTTTGGCTAATTAGATTGGGCGCGGGTTTGAACCGCGCCCTCGTTTTCTTGACGGTCGGTCTCGCGCTAAGGCTTGACCTAGGGATGCGGTGGAAGCATCACTGCCACCTTGGAGAACTCGATTTCCTTCAGCTCCTGGGCCCCATTCAGATTTTTCTCCGTGACGAGAGCGCCAGTGTTATACGGAGTTTCTTCTTCGACGACGGATGCATCCGGCACGGCAACCACGATTTTCTTATGGCGGTAAATCGTGACTGGAACATTCGTCCCCATCCGCGTCCAAGTCACTTCATAATGCCCTGGCGCGAGCACGACGTTGCGCACCTGCGTAGGTTCAGTGATCTTGAATTGCTTCTTGTGAACCTTTGACGAGGCCGACAGACTCACAGGAATGCAGAGCGCCAGAAGCGCAGACAAGCATACCCACTTGGGCATATATCCTCACCTCCCCGTGGTGAGATGTCACGGAAGACGGATTGGTTTTCTGTGGGAGCTTGTTGGTCGACGAATGACCACCGCGCGGGCTAAACCTGTTCTGTCCAACGACGGAACGCCAGGCACCCATTCGTACCGCCGAAGCCGAACGAATTGCTCAGCGCGACTTCCACGTCGGCCTTGCGGGCGGTGTTGGGCACATAGTCCAGATCGCACTCCGGATCGGGACGCTCGAGATTGATGGTCGGCGGAAGGATCTGGTCGCGCAGCGCCAGCACGGTGATGCCAGCCTCCAGGCCTCCGGCGCCGCCCAGCAGGTGCCCGGTCATGGATTTGGTGGAGCTTACCGCCACCTTCCTGGCGTGCTCGCCCAGGGCGCGCTTGATGGCGATGGTTTCGAGGCGGTCGCCGATAGGGGTCGAGGTGCCGTGGGCATTGATGTATCCCACCTGCTCAGGCGTGATCTTTGCGTCGTGCATGGCGTTGACCATCACGCGGTAGCCACCATCGCCGTTTTCAGCCGGCTGGGTAATGTGGTAAGCGTCGCCACTCATGCCGTAGCCGATGATCTCGGCGATGATCTTCGCGCCGCGCCGCCGCGCGAACTCCAGCTCTTCCAGCACCAGGATACCGGCGCCTTCCCCCACCACGAAACCGTCGCGATCGGCGTCCCAGGGACGGCTGGAGCGCTCCGGCTCGTCATTGCGCGTAGAGAGCGCGCGCATGGCCGCGAACCCACCCACGCCCATGGGTGTGACGGCGGCCTCGCTGCCGCCGGCAATCATCACCTCGGCGTCGCAGCGGGCGATGATCTTGAAGCTGTCGCCGATCGAGTGCGCGCTCGAGGTACATGCGGTGGCGGCAGCCTCGTTCGGTCCCTTCGCCCCATAGCGGATGCTCACGTGCCCGGCCGCCAGATTGACGATGGAAGCGGGGATGAAGAACGGCGAAATCTTGCGCGGGCCGCCCTGAAGCAGCGCCGAATGCTCGCGTTCGATGACGTCGAAGCCGCCGATGCCGGAGCCGATGTGCACGCCCACGCGCTCGGCGGTCTCGGGCGCGACCTCGAGGCCCGACATCCTCATGGCCTCGTCGGCCGCGGCCAGGGCCAGGTGAATGAACCGGCCCATCTTCTTGACTTCTTTTTTCTCGATGAACTGGAAGGGGTCGAAGTTCTTCACTTCGGCGGCGATCTGGCAGGCGAAATCGGCAGGGTCGAAGGAGGTGATGCGGGCAATGCCGCTCTTGCCGGCCAGCAGGTTGCGCCAGGTCTCCTCGCTGGTGCTCCCCACGCCGCAGATCAGCCCCACACCTGTGATCACGACGCGACGGTTCAAAGTCCGGTTCCTCGCTGCGTTGCGGCCGGGCTGATGGCGCTTATTTGCTGCCCTTGGCGTGCTTGCCGATATAGTCCACGGCGTCCTTGACGGTGCGGATCTTCTCCGCCTCCTCGTCAGGGATCTCGATATCGAAGGCCTCCTCGAAGGCCATCACCAGTTCGACCGTGTCCAGCGAGTCGGCACCCAGGTCGTCTACGAAAGAGGCATTGGGTGTGACCTCGCCTTCGTCCACGCCCAGTTGCTCGACGATGATCTGCTTTACTTTCTCCTCGACAGCTGCCATCGGTCACTTTCTCCTTGAGGTGTGGTCCAAAGCCGTGCAAACCAGAGCCATTCGCCCCAAAGCCGCGCGGTCGCTCAACGGAACCCGCGCTGCCCGGGCTGTCGGGGCCGTTTAGCCGAGCTTCTTTTCCACGTAGGTAACGGCATCCTGGACGGTGCGGATCTTCTCTGCGTCCTCGTCCGGGATCTCGATTTCGAAGGCCTCTTCGAAGGCCATGACAAGTTCGACCGTGTCTAGCGAATCCGCCCCCAGGTCATCCACGAACGACGCGGTGGGAGTGACCTCACCCTCGTCCACCCCCAACTGCTCCGAAACGATCTGCTTTATCTTTTCTGCTACGTTGGCTTTCGCCTTCACATCCGCCATGGCAAGCTTGACCTCCGAAGTCATCTCACAGAGCGACCAGTGTACTTGCGGGCGCGAACCTGTGTAAAGCGTAGAGGTCAGCCATCTCTGCCGTCAGTTGGCGGCCTCTCGTGGAAGCGCACCTCGTAGACCACGGGCAGCACCGATTCCCTGCTGCGAACGAAGCTGCGGACAAGTTCGGTGCGTGAGAAGTGGCCCAGCGTCAGTGCTCGTATCAATTCATCGTTGGCAAACGTTTCCCAGGCGCGGCGTTTGCCCCACGGGAAACAGGTGGCTTCGATCGCGCCCACCGGCATACCTTCCCGGAAGCCGGATTCGACCTGCTCCCGCACCCAACGCAGATACCGCAGCTTTTCCTCGATCGCGGCTCGAGGATCCTCACGTGTCACCACTCCCCTGATAAACGGTATATCGGGCCGGAGGGTGTGGATATGGCCGTGTCCTTCGACCAGGATTTCGATGTCCAGCTCCAGCAGGCGTTCCAGCGTCTCGACCCAAATCCGGCTGTCCACATCCGGGTTGGGCGTTGCGAAGTATGCCCCCATGAACGCGTCCCCGGCTAGCAGCACCTTCTCTTCAGGATCGTACAACGAGACGTGATCGTCGCAATGCCCGGGAGTATTGATGACTTGTAGGCGTCCGTGCGCGGTCGGAATGTACGACTCCAGGAATTCCGCCGTGGCGTTCAAAGCGGGCGGCTGGCCGATAATCAGTCTTCGTGCGAAGGGAAGGCGTGACGGCGGCTGTAGCAACCTTGCCGTTTTCTCCGGTACGTGTGCCTTCACACCTGCCTGCCCGGCGAGCCAGTCCAGGTTGCCTATATGCTCCTCGTGATGATGCGTGCCAACAACCGCGCGGATCGTTCCCGGCCTGATGCCCCGCAAATGCCGCCGGAGAGAGGCACGCATTTTGGGCGACCCTGGATCGATGGCCACGCCGTCGTACAGCAGGGCAGTGAACAGCTCTCCAAAGATCAGGGGAACGAGGTTAGGGCAGGGACCAGACAGAAACAGGATCGTAAGCTTCCCGTGCAGCAGGTCTAACCTCCTGCCCCACGTGCTGAAAAAGATTCTCACGCGGCCCCAGGCGTCGGCCAGTGCTGTCCAGATCACAAGAGGCAGCCGCAGCAACAGTCCCAAGGTGTAACAGGACCAGAAAGCCCCAAGAGTTGCGCGGCGTCGTACCAGCGCTGGACGAGCCACGCTGCACGCGCCTCCGCGACACTTGCTCAGGGAATAGCGGTTTGCCGCAACAAAACCGTAGGCCAGTCTCCCGAGTTGCCGAAATGGCGGGATCCTGCCCAGCGTGCCGATCACCCACGTGGCCGGGAAGAGCCGAGCTAAACAGGCCACGGCATCCCATCCGACTTCGATGCGTCCCTCCGGGCGGATGACATGTAGTTGGCGCAAACAGGCGGTCAGATCGAGCTCCTTGCCAAGCTGCTGTAGGGCTTCGGCGCTGATCGGCGTAGAGGTGACTCGATGACGTTTGTCCAGCACCCGCAGCCACGAGACAAAAGCCTGGCAGATTTCACACTGGCCGTCGTAAAGGGCCGTGTATACGCCCGCCGTCGCCGGGACATTTGTCTGGTGGACGGATACTTCGGATTGCGAGGGAACCGGCATCGGCAAAACCGCTCTTGCGCCTGGGTCATTATTTCCCCAAGCTCACCTCCGGTGCCACCGGAATTCCCAGGGAGGAACCCATGTCGTCGTGGTTAAAATCTCCTCATGCGCGCTGTTGTGCAACGCGTGAAGCGGGCTAGCGTGACCGTCTCCGGCGAGACCGCCGGCGAGGTCGGGCCAGGGTTGCTGGTGCTCGTCGGCGTTGGCCAGGGCGATACCGAGGCGGCTGCCGACTATCTCGCCGAAAAGATCGCCGGGCTGCGCATCTTCGACGACGAAGCCGGGCGCATGAACCGCGCCGTCGGCGAAATCGGCGGGGCCGTGCTCGCAGTCTCGCAGTTCACGCTTTTCGGCGACGTGCGCCGGGGCAAGCGCCCCTCGTTCGACGCGGCCGCGCGCCCCGAGCAGGCACGCCGGCTTTACGAATATTTCGTAGACAAGCTGCGTGCCGCCGGCTTGCGCTGCGAAACCGGCCGCTTCCAGGAGATGATGGAGGTCGAACTGGTGAACGACGGCCCAGTAACCATCCTGCTGGACTCGGAAAGGGCTTTCTAGCTGCAACGGCGTCATCCCACCAGCACCGCGCCCCCGTTGACATTGAAGATCTCGCCGGTGATGAAGCCGGCGTGCTCGGTGCACAGAAACAGGATCGGCACCGCGATCTCCTCCGGCGTGGCCACGCGTCCTAGCGGGATCTTCTCCAGCACGCGCCGGCGCATCTCCAAGTCGGTGAGCGCTGGGGCAGCCATATCGGTATCCACCCAACCCGGCGCCACGCAGTTCACGTAGATGCCATCCGGCGCCAGCTCGGTCGAGAGGCCCTTTACCATGCTGATCACCGCGCCCTTGGTGGCGGCGTAATCGCAATGGTAGGCCTCGCCGCGCTGTCCGGCGGTCGAACTCACCAGCACGATGTGGCCGCCCGAGCGCTGCTTCTTCAACTGGGCCACTGTGTGTTTCACCAGGCCGAAAACGCTGTCCAGGTTGACGGCCACCGTGCGCCGCCACTGCACGTCGCTCATCTCGCTGACCGGCACATCCTGCGGCGGCCATGTGCCGTGGTTGGCGACCAGGATGTCGAGCCGTCTGAAGCGCCGCACCGCGGCGTCGATCAGCTTCTTCGCGCCCGCGGTATCGCCGAGGTCGGCCTGCATGGCCGCGCAGTTCTCTTTGTCGCAGGCGCGGATCACTTCGTCGGCGGCGCGCTTGTTCTTCTGATAGCTGAACATCACGCGCGCGCCGGCGGCCGCGAACATCTTTACGGTGGCCGCCCCGATACCCCGCGAGCCTCCGGTCACGACCGCCACTTTGTTCTTGAGCGAAAGAGTGATCCCGTCTTGGGCCATGAACCTTGCGCTCCGCGCCTATCCGCGCGCATCCGGAGCGCTGTAATTCTTTGCTGCCTCGACCAGCGCGCGGAAAATGGCCCGCGAGTGCGGGTCGTCATCGTACGACCGCTCCGGATGCCATTGCACCGCGACCACCCAGTGGTCGGGCGAGACGCCTTCTACTGCCTCGATGATGCCATCGTCAGGACAGCGCGCCGCCACGCGCAGGCCGTCGCCCACCAGGTCCGCGGCCTGGTGATGGCTGGAGTTGACCGTCAACTCCAGCGGCCCGATGCCAGTCTCTTCCTGGCTTACCAGCAGGCCGGCCAGCCGCGAGAAGGGATCGATCCGCACTTTGTGAGCTTTAGGTACGGTGCGCCCAGCGGCATGGTTTACTGGCGACTCCAGGTGCTGGATGAGCGTTCCCTGGTTGTACACGTTCAGCATCTGCATGCCGTAGCAGATACCCAGCACCGGCTTGTGCAGGTTGTAGGCGTCCTGCAGGAGAAGCTCGTCGGCGGTGTCGCGCCTGGGGTCGGCGGCCTCGGTCTTGGGATGCTTCCCGGCGGCGCCGTACTTCTGCGGATCGATATCGGCCGCGCTGCCCGGCAGCAATACTGCCTGGCATCCGGTGATGATCTTCGCGATCTGCTCCGGCTCCTCGTGCAGTTGGATCACCACCGGCTCACCGCCCGCCTGCTCCACCGCCCGCACATACTGCGGCAGCGAGCGCTGCGCGTAGTCCGGCTTGCCCGAATGCGGCACGGGGATGGCGATACGCGGTTTCATGACGTTAGTTTAGAGGAAGCGGCCACGGATTTTCACGGATTGCCACGGATTCAGGCCAGATCCGCGCTCATCCGTGTTGATCCGTGGCGGCTTTTTTCTCATCCTCTGTGCGCTCTGTGGTTAGCGTAGCGGCTTTTCCGGCCTCGGCACTTCCGCCCGCGAATAATACAAGTCCTCGACCGCCTTCTGCACTTTGGCCGCGAGCTTGTCCATGTCCCGCGGGCCGTATCCCTCCGACGAGACCGGCTCGCCCACCAGCAGCTCCAGCGGGCGCGGCTTGATGTGGAAGGTTTCCATCGGCAGCAGTTCGTAGGTCCCAACCAGCGCCATGGGCACTACATCCACACCTGCCTTGATGGCCACGTAGAATACCCCCGGCAGGAATGGCTTCACCTGCCCGGTTGCCGAGCGCCCGCCCTCTGGAAACACGACCAGCGGCTGCCCGCCTTTAAGGATTGCCGCAGCCCGGTTCAGGCTGCGCATGGAGGCGACCGCGTGCTCGCGCTCGATCGATACCTGCCCCGACCTCCGCAAGTGCCATCCCAGGAAGGGATACCGGAATATCTCCTCCTTGGCCATGATGCGGAAGTGGCACGGCATCCCAACGTACACCGCCGGAATGTCCAGCGCCGAAAGATGGTTCAGTGCGTAGAGGTGCGGGCGTGTTGTGTCGATCCTCTCCATCCCGCGCACCGCGAGCGGCGACCTGATGATCTTCAGGATCAGCTTTGACCAGGTCACGGCAAACCACTGCTGGATGCGCCCGTCCCGGTCCACCAGCGACGACAGCAATGAGAACGTGGCCATGCACACGGTCCATAGCCAGATCAGCGGATCGAAGATCAGGTACGACCGCAACGCGCTCAGCAGGTGGCTGAACTTGGATTGTTGTTTCACGAGTAGCGCCGCCTCGGCGGCTCATATGTGCGGGCAATCTCGTCAGCAGGGCCGAGGCCCAAGATGGCCTCAGGACAGCCGGCGAGACGCCGGCACTACTGAATTGCTCCTAGCGCCTCTCCGACAACGTAAATCGATCCCGTCACCACGACGATCCCGTCGCGCTCCACGAGTTCCGATGCGCGCGCCAGCGCGGCCGCCACAGTGGACGCCGTCTCGACCTCCGCCCCGGTACGCGCTGCGGCTTCGCGTATCTCCTCCGGGCTGGCGGAGCGCGGGTTTTCTGCACGCGTAGCGATCACGCACTCGGCCAGCGGGAAGAGAATCTCCGCGATCTCCGCCACGGACTTGTCGCGCATCACGCCGAACACCAGCACCAGCGGACGATCACCCGCATACTCCGAGAGGGCCGAGCGCAGCGCCCAGGCGCCCGCCGGATTATGAGCGACGTCGAGGATGATCTCCGGCGAACCGGCGGTGGCGGCGATGCGCTGGAAGCGCCCGGGCCAGCGCGTCTCGCGGATGCCGCGCTCGATGTCGCGGGCCGTTACCGGGAACCCCGTCTGGTTCAACTCCACGGCCGCGGCAATGGCAAGTGCGGTGTTCCGCAGTTGGTGGCGGCCGACCAGCGGCGAATCCACCACGATCTCTTCGCCCAGCACACGCAGTGGGTACGACGTGCGCACTCCGTTGGGAGCGATGCCCGGCACTTCATGAGATCCCGGCGCCACTGGCGGCACGTAGGGCACGGCGCTGACTGCATGCGCTCCGCACTCGGCGATGGTGTTGCCGATCACGTCGTTGGCTTCAGGATGCTGCGGCAGCGTGACCACTACCCCGCCGGGGCGGATGATTCCGGCTTTTTCGTGCGCGATCTGGGTAATGGTCTCGCCCAGGAACTTCTGATGGTCGAGCGCGATGTCGGTAATAACGGAAACTGCCGGCTCGACCACATTGGTCGCGTCCAGCCGGCCGCCCATGCCGACTTCCAGAACCGCGATCTCCACGCCGGCGCCAGCGAAATAGTCGAACGCCATGGCGGTCAGCACCTCAAAGAAGCTGGGATGCCAGGGCAGTTCACCGGCTTCGACCAGGCGGCACGCCACCGCTTCCACCCGTTGGTGAATGTCACCGAACTGCTCTTCGGAGATCTCGGCTCCGTTGATGCGGATGCGTTCGTTGACCCGCAACATGTGCGGCGAAATATACAGTCCCGTGCGATGACCGGCTGCACGGAGGATGGAAGCCAGCGTCGCCGCCGTCGAGCCCTTGCCGTTCGTCCCCGCAATCAGCACGCTCGCGAACCGCCGCTCAGGATTGCCCAGTTCGCGCAGGATCGCCCTCATGTGCGCCAGGTTGAAGCGGTCCGAGGGGGTGTTGGCCAGCTCGTGGCCTAGCGCGTACAGATTCTCGACTGCTGTCTGGTAAGTATTGGCCATGAACTTCTGTTTCGCCGCGGATTGAGCCTGCCCCGAGCGAAGTCGAGGGGCGGATAAACGCGGATTATATAAGAGAGAAGGTGGAACACCGCGGTTCACAGGCCTGGGACCACCCACGGTCTGCGAATCCACGTACACCCACGGTCAGGAAGTCGCACTGCTCATGAACGCCAGTGCCCGCGCGATGTACGGCTTGAGCTGTTTGCGCGGTACTACCGCATCCAGCATGCCGTGCTGCAGCAGGAACTCGCTGCGCTGAAAGCCTTCGGGCAGCTTTTGCCGGATGGTCTGCTCGATCACCCGCGGGCCGGCAAATCCGATGAGCGCGCCGGGCTCTGCGATGTTGAGGTCGCCCAGCATGGCGTAGGAGGCGGTCACCCCGCCGGTGGTGGGATCGGTGAGTACGGAGATGTACGGCACCTTGGCATCGTCCATGCGGGCCAGCGCTGCCGAGATCTTCGCCAGTTGCATCAGGCTGATCACGCCTTCCATCATGCGAGCGCCGCCCGATGCCGAGACCACGATCAAGGGACGCCGGTCGGCGGTCGCCCGCTCCACTGCCCGCGCGATCTTCTCGCCGACAACCGCACCCATGCTGCCGCCGATGAATGAATACTCCATCGCCGACACGATGACCGGCCGGCCTTCCAGAGCACCGGCGGCATTGATCACCGCGTCATTCAGCCGGGTCTCCTTTTTCGCCTGCTGCAGCCGCTGGCTGTAAGGCTTAAGGTCCACGAACTTCAACGGATCGGTGGAGGCCAGGCCGTCGTCAAAAGTTTCGTACTTGCCGTCGTCCAAAAGTTGCGCCAGGCGGGTACGGGCGTCGATGCGGAAGTGCCGGCCGCAGTGCAGGCAGACGTTGAGGTTTTCCTCCAGGTCCTTCTTCCAGATGACCTTGCGGCAGTTGTCGCACTTGACCCAGAGCCCCTCGGTGCGCACCCGTTTTTCGCCGGAAGCATCAACCTCGCCGGTCTGTCGCTTGAACCAAGTCATCAGTTGCCAGTTGTCAGTTGCCAGTGGGTTTTCAATGGATCAATGACTCAATCTCAGTATTCGATCCCCCGCTGGGCCTCGACACCCTTCTCATAGGCGTGCTTCACCTGCCGCATCTCGGTGACGGTATCGGCAAGCTCGATGATTGTCGGATGCGCATTGCGTCCCGTCAAGATGACGTGCACCATCTCCGGCTTCTGTTTAAGCGCCTCGACGACTTTGGCCGGGTCGAGCATGCCGTAGCTGATGGCATAGTTGATCTCGTCCAGCACCACCAGGTCCCACTTCCCGGACAGGATGGCCTCGCGCGACTCGTTCCACGCCGCTTCCACCATCTTCACGTCCTCGGGGTCGGGCTCCGCGCCGCCTACCTTCACGAACCCGCGGCCCAACTGCTTCATCACGAAGTTGTCACCGAAGGCCTTCACCGCGTCCAGTTCACCGTAGTGCCACGAGCCTTTGAGGAACTGCAGCATCAGCACCTTCATCCCCTGGCCGACCGCGCGCAAAGCGGTGCCCATGGCCGCGGTGGTCTTGCCCTTCCCCGGCCCGGTGTTGACGATGATTAGACCCTTACGGACATCCGGCATTGTCGTTTCACGTTACAGGCCGTTGGTCGTCGGCCAAGGCTTGGTGAGACAAAGCTCGTACGGCCGACGACCGACAGCATCCAACGCCTCAATCTCCCCGGTGATACGGATGACGCTTGATGATTGTAAATCCTCGATAGAGCTGTTCGAGCAGCACCACGCGAGCCAGTTCGTGCGCAAGGGTCATCCTGCCGAGCGAGAGGACGAGATTGGCCGCATGGCGTGTCGGCTGCGTGAAGCCGTCCGTCGGGCCGACGGCGAAGATCAGCGATTGCGTTCCCCGCAACTGGTGCGCTTCCAGCATCTCGGCCAATTCCTCCGACGTGAGCTGGCGTCCGCGCTGGTCGAGGAGAACCAGCGTGGGCGGGGTTTTCGAAGACTCCGCCAGCTTGAGCAGCGCTTCCTCGCTGCCCAGCTCCAGGCCTTCGATATCGCCATGATGCGACAGCCGGTCGAGATACTCCTGAGTCAGCGCTTTGATGGCCGCAGATTTCGTCTTCCCGATCCAGACCACCTTCAGTTTCACGGGGACGATTTAACCACAGACGGCACGGGGGAACGCGAAGGATTCCACTAGCTTTTCGCCCGCTTGCGGGTCCTCGGTTGCGCGGCCCGTTTCCGCGGCCGCTTCAGTTCCGAGGGCTCCAGGCGCGAGGCGGACTTCCAGAGCCGCTCCAGGTCGTAGTATTTTCGCGCTTTTTCCGAGAACACGTGGACCACGAAGTCCACGTAATCGAGCAGCACCCACTCCGCCAGGTTGTACCCCTCCACCGATACCGGATGCAACCCGACGCGCTCGAGCCTCTGCTCGATCTCGTCGGAGATCGCCTGGATCTGTCGCGGGTTGCTGCCGCTGGCAATCACAAAGTAATCGGTGAACGAGGGCGATTCCCGGTCCATTTCCAGCACGATGAGGTCTTGCGCCTTCTTCGCCTGGGCGGCGTTGATCGCCTCCGCTACCCGCTTCCGCAACTCGCTGGATTTCATCTAATGGTCTGCCGCGCTCCAGTTTAACTTAACTCCGCCATTCCGGATGTCCTAGGGGCCGATCGGCTCCTGCCCGTACCAAAGCCGAGTCCCTCTGCTACCCTGGTTACCGGCAAATTTTTGCTTTTAAAGTGGGAAGTTCTTACCTGGAGGACATGTACCTTCGCGCACCATGCTTGGCCAAATGTAGGTTTATCAATCACTTACAAACGATGTTCCAACGGCAAAGTGCGTGCTCTCCTTTGTCAGTCCCAGGTACAGACCCAGCGAGACCCGGTCGTGCAGACTTGGGAGGCGTGCCCATGAGCCCCTACGACAGACAGGTATCGTTCAAGGAGTGGCGCCCTAGCAACGGCCATGTGGAGGGCGGCGTAGAGAAATTGCAGTACGGCTTTCTGCGGCCACTCAAGACCAGCAATTCCGTGCGCACTTTCGCCCGCGTCGAAGAGGAACTGCGCAAGGGACGCATCGTCAGCACCTTCGACAACATGACCCTGTTCGTGCTCGGCCCCCATCACGACTCGCCTCACGTCCACAGTTTCGACGAGGACATGAAGCGCTACAACCGCCGGTTCGCCTGAGCGGCAGACAATCCGCCTATCTCCTGCTTCCTGTCCCCTGCCTCCTGCTCTTTGCCTTGTACAGCCCCATCTTCTTGATGTACTCCGCCACCAGCGGCTCGACGAAGCGCGCCAGCGATTTGCCCGCGGCCGCGGCGCTGCGCGCCGCCGTGGCTGATACCGGGGACTTTACGCCATCGAGGACGTGGATCATGGTGCCTCTCAGCGCCAGCGTCCCCTTGGCAGGAGACTTCCGGAACGCTTTGACGACGGCGGCCGGTGGCCGCAACGACCTGGGAAGCGCGTCGGCCACATCGGCCATCGAGAATCCCGGCCGGCTCACCACGATGAAGTCGATCTCGCGCAGCAGGTCTTCGGCGCGGTGCCAGCTCGCGACTTGCAGGAAGGCGTCGATCCCGATGATGAAGAAAAAATGATCGCTCTTGCCCGCAGCCCCCTTGAACCGGCGCACGGTGTCGATGGTGAAGCTGAGATGGTCCTGCTCCGCTGGTGCTTCGGCAAGCGACGGCAGGAAGTTTTTCTCGCCCGCGATCGCCAGGGCCAGCATGGCATAACGATCGTGGAAAGGGGCGATGCGCTCGTTCTGCCGGTGCGGCGGCATGCTGGCGGGAATGAAATAGATCTTGCCCAGGTGAAAGCGCTCCGCCGCGGCGCGCGCCACCGCCAGATGTCCTTT
>DATKLD010000158.1:0-25571 GCA_035542595.1 Terriglobales bacterium
CGCGTGCAGGGCGGCGATAATCACAAGGCCTGGCACTCGCGTAAACCCGAGGTGAAACTTGGCACGAGATCCCAAAGATCGCGCCTCCCGCATGGAAGAAACCGGGCGCAAGATCGGCCGCACTCTGGGCGAAGCCGAGCGCCGCATCCAGGACGAACTGCAGCAGGTCATCGACTATCTGGACAAGGAAGTCGTGCCCACGGTGCGCAACGAGTCTTCGCGCGGCCTGCGGATCGCAGCCGAGAAGCTCAGCAAGCTCGCCGATCTCATGGACCAGCAGCGGCGACCCAAGCCCTGAGCCTCCGCCTCGCAGCGGCACTGCTGGTGTGCGTCCTGTTCCTGGCCGGGTGCGGCGAAAAAAAGCCGGTCAGTGCCCGCATGCCGGCGCCGCCGCCACCGATCACTGCCGCGCCGGCGCCGCTACCGCCGCGGAGCGAGAAGTCTTCGTCGCCCGCTATCACCGTTCCACCCGACGCCGTCCCATTGTTCACGGAGACGGGTATGGCGAGCTGGTACGGGCCGCCCTACCACAACCGGCAGTCGTCCAACGGCGAGACCTACGACATGAACGCCATGACGGCGGCGCACCGCACGCTGCCCCTGAACTCGGTGGTGCGCGTGACCAACCTGCGCAGCGGCGCCGCGACCGTGGTGCGCATCACCGACCGCGGTCCCTTCGTCGAAGGCCGCGTCATCGATCTTTCGCTCGCCGCCGCCAAAGCCATCGACGTGTGGCGGCCGGGAACGGCCCCGGTCAAGCTTGATGTTCTGGACACGCCCGCTTCGCTCGAGAGCGGCGGGCGCTGGTGCGTGCAGATCGGCGCCTTCCACCAGCAGATCGCGGCGGAGGAACTCCGCGAGCGCCTCTCCCGCCGCTACCTCACGGCCAAAGTGCTGGACTTCCCCAGCCCGGCCGGCGACTGGTGGGTGCGGGTGCGCGTGCTGGACGACGATCGCCGTCGCGCCGAAGAGGTCACCCGCGACACGCATCCAGACGAGGGCTCGGCGTTCCTAGTGCGGCTGGACTGATCCGCTCCTGGCGAGCGATGCCCGTGTTTACCGCCAGGATATCCCCTCCCCCCTACCTAGGCTTCTAATGGAATCATCGACTTACGAGGCTTGATCCCATGAGATCCCATCGTGATCCGATGAAACAAAGGACTTACCCGCAAGATCCCATCCGCAAAGGACTTAGGTGCGCTTTTCGGGCATTCTTGCGCTGGTTGTCAAAGAGCCCCGATTCGCCCAGGTTATCGTTCTAGATAACAGGGCTGTGGACGCGAGCTGAACTGGCTACCGCGTAAGCCACATGGCCTAATTTCTTAATGATATACATTAATATATGAGATTAGCAGACTTGCGGCACGCTGTCAACGAAAATCGGAGACCGCGGGGGAGACGCCCCCTATGCCACCTGAAAAGATAACGGGACCTAGTCCCATCCCCAGACGTCAGTGACGTCTTTCACGCGTCCGTCGCGGCCGAAGGTCACGGTAAAGGAGAAGTGTCGCGGGGTGTCGTTTGTGAACGTATATCGCCAGCGCCACTCGTAGCCGTCCGACATTTTCTGCTTCATCAGTTCCAGGGCTTCGTCCTCGGTGAGTTCGTGTCCGCGATAACCAGGCCCGTCGTACCAGCCGAATTGCCCATTCTTATGCCCGGTAAGACTCGCATAATGGATCCCCGCCTCGTCGGACACATTTTCCGGCAGCACAGCGTGCGCCCGTATGCCACACCCGCCCTGCACCAGGGGCAGGACTTCGTCTACCGTCATTCCGACCCGCACCTTGTCACGCTCCGCCTTGGCCTGCCTCGCGTAGTAGCCAAGGCCGAGGATCATCACGCCGAGCATAACCACGATGAAAACAGCCGCTCCACCACCCAGCATGACTGTCTTCCGCACCGCCCGCCGCCAGAGTGGCTTCTGCGGACCGGCCTCGGGCAACGGCTGCGATTCGCCGGCGACCCCCGCTGTCGAGGTCAGCTCGACTGCGGGGCCTTCGATGCCCTTGCCGCCCCAGCGGTCCCAAAGTCTCCAGAGCCAGTAAAACGCCACCCAAAGCACGATCCAGACCACCGCCGCCGATTCATCCGCTATCGCCTTCGCGAGAACGAACGCCGCCAGCGACGTCGCGCCCAGCCGCAACAAATACCACTGTGCCGACCGCCGAGTCCGTGTGCACACTGCCCTGAGGCCGATGCGCTTCTTCTGCCGCCACACGGAGCGGAACACAGCCCCGGCAATCAGCAGGACAAATAGAAGCCCATACGTCATCGTCAGGAGCTGTGATTGCATTCGTCCTCTGCCCTATTTGTGGATGGTATCCCGCTATTTGGGCCGGACGAGCGTTACAAAAGGCAGTGCACCCGCAGACCCTTGCTGGGATCAGGCCCCAGCCGGGTGTCCCAGACGTGCGTGCACGTCCGCTCCGGGCGGGTGGGAGCAGGACATGTGCTTGGATTATTCATGACGGATGGCTGAGCCAAGCGGAGAGGCGCGGAGCGCCGATATGTAATAGCCCAGACCGGGAGGTCTGGGTCAGGATTGTGAAATCTCATCAGCCCCGGCCGGGGCGACACATCGGTGGTGCCGCCGCGCCGCGGCTCACGACCTCGCTTAACCGCTTTCCCAGGCCTGACGGCCTGGGCTATTGCATTTCGGCCCTTCGGGCCTTCTGCGTATGTTCCCACCTGATGAATAAGCAGGCGGCTGGGGCTCGCGTTCTTACTCCACTTTACCCGGCGCTTACCGCGCTGGGCTAACCCAATGCCGCCCTTCGGCCCTTGGACTGCGCTGAGGGCTCGGCCTCGCGTTGCTCGGCCTCGGCTTGTGGGCCAGGTTGGACCACTCCCTCATTTGAAAGGCAGTTCTCACGCAGACCCTGAACCCCTTCGGAATGACAGGGAATTAGAGGTCCCCATTCGTGTCAAACCTCGAGCACACGAGTGATCGCCGCTATCCCGGCGGCCAGCGCAGCACGCGGCCTCCCAGCAGGTGCAGGTGCAGGTGAAAAATCGACTGGCCGGACTTGGGCCCGACGTTGAAAACCGTGCGGTAGCCGTCCTCAATCTTCCGCTCGCGCGCGATCTGCGCCGCGATCAGATGGCAGTAGCCGATGACCTCGGCGTCTTCCGGCGTGGCCTCCTTAAGGCCAACGATGTGTTTCTTGGGGACGATGAGAACGTGCGTCGGGGCCTGCGGACGGATGTCCTCGAAGGCGTACACGCGCTCGTCTTCGTAGACTTTCTTCGACGGTGATTCGCCCCGGATGATGCGACAAAAGAGACAGCCCGGCATGGCTTGAAATACTACCGCATCGGGCAGGCGTGTCTTCGGAACCCACATCTGCCAAACTCGGGCAGAGTGTGGGGCACCGTCCGAACCCACACCTGCCAAAGTCGGGCAGATGTGGGGGGGCCGTCGCGTGTATCACGCTTCCGGCTGGCCCGGGGTTCCTTCCAAGTGCTCCTCGGTGGCGCCGTGGCGGCGCAACAATTGCGGCAGGTTCTGGGAGAAAGCCGAACGCGGCATGACCGCGTCGCATCCCGCTTCCAGCCCTTTCACCTTCAGCTCGCCCTGCACGTGCGAAACGAAGCCCACGATGGACGTTCCCTTCTTCAACCGCGACTTCAGCTTGGGGACCGTGGTCAGAGGCTTCGCGCTGGTGTTGTTCAGATCGAAGATGATCAGCGAAGGCTGCTCCTCGCTGGCTGCAATGCTGTCCAGTACATCCTTCTCGGTCTTCACAAACTCCACCTTCACGTTGAGCTTGCGCGCCGTTTCCTGGACCTTGGTGCGGAAGAAGAGGTCGTCAATGAAGGCGAAGATGCGGGTGGTGGCATCCTCACGCGCCGGCAGCGGCTCGACCTCGGCATGCTGGAAGAACCCGGTGCTGCCGGTGGTCATGGGTCCGGGACGGAAGCGGCCGCTGCCGCCCAGCCCATTGCCTCCGCCGGGCTGGTTGTTGCGATAGCTGTGGTCCATGGGACCGACGAAAGCAGCGCCGCGCCCGCGGCCTCGACCGGAGCGGCCGCCGGGCTGCGCCTGCCCGGGGTGACCTCCGCCGCCATGCTTGCGCCGGCGCCGGCGTCCTCCCCCTCGGGGAAAGTTTGGTTTGTTCATGTTCCTCGCGTGGCCGCGGTGCGCGGCCTCTGTGCCTTCCTGGTTAGTCCATGCTGAAGTTTGCACTCGGCTGGAGGGCGCAACTGCAGCGTCTTGGGGGAACCCGATGCGAATCACGCTCCCTCACGCTCGCGGCGTGACGGGAAGCCCCGCTTGTCAGGGCAATCGAAACTACTCTCGCTCGTTCAGCGCTCTGGAACTTCTGCGCGGATTGCCAGCACGGGAAGGTGCGGCCGCTTGGAAGACAACTCTCATGCTACCACGGCGCCGCGCCAGTGCAAGTGGAAAACGAACGCTGCCGGCGTGGCTGTCCCAATTCAGTGACAGATGAACTAAGTAACCGAAAGGATGTCAAAATTCTGCCAAAAGAAAAGGGGCGTCGCAGGACGCCCACAAGGGAACTTTCACCTTGATTCCGCGAGCCAAAACAGGCTCGGTGCGGACCTGCTTCGGAACCCTCCCCCCTATTTCAAAGGTGCTCCGCTACAGGGCCCGCACCCCCCTACTAAGCAACTCATAAACCACATTGCCGCGCTTGATAACATTCAGGTTACGGCCAGCCGAGGCCAGCCATCTACAAGTTTCTATAAGTCACCCGCGCCGGCCTATGGGTTTTCGTAGCCACTCGGTCGCCGCATGTTGGCATCCCGCCTGCATTTCTGGTATAGGAGCCAGATGAGCGACTCCGCGCACAAAGCCGTAGTCCGGGAATCGTTCACACGGCAAGCCGATGTATATGCGGTCACGCCGACAGTAACCGACCCGGCACGCATCGAACGGCTGGTGGAGGCTGTCCATCCCGCGCCGCTATGGCGCGTGCTCGAGGTCGCCTGCGGTCCCGGCTTCCTTGCACTGGCCTTCGCGAAGCGCTGCCGCGAGGTCGTCGGCCTTGATCTGACAGATGCTCCGCTGGCAATTGCTGAGAAGAATCGACGTGAGCGCGGTTTGCCCAACGTGCGCTTTCAGCGCGGCGATGCCGATCACCTGCCCTTTGCCGACGCCGAATTCGACGCAGTGGTCTGCCGCTTCGCCTTCCACCACTTCCAGGAGCCCGGAGGCGTGCTGCGAGAAATAGCGCGCGTCTGCCGGCCACTGGGCAAGGTTGCCATCGAAGACCTGGTGTCGAGTGAGCATCGTGCGCGCGGCGATTATCAGAACCGATTCGAGCGCCTGCGCGACCCTTCGCACACCCGCGCGCTTGCGCCTTCCGAGCTGCTCGGATTATTCACCGGCGCCGGGCTCGAGCTCGAACATCTCTACTCCGGCGAGCTGGTGCAGGACCTGGAGCGCTGGCTTGCGAACAGCCAGACCCCGCCCGACCGCGCTGTCGAGGTCCGCGCCATGATCGAGCGTGACGGCCATGAAGATTTGAGCGGCACGCGTCCTTATCTCCAGGAGGGCCGGTGGTTCTTCCGCCAGCCGACGCTCGCGGTGGTGGCGCGCAAACTGGCTGGGTAGCCTGCGGTTTCAGAGCCAGATTTTCGCGACGAAAGCGATTGCCAATACGACCAGTGTGACGATCATGATTTTCCTGGCGATTCTGATACGCGGCATCTTCTCCGGCGGCGCCGAGCGGGCGAAGAGGTCGAGGAGGACGAGTCCTATATAGAGGTCAACGGCGGTGAACACGATCCACCACACGGAGTCAGCTCTGCGCGGGCTGGGAGGGCGGCGGATAAGCGCCGGGTTCCTCCACGCTGCCGCCGAGGTAGGCCTGCTGGACGTGTGGGTTGCTGAGCAGCATGTCGCTGGGGCCCTGAAGGACGATGTGTCCGGTTTCCATGACGTATCCGTAATCGGAAACCTCCAGCGCGTAGTCAATGTTCTGGGCCACCAGCAGGATGGTCACGCCGTGCTTGACGATTTCCACGACGAACTTGAAGATCTCGTCCACGAGGATCGGAGCGAGGCCCAGCGAGGGTTCGTCGAGCAGCAGCAGATGAGGCTCGGCCATGAGGCCGCGGCCGATGGCGCACATCTGCTGTTCACCGCCGGAGAGGGTGCCGGCGAGCTGATGGCGGCGCTCCTTCAACCTGGGGAGAAGGCCGTACACGCCCTCGAGATTCGGGGTCACGCGGGGGCGGAGCGCGGGCGGGAAGGCGCCCATCTTGAGGTTGTCTTCCACGCTCATGCCCGGCCACAGGTGGCGGCCTTCGGGGATAAGCGCGATGTGGCGCTGGACGCGCTGGTGCGGCGGCAGGCCGACAATGTCCTGACCTTCAAACAGGATGCGACCCCGTGTAGGCTTGAGCACCCCGATGATGGTGTTGAGCGTGGTGGTCTTGCCGGCGCCGTTGGGCCCGATAATGCACACTACCTGACCCTTCGTCACCGCGAGCGAGATGCCCCACAGCACCTGCACGGCGCCATAGCTCACCGCGAGGTTCTGGATGTCGAGGATGGGCGCCGGGCTGGCCTCAGGCAACAGTGCGTCCTTTCTTCCGGCTGCCGGCTTTGCCCAAATAAGCTTCGATGACCGCCGGGTCGTTCTGGATTTCCTCCGGCTTGCCCTCGGCCAGCTTCTGGCCGTAGTTGAGGACCATCACGCGGTCGCAAACGGCCATGATGGCCTTGACGTCGTGCTCCACGTACATGATGGTGGTGCCCTGCTGGCGGGTACGCTCCAGCAGATCGAGCATGGCGCAAGTCTCCTTGCGCGTGAGGCCGCCGCAGATCTCATCGCAGAGAAGCAGTTCGGGATCGGTGGCGAGGGCACGCGCCAGCTCCAGGCGTTTCTGGTCGCCGAGCGATATATTGGCTGCGAGTGTGTCCGCGAGGTGGCCGAGGCCGACCCAGGCCAGCACCTGCATGGCGTGCTCTCGCGCCGCCTTGACGCCCGCGATATTGCGGCGGCCGAAATGCGCCGCCAATTGCACGTTCTCCAGCACCGTCATGGCGCGGAACGGGCGCACCACCTGATGGGTGCGCGCGATGCCGGACTTCACTAGGTTGAAGGGCCGGCTGCCGGTGACGTCTTTGCCGCGCGAGCGGACGCGTCCGGCCGAGGGCTGGAGCGCACCCGCGATCATGCTGAACAGCGTGGTCTTGCCGGCGCCGTTGGGCCCGATGAAACCGTAGATGTGCTGCTCCGGGACGGCGAAACTGACGTCCTTGACCGCCGCCAGCCCGCCGAAGTACTTGGTCAGCTTTTCGACTTCCAGAATTGGCATTCCCATTGTTTCCCCTAAGGCTTCCGCAATCTGCGGACAAGCTTTCCCAGCAGGCCCCCCAGGCCGTCGGGCTCCAGCAAGATTATCAGGATCAGCAGGGAGCCATAAAGCAAGAGGTGAATCTGGGGGAAGTTGGCCACCAGTTGCTCCTCTACCATCCCGAAGATCACTCCCCCGAGAACCGCGCCCCAAACCGTACCGATGCCGCCGATCACCGGCATGAGCAGGATGTAAACGCTGGTCTGGAAGGAAAATACCCCCTGGGGATGGATGAAAGCGGCATACCGGGCGAACACGCCGCCGGCAACGCCGGTGAATGCGGCCGCCACCGCGTGAATCGCCAGCTTGTGGGCGTAGGGGTTGACGCCGAGGTCGGCGGCAGCTTCTTCGTCCTGCTTGATGGCCCGTAATCCCATGCCGAACTTGCTGTGGGCGATCAGGAACGACGCGGCCACGGCCAGCGCCGCCATGCCCAGGGCCGTGTAGTAGTGCTCCACCTGGCGGAACGGGCGGTGTTCCATGATGCGGTAGCCGCTGGCCCCGCCGGTGATGGCCAGGTTGTTCATGATGACGCGCGTCGCCTCGCTGACACCAATGGTGGCGATGGCGAAGTAGGGTCCGCGCAGGCGGAAGGTCGGCAACCCGATCAAGACGGATGCCAGCGCCGGGACCAACCCCGCGGCCACGAACGAAAGATAGGGATTGACGCCGCGATCGATCATCAGCGCGGCGGTGTAAGCGCCCAGTCCGTAGAAGACGGCAAAGCCGAACGAGACCTGTCCTGTGAAGCCGCCCAGCAGGTTCCAGCCCAAGCTGGTAGTCACCCAGACAAAGGTGATGAAAAACAGACGAATCAGGTTGGGAGTAAGTCCCGCAGAGGGCAGGATGGCCAGCACAGCCAGCAACAGCCAGGGCGCCAGCATCCGGATGCGCGCTTCCGAGCGGGAAACAGCGTAGACGGCGGTGCTCATGCCAGCCGGCGCCTCTTCGCCCACAGGCTGGCGATGCCGCCGGGCAGCACGACCAGAACGACCACCAGCAGAGCGAAGGAGATCGCGGGCTGGTACGCGGCGGGAACGAAGAGAATGCTGAAGGTCTCAACCAGGGCAAGCACCAGGGCGCCCAGGGCGACGCCGGAGACGGATTCCAGGCCTCCCAGCACGATGATGACGAAGGCGCGCAGCAGGAAGGGACGGCCGAAGTCAGGGTCGAAGGAGTACAGCGTGGCGAGCAAGGCACCGGCCACGCCGGCAAACGCGATGCCCATGCCGAAGGTCAGACGCGCGGTCTTCTCGTCATCCACACCGACGATGCGTCCGGCGTAGCGGTTCTGGATGAGCGCGCGCACGGAGCGGCCGAACCAGGTGCGGCTGAGGGCGATCTCCAGCACCGCCATGCAGCCCACCGCCGCCACAAAAACAACCAGCCGCAGGGTCGAGATCGTGATCGGTCCCAGTTCGATGATGGACAGCGTACGTGGCGTGAGAATGGAGCGGTCGGTATTCCCCCAGATGAGATAGCCGAAGTTCTGCAGCACCAGCCACAACCCGAACATGAGCAGCAGCGATTGCAGTGTCGGGCGGTCAGACTGCGGAAGCCAGCGCACCAGCAGCCAGTGCACGGCGATCCCCACCAGAAAGAAGAATGGAAATGCCAGCAGGGCCGCCAGGATGGGATCAAAGTGCAGGCGATCATACAACTCGAGCGCAAAATAGGCGCCCATCATCAGGAAGCCGGCGTGGGCCAGGTTGACGATCTTCATGACGCCGTAGATGACGGTCATGCCGACCGACATCACGGCATAGATGCCCGCCAGCAGGAGCGCGGCGATGAGCAGGTTAAGGAAGTCGACGAAGGTCATGAAAAACCAGGGAGCAGGAGGCAGGGAGCAGGAAGCAGGAAAAGCGCACGCGCCTCCTGCCACCTGCTTCCTGCCACCTGCTTTCTCCTATCTGTGTCTCCGTGTCTCTGTGGTGATCTTTTCCGCCGGGCCTACCTCTTACCCGGCGTAGGTGCGATGGTCTCCCCGGTGGCCGCGTCTTTCGGATAAACGATATCCACCGCGCCCTCAGGCTTGTTCTGCACGATCACGAAAGGATAGGCCACCTGCCCATTGTCGCCGAACTTGAGCACCTGGCCGGGGACGAGCGACTCCTTCATCTGCAGCTTGCGCAGTTGATCGCGGATGGCGGTTTTGTCCAGCTTGCCCGCGGCCGTGATGGCGGCCGCCATCGCGCGCATGGCTTCGTAAGCAGTGGCGGCGTACCAGGAGTCCACCTTGCGGCCGGTGAAGGCCTGATAGGCGTCGGCGAATTTCTTCACCTGCGGGTAGGGCAGCTTGTCGGACCACCAGATGCCGGCGAAGATGTAGTCCACACCGGCTCCCAGAGCCTTGCGGGCGTCGGCCTCGGGGCCGCGCGCGCCGTAGCTGATCATCTGGTGGTGCATGCCGCTTTGGATGTACTGCCGCTGCATGGTGATGTAGTCCTGCAGGTGGGCGTCGGAAAGAAAAATGTCGGCGTGGGACTGCTTGACTTTCTGCAGCAGGCCGGAGAAATCGGTCCCACCGAGCTCGAATTTTTCATTGAAAGCAACCGTGAAGTACCCGGGATGCTGCTTGATCCACTCCTCAATGCCGTTGACGTAGTCGACGCCATGGTCCGTGTTCTCCACCACCAGCGCCACTTTCAAGCCTTTCTTCAGCTTGCCCTGATCGACCAGCCAGCCCAGGAATTCGGCAGTGGTGGAGCCCAGCACTTTGATCGGCGTGAGAGTGCCAAAGGCGTACTGGTAGCCATGCGCAAAAATACTGGAGGCGGCGGCGCCCGGGGTGATCCACGGCGTCTGGTAGCGATCGGGCATGACGGACTCGGCCTCGCCCAGCGCGGTAGAGTAACCACCGATGACCGCCGCCACCCCGTCGGAAGTAATGGCGCGCTCGACCAGTTGCGCCGACTTGGCGGAGTCGGAGCCATCGTCATAGAAAACTTCTTTGAGGGGTAGCTTCCTGTTTCCGACCTGCACGCCGCCGGCGTCATTGATCTGCTTCATCGCCAACTGGATGCCTTCCCGCTGATAGGTCCCGGGCTTGCCTTCGCGCCCGGTGATGGGAAGCACCACGCCTATCTTGATCTCGCTCTGCGCGTTTGCCTGGCTAGATCCCGCCACCGCCAACCCAATCACTGCCACGAAAAGCGCCACCGCCACGGCCTGCCGGCCTCGACACATGAACGCACCTGAAGACGTCCGCATGGCCTTCCTCCCGAAGATGAATGTGCGCAGCCGCCGGAGATCGTTTCCCTGGGGAAGACTGGGCTGCACCAGAACTGCGGCGCGCATCATAGCTTCCCGAAGGGAGATGCGCAAGGCTTCAGGCGTGCGGGGACATGGGCCGGTACGACCTGGCCACATCCGGCACCGGCGTGCCCAGAATCCGCAGATAAGTAGAAAGCTGCGCGCGGTGATGGATCTCGTGCTCGTTGATGCCCAGCAGGATGACCCAGACCTTGCGACGGATGCCGAGATCCGGACGCACGCGTTCCTCCTCAAAGACTTCAGCGGGACAGGCTGCGACCGCCGCCATGGTCTCACCGTGTACGCGGGCGATGTTCGCCAGGTTCTCCTCGAGCGTGCCGCGAGCTCCAAGCGTGGGGCGCAGGCCCTTGGGGATACGGGTCTCGTAGTAGGCGAAGTCACCCTGGAGGGCGGCCCGGCGAACCCCCTCCTCGGAGACCCATAGGTGCTGCAGCATCTCGCCGACCGAGAGCGCGTCCTTCTCCGGCCGCCAGTCCATGTGCTCAGGGCGGACCATGCCGAGGATCTCGACCATCCGCTTGTGGATGGCCTCCTTCTGCTTGAGGAAGATGTCGCGGAATTCCATGGCGCAAGATTATAGGCCAGACACAGCGGAGTGTTATCTGTCACAGCGAAGAGCTTGCTTCTGGTCGTAGTATGGAAGCGGAACAATGAGGAACCATGCCTGGATTCAAGCCGCAGCATATTGTTTGCCTGGTAGACCTGAGCCCGGCCTCCAGGCTGGTGCTTTGCTGGGCGCGAGTGATAGCGCAGGCGTTCGCCTCGCGTGTCGAGATCCTGCACGTGGCCGAGCCGCCGCAATACCTAATCGAAGGCCAGGAGCAGGCCCAGCTCGAACTGACCAGGACCGAGCTGCACGGCGCGGTCGGCAGCCTGGCGCAGGAGGTCCTTGGAACGCGCGTGCTCCATCACATCGTGGTGGAGGAAGGGCATCCGGTGCAGGTGGTTATGGGCCGGCTGGAGCGGCACACGCCCGACCTGATCGTGATGGGCAGCCACGGGCATGACGGCATGGCGAGGGTGCTGCTGGGCTCGGTGGCAGAGAACGTGACCCGCGTGGCGCGATGCCCCACGCTGATCGTCAAGGGAGCGGAACCGGCCGAGGGCAGCCTGAAACCGATTCTGTGCCCGGTAAACCTCAGTGACTCCGCCAGCGAATGCGCGCAGCTCGCCGGTATCCTGGCGGCGGTACTGAAAGCCAAGCTGGAATTGGTGCTTGCGGTGGAAGAGGCCAGTATGAGTCGCGGCCAGGCTGAGGAACAGCTTCATGCCTGGATCCCCGGCGGGCTGCGACGGATGTGCGACATCTCCGAGATCGTGCTGGAGGGCGACGCCGCAGAGCGGATCGTGGAGAGGGCGCGGACAGGGGGAGCCGACCTGGTCGTGCTGGGCGCCGAGCACCGCCGCTTTCTGGAATTCACCACCCTGGGCAGGACCACGGAGCGCGTCATGCGCTACAGCCCATGCTCGGTGCTGCTGGTCCCGCGCAACGGGCCGCGCGGTGAGGCAGGCGCGGCGAAGCCGCTTAGCTGACGGCGGAGCCAGCGCGGGACCGAAGCCACTTTTCCAATGCCGCCCGCGCCTGGCCGGAGAGGCTGACGAAGCGGATGCCGACGCCACCCCGGGGATCCACCCAGACTATCTCGCCCTGCGCCTGGACCACCGTGGTGGTCCCGGGCAATTGAAAGCGCACGCGCAGGATCTCGTCGTCCACGATGCGATCGTTCAAGCGCAGCCCCATGCCGCCCATAGCGATATTGATGACGTCGGCGCGACGATCGACCGTCCGTCCGAAGCTGAGGTAGGCAGTGCCTTGGGCGTCGTGGCGCTGGAAGCGGCGCTCATCCACGCCTACCAGGGTGCGGAGACGGTGGAGTTCCTGGCGGGCAAGCTCGCGGGAAACGGGCTTGTTGAGCACCAGGTTAGCGCCCATATCAAAAGCATCAGCACCGTGGGTATCACCATTGAGGATGGCAAGCACTACCGTCGTGCGGTTGGCGCGCGCCTGGCGTACGCTCTTGAGTACGCTGCGGCCGGCATGGGTGTCGTCGCAGTCGATCACCACCGCGTCGTAGCGATGTTCCCGGAGTGCGCTGCGCGCCTCCCGTGCCTCGTCGCAAAGATACAGGTGGATACCCATCTCGCCGCTGCTGCTACGGAAAGCAGCAACGGTCTCCAGGTCGTGCGAGAGCAGCAGCAGATGCATAGGCTGGGATGCGCAACACATTGTGCCTAAAGAGGCGCCGAAAAGCGCCGAGAATCCGCAGCCAGTAGCTGCAGAGTACATTACAGAGGTACAGGGGCAGGGGACCGAGTTCAGGCCAGGCGACAGGGCAAGCCGCCAGACCGGCTGCGCACCGCAATCAGTTTTCCGCCGGGGCCGTCACAGGCAGACGCATTTCCACCACCAGTCCGCCGCCGGGAGCGTTGGAGGCCTGGATTGTCCCCCCGTGCAGGCGGACGGCGCGTTCGGTGATGGCCAAGCCCAGGCCGGTGCCGCCGGTCTCGCGCTCGCGGGCGTTGGCCACGCGGTAGAAGGGCCGGAAGACGTTGCTCAGCTCGGATTCCGGCAGGCCAGGGCCGTGGTCGCGCACGCGGATGGCGGCCCACCTGCTGCCGTCCGATCCCGCACAGGTAAGGTCGATCTGCACCTCCGTCCCTTCGGCGGTGTAGCGCACGGCGTTGCGGACCACGTTTTCGACCGCGCTGCGCAGCAGGTCGGGGCTGCCGAGGGTCGTACAGTCGTCTGCAGCGTTGACCTGCACGCGGCAACGGCGGCTCTCGGCTTCGAACCCGGCGTCTTCGGCCACCTCGCGCACCAGGTCGGGAAGCGACACGGGCTCCTGCTCGGGCGGAGCTACAGCGCCTTCCAGGCGAGCCAGGGTCAGCAGGCGCCCGATCAGCTCGTTGAGCCGTTCCGCCTCGCGCTCGATGCGGTCGAGCTGAGGAGCAGCGTCGGCGCCGGCGCGCTGCCGCGCCAGACCCAGCGCCACGTTCAGCCGCGCCAGGGGGGAACGCAGCTCATGGGAGATGTCGCGGATGAGCTGCCGCTCGGAGTCCAGCAGGACCTCGATGCGGTCGGCCATCTGGTTGAAGTCGCGGACAAGCTGGCCGAGCTCGTCGCGGCGCTTTTCCATGTCACCGCCGGCGCGCGCCCCCAGATTGCCCGCCGCGAGTTCGCGCGCGGCGGCGCGCAACTTCAGGATGGGCCGGGTAAGATAGAGCGCCAGCAGGTAGCAAATCACGCCCGAGATCAGCATGGCCAGGACCCAGCGCAGCACCTGGGTAGAGGTCGTGGCGCGAAAGGCAAAGAACGGGCCTGCCCGCTGCATCTCCGCGATCAACACGTAACGGCGGCCGGATAGGGCGATGCCGAGCTGCGCGGTGTAGGCCAAATGGGGCTTGATCTCAAAAACCGGCTGGCCGGTCTCGACCGCGCGCGCCCCGACTCGGGCTGCTTCGCCGGACGGACTGCCCACCACCGGCTGCCCGTGGTCGTCCAGCAGCGCCGTCTGCATGCGGCCGATCCGGTTCAGTCGCTGGAGGTAGCTGGCAGCGGCGGCCGGTCCCTGGCGTTCTACCATCTCGGCGACGTTCTGCGCATGCGTGGAGAGCGCTTCCGTCATCAGCGCCTGCCAGCGGGTGAAGACGATTTCCGGCTGCAGGCTCCAGGTGATCACCACCGCGATGCCGATCAGCAGCACGGTGATCCAGAAGAAAAGGAATATCTTGAGGAAGAGGCTGCGCATCGGTCAGTCCTCCTCCTCCCCGCTGGAGCGCGCGTAGATATAGCCGACGCCGCGGACGGTCTTGATGCGCTCGCCGTCGTCGGGCGGCGGTCCCAGCTTCTTGCGCAGTTTGCTGACGTGCATGTCGATGCTGCGGTCGTAGGCTACGAAGCGCCGGCCCAGGACGGTCTGAGCCAGAAACTCGCGGGTGACCACCTGGCCCGCCGAACGCATCAGGGCTTCGAGCAGCGAGAATTCGACGGCGGTCAGCTCCAGCGGCTCTCCCCCGCGGGTGACGGTGCGGGCGCCGGGATTCAGTTCCAGATCTCCCACCGTCACTGGCGCCGACGCTGTCGCCGGGGCCGCCTGCGAGCGGCGCAGAATGGCGCGCACCCGCGCCAGCAGCTCGCGAGGGTTGAAGGGCTTGGCCAGATAATCGTCGGCGCCGATCTCCAGGCCCACAATGCGGTCCACGTCCTCCCCGCGGGCGGTCAGGATCAGCACCGGAATCCGCGACTCGCTGCGCAGGCGGCGTAGCACATCCAGGCCCGTCATGCCCGGCAGCATGATGTCGAGCACCACCAGGGCGTGCTGGCCAGAGAGGGCGCGCTCCAGGCCCTTGTCCCCATTGTGCGCGGCTTCGACCTCGAACCCTTCGCGGGTCAGGTACTCTCCTACCAGCTCGCAGAGCTCGGCATCATCGTCAACGATCAGGATCTTGGCCATCATTGAGGTAGCACAAGGCAGCGGGCATCTGCCTCCTGCCTCCTTCATTTTGTAGCACTAATCCGTGGCCTGTGCCGGTAAAGATGTGTCAAGCGCCCGCGGGCTGTTTTGACAAAACTTTACGTCCGGCTGACGAACACTTTACTGCCAGCCTGCGTTCCCTGTGTTAGCAGTATTGACCGTTAGGTGCAGCTATTGCACGGAGGGGAGTCAAGCAGATGAAAGCCAGGTATCTCGCGATCGCGATGGCATTAGTGCTGGCAGCGGGAGCGTTGACAGCCGTATGGGCCCACACCCACGGGGGTGGCCCTGGCAGCATGATGTTCGGGCGTCACATGGGATGGATCGGGCGCAAGCTCGATCTGAGCGACACCCAGAAGACCCAGATCCAAGCGCTGATCCAGGCAGAACAGCCGAACTTCCAGCCGCTGGTGAAGCAATTGGCGGCGAACCATCAGCAGATGCTGGTGGCCACGCGCGGGGGCAATTTCGACGAGGCGCAGGTTCGCACCCTGGCCAACCAGCAGGCGCAAACCCTGGCCCAGTTGATGGTCATCCGCGAGCGCGTGATTTCCAAGGCGTATAACACGGTTCTCACCCCCGATCAGCGGACCAAGGCGGACACGCTCCGCCAGCAGATGCTCGATCGCATGAGCCAGAGATTGCAACAGCAAGCCAGCCAGCCAACCACAACCACCAACCAGTAGGGCCGCAAAACCACCCCAGCAAACCATAGCCAGGTTTGCTGGGGACCCGCGTGGGGCGGGCGCAATCAGACCTGGGTTCGAGCGCCCGCCTTCCTCTTGCTTGCACGGGTATCCGCTCCTGTGTCCCCGCCGAACCCGCTCGCGGAGCGCCAACGGAACCGATCTAGGAATCCTCTGGCGGTTCTTGCGGGTGCTAGAATTTCGGCGAAAACACGCCGATCCTGCCTTGCCATCGGTCGGTGGGGGATGCATCCAACCAGATTTAGGTGCGAAGCCGCTCCACCTCCGCCTCTCCGCAATCGGTTTCCTACGATTGTGGATCCCGGCATTCGCGGCCGAGAATCCCGCTCCGAGAGACAGCAGAACCAATACAGAGGCCTGTCATGAGAAAACTGAGTGCTCTTGTACTTGTGCTTTTAGGATCCACGCTGTCCGGCTGGACGCAGCAGTCCGCGAACGCATCGGCGCCCTGCTGTGATGCCATCGAGCAGCACATGAAGGACATGGAGGACCGCCTCATCCTGCTGGAGGGGCAGGTGCGGCTGCTGAAGGAGCAACTGGCGCAGACGCAGGCCACGGGCGCGGCGGCCGGGGCGGAGACGGGAGCCGGCGCGGCGACACCCACGGCCAGCCAGGTCGCGCCCACCGCTGCCGGCGAAGGGGGAGCGCAGTTGCCGGTCTATGGGGGGGCCAGCGCCGCCGCCAAGGCGCTGAACCCGGACATCAGCGTAATCGGAGACTTCATCGGCGCTGCTGGCCACTATCCGACGCCGCCCGGCTCTCTCATCCGTCAGGCCGGATTTCAGTCGCTGACCATGCATGAGTCCGAGGTCGGATTCCAGGCCATCATTGATCCCTATGCGCGTGGCGACTTCTTCCTCTCGTTTGGCGAGTCTGGTGTGGATCTGGAAGAGGGATACATTACCTTTACCGCACTGCCCGCTGGCTTTGTGGCCCGCGTGGGCAAGATGCGGGCCGCGTTCGGCAAGGTCAACGCCATGCACAATCACGTGCTGCCATGGGTGGATCGCCCGCTGGTCAATGAGAACCTGGTGGGCGGCGAGGACGGCATCGACGACGCTGGCTTCTCCATTCAGCGCATCCTGCCCGCGCCCAAGGGGATCTTTCTGGAAGCGACCGGCCAGGTCTTCCGCGGCGACACCGGGGAACAGACATTTTTCCTGCCGAATGCCGGCACCATCCAGCAGACTGTGTTCACGGCTACGAACAAGAGCGATGTGAGCACCGTTGAGCACCTGCGCGCATACAGGGACATCACCGAGTCCACAAACCTCGATCTAGGCCTCTCCTATGCGCGCGGTCACAACGAACTGGGCAGCAATTTCCTGACCCAGCTCTACGGCATAGACGCCACCCTGCGCTGGAAGCCGCTGCGCCGCTCCATCTATCACTCGTTCATCGGGCGGACGGAGGCCATCTGGAGCCAGCGCCAGCAGCCGCTCAGCCTGGGAGGCGAGCAGCGGAGCTTCGGCATGTATGCCTCAGGCGACTACCAGTTCGCGCGGCGCTGGTTCCTGGGCGGACGTTACGATTACGCGCAGCGCGCCCGCGACGACAGGCAGTTGGACCGCGGCGCCGCCGCTACGCTCACTTACTGGCCGAGCGAGTTCAGCCAGATCCGCGGGCAGTACCGTTTTACGCGTTATGCCGAAGGCATCAACGCCAACGAACTGCTGATGCAGGTGCAGTTCTCGCTGGGAGCGCACGGCGCGCACCCCTTCTGATAGCTTAAGGAGAATTGATGAAGCACCTTCAAGTTTATTCCTGCACGCTGGTGGCGCTGACAGCGCTCGTCCTCGGGACTCTTGCATTTCCGCCTGCGTCGCAGGCCAAGAAGCTCAACGTGGTGACTTCCACCAAGGACATGGCGGCCCTGGCGCAGGAGGTCGGGGGAGACAAGATCACGGTGGAGGCACTCGCCAAGGGCTACCAGGACCCGCACTTCGTCGAAGCCAAGCCCAGCTTCCTGCTTAAACTGAGAAACGCGGACCTGCTGATTTCCGTCGGTCTGCAATTGGAGATCGGCTGGCTGCCGCCGCTGGTCACGCAGTGCGGCAATTCCCGCATCCAGGTGGGGGCCCCAGGATATCTCGATGCCTCGCAGTTCGCCGAGATCCTGGACATCCCCACCGGGCAGATCACGCGCGCCATGGGCGACGTGCACCCGCTGGGCAATCCCCACTACTGGCTCGATCCCAACAACGGCCGCCGCATCGCGCGCGGAATCGCGCAGAAGCTGGGCGAGATGGACCCGGCCGACACCCAGTATTTCCAGCAGCGCTTCCAGGATTTCGACCGCCGCCTGACCGCGGCCGAGAAGAACTGGGACGCGGAGATGGTCCCATACAAGGGACGGAAGGTGGTCACCTATCACACCTCGTGGTCGAACTTCGCCAAACATTTTGGCCTGCAGGTCGTCGGCTACATCGAGCCGCGGCCGGGCATCCCGCCGACCCCGGCGCACACTATCGAGATCATCCAGTTGATGAGGCGCGACAACGTCAAGGTGGTGGTAGTCGAGCCCTACTTCGACCTCAAGACACCCAACAGCATCGGCAGCGCCACCGGCGCCAAAGTCATCGTCCTGCTACCCTCGGTGGGCGGCGAAAAAGAGGTGACCGACTATTTCAAGCTGTTCGACTACGATATCAACCTGCTGACACAAGCCTTCAAGGCAACGCAATGAGGGCGAGGCAAAGTGTTCGCACCGGCATCTAAGAGAAACTGAACTATGGAAATTCTGCAATTTCTCATCCTGCCGTTTCTGGCCAGTTTGATCCTGACCGGCATTCACGCCTATCTGGGCGTGCACGTGGTGGAACGGGGTGTGATCTTCGTGGACCTGGCGCTGGCGCAGATCGCAGCTCTGGGCGCGACCGTCGCCATCCTCATTGGCATGGACCCGCACGGCGGCACGGCCTACTGGATCAGCCTGGGATTCACCTTCCTCGGCGCATTCCTGTTCGCGCTGGCGCGCATCCGCAAGGCCCACATCCCGCTGGAGGCGTTCATCGGGATCACTTACGCCGTGGCCTCCGCAGCCGCCATCCTGGCCATGAGCAAGGCCACCGGCGAGACCGAGCACCTGAAGGACATGTTGGTGGGCAACATCCTGGCGGTCTCACGGCATGACGTGATCAAGACCGCCATCCTCTACGGCGCGATTGGGCTGTTCCACTACATCTTCCGGCGCAAGTTCCTGCTGATCTCCATCAACCCGCAGCAGGCCGAAGCCGAGGGCGTGAGTATCCGCCTGTGGGACTTCCTCTTTTATGCCTCGTTTGGATTCGTGGTGACCTCGTCGGTGGCCATTGCGGGCGTGCTGCTGGTGTTCTGCTATCTCATCGTGCCCTCGGTGGGCGCCATGCTGTTTGCAGAGAAGATCGGCAAGCGGCTGGCCATCGGCTGGACCATGGGCACGCTGGTCTCGGCGCTGGGCGTATATCTATCGGTCGTGATCGATCTGCCAACCGGGGCCACGATCGTCTGCACCTTCGGCGGCGTGCTGCTGCTGATGTTCCTGCTGCACTTGCTCATGTTCCATCGGCGGAACAACACCGCTCGGCTCGCAGCGGCGCAGGCGCGCGAGGGCTCGCTCGAATATCGCAAATGAGGGAACTCTAGCACGCCCGTCGATGAAGCAAGGCGGCAGCAGCGCCTCTTCAGATCATGCCCTGGATGGCCCCGGTCTGATCATCTACATCCACCCGCATAGCCTGCGGGGATTTGCCGAGGCCGGGCATCAACATCATCTCCCCTGTGACGGCGACCACAAATCCGGCTCCGGCGAACAACGTCGCGTCCCTGACCGTCAATGTCCAATCACGAGGCGCGCCCAGCACCTGCGGGTCGTCGGTGATGGAGGCCTGGGTTTTTGCCATGCACACGGGCAGATGACCATAACCCCTCTGCGTGAAGACCTCCAATTTCTTTGTTGCGGCGGCCTCGAACTGGATGCGGCCTGCCCCATAGACCTCGCGCGCAACGACTTCCACCTTCTGCCTCAGCGGCAGATCGGGAGCATACAGGGTGCGGACGGCGCTGGGGGAGGCTTGTTCGGCGGCGGCAGCCACCTTTTCCGCCAGCTCGATGCCGCCGGCTCCTCCCTGTTCGAACACTTCTGAGATTGCGGATTCGACTCCAAGCTCGCGGCAGAAGTGGCCCAGAGCTTCGAGCTGCTCGCTGGTGTCGACAGAGAACTTGTTGATCGCCACTACTACCGGCACACCGAACTTGCGCAACGTGTCTACGTGCTTGGCGATGTTTTCGAACCCCGGCTGGAAAGCGGTCGTCATCGGTAAGGTGCCGGCATTTTTTCCGCCGTGCCGCAATATCGATCGGACGGAGGCAATGAGCACTGCGACTGAAGGCTGGAGGCCGGATGAGGGCATCACCAGGTCGAAGTACTTCTCAGCGCCCAGGTCGGCGGCAAAGCCGGTCTCATTCACCACATAATCCGCCAGGTGCAGCGCCATGCGCTGTGCCAGCACGCTGCTGGTTCCGTGAGCAATGTTGGCAAAAGGGCCCGTGTGAATGATGGCCGGCGTGTGTTCCGTGGTCTGCACCAGGTTCGGCAGCAGGGCGTCCTCGAGCAGCACCATCATGGCGCCGGTTGCGTGCAGGTCCTCGGTGCGGACTGCTTTACCGTCCAGGTTGAGGGCGACGACGATCTGGCTCAGCCGGCGTCGCAGGTCCTCACGGCTGCCGGTCAGCGCCAGGATGGCCATGATCTCCGAAGCCGCCGTGATGACAAAGCCGGTCTCCCGCGCCGGTCCGTTGGTGCTGCCGCCCAGCCCGCTGACGACCGTGCGCAGCGCCCGGTCGTTCATGTCCATGGTGCGCGGCCAGAGAATGTTGTTCACGTCGATGCGCAATGCATTGCCATGATGGATGTGGGCGTCGAGCATGGCGGCGAGCAGGTTATTGGCGGAGGTCACCGCGTGGAAGTCGCCGCTGAAGTGCAGGTTGATCCTTTCGCTCGGCAGCACTTCGGCGCGGCCGCCACCAGTCGCACCGCCTTTCAACCCGAACACCGGTCCGAGCGAAGGCTCTCGCAAGGTCACGATGGACCGCCTGCCGCTGCGTTCCAGCGCCTGGGCCAGCCCGATTGACGTGACCGTCTTTCCTTCACCGCTGCTGGTCGAAGTCATCGCCGTGACCAGGACCAGTTTCCTGCGGGTCGCAGGACGCAGCGCTGTCAGCAGCTCCAGCCGAAGTTTCGCGATGTGTGTGCCGCAAGGTTCGACGAACGCCTGCGGAATGTCGAGCTTGGCGACGATATCGCGGATGGGCAGCAACGAACCGGCCATGGTTCCTCCTGGGCGCGTGGCGAATTGATGGGTGACTATCGGCGCGGACGATTGTATGCCCCCAACTCCATGCTGCGAGACGTCCTTGCCTGTTCCGGCCTAGCCATGCACGGTCAGCAAGGGGCATCGAGCCGCACAAAGGATCTGGTGCAACAAAACCCAGGCGAACGGCGCCGGCGATCGCTCGACGCACGTGTCGCGGGCACCCGTCACGATCAGATCGCACTCTCGGTCCGCAGCCGCCTTCAGGATGACTTCCGCCGGGGCACCGAACTCGACCACGAATTCCGGGGGCACGAGTTTGGCGTCCGAAGGCAGCATCTGCTCCAGCTCCCGCAAAAATCTTTCCAGATCGCGATGTGGCGGGGGCACCTTTTCGGGGCCCACAGCGTGAACCATGGTGAGCTGCGCATGGTTCTCCTCAGCCAACGAAACGGCATAGGTGAGGGCCAGGTTCGACCAGGGCTGAAAATCAGCGGCATAAAGAATGCTGCGCATGTCGCCCTTGAATTGCGCCCGCGATGGCACCTGCGGACCCACGGCCAGGACCGGGCAGGAGACCTCGCGCATGATTTCCTCTGCTACCGATCCCGCGATCAGCTTCTTGAATCCCGCACCACCGCTCGTGCCGAGCACAATGAAGTCGATCTCATGCTCCCTGATCATCTTCGAGAGGACATCCCAGAGTTCTCCTTCCTCGACGAGAGCCTGGTACCGAAGGCCGTTGAGCAGATCACAGCGGTCGAGTATCGCCATCTCCTGTTGTGCCCTCGTCCAATCGGAGGCCGGCGGAATTCCTGCAGGCAAACTGATCGTTTCTTCCGAAACCACCACATGCGCCAGGTAGATCCTGGCGTCATAGTGGCGTGCGACGGCAGCCGCATAGGGTAGCGCTGTGGCAGAGCGTTCAGAGAAGTCCGTTGGCAACAGGATGTTCTTGAGAGAGATGCGTGGTCTTGCTTCCACCAAAGGCATAGGGCACCTCCTCGGGTGAAGAGCTACTCTAACCATAATGGATGCAAGGGGCGTTCGCAGTGATTGCTGTCACCCAACGCCGTGGCGCCCGCCGGCAGCCCAGCAGCTATGGCCCCTCGCCGCTGGCAAGGTAAAGGACGGCAAGGACCTTAACGTGCTGTTTCACGGAGCATTCTGCAATGCGGCTTCGCTTTCGGACAGACAGAAGCGAATCTTCTCCAGCAGATTGGGGAACAGATCTTCTTTGGCAAGGCATTCCCTGACATGTTCCCCCTCCACCGGTTCGTAGGCTGTCACCAGGATCACGGGAAGCTGCGGGTTTCTGTTGTGAATTGCCCGGGCCAACTCCAGGCCGTTCATCCCTTGCATGCGCATGTCCGTGACCACGATGTCGAAATCCTCCTGGTCGAAGACCTTCAACGCTTCGGCGGCGTTATAGGCAGGAACAGCGTGATAGCCTTCCAGACGCAGGATGTCACACGAGAGCCGGCACAACACTTCGTTATCGTCAACGAACAGAACTGCTTTCATGGCTAGCCCCCTAGCCAGCGGCCGCGACGGACGCCACGGCCGCGATTTTGGTGAATGCCAGCGTGCCATCGGGTCGCAGGCTGATATCGATGCAATCGCCGGTGGCTACCTGGTTTGTAGCAACGAGGTTCGCAAGCGCATAGACGATATGGCGCTCAATGACACGCTTCAGATGGCGTGCGCCATACTTGGGATCGGTCCCTTCCCGGAGCAACCATCGCCTGACCTCAGGGGAACAGCGAAAGGTGAAATGGCTCTGGCCCGCGGCGTGCGTGATCCGCTGCTGCACTTTGGCCAGCTCCAGCTGCAGAACCTGTTCCAGGTGTTCCGGCCGGAGGGTGTTGAAGACCACCACCTTATCGAGGCGGTTCATGAACTCGGGAGAGAACTTGCGCCGTGCCGCCTCCACCGCTGTGCGCGTAATCTTCTCGTCCAGACTGGCGTCCACGGCAGTAGGATGCGCGACAAATCCCATCCCGCCCTCGATCAGACCGCTCATTTCCGCCGCGCCGAGGTTGGAGGTCATGAAAATCAGCGTCTGGGAAAGGTCAACTTGACGATTGGAACCCAGCGTGAGAATTCCCTTGTCGAGAATCCCCAGCAGAAGCTGCCACAAGGCGGGCGACGCTTTCTCGATCTCGTCCAGCAACAACAGCGAGAGTTTGAGTTTCTCGGTGTGCCATCGGTTCAGGGCTTCCTGCGTGAGGACCGGCTGGGTTTCGCCATGGCCCACGTACCCGGGCGGAGAGCCGATCAACTTGGCGATCTCATGGGATTCCTGGAACTCGGCGCAGTCGATCTTGAGAAAGGCGCGACGGTCGCCGAACAGCGCTTCCGCCACCACTTCCACGACGTAGGTCTTTCCGGAACCGGTAGGTCCGAGGAACAGCAGGTTTCCAACCGGACGGTCGGGAGGATTCAGCCCCACCAGGAACATCTGGTACATCTCGGTTACGGCGTTGATCGCCGCTTCCTGTCCCACGATCCGGGCGCGGAGAAATGCCTCGAACTCGCGCGTGGCTTCGCCGTGGCGGGTGGCGTCGAGCGCACCGGCGGATCCCTGGGAATTGGGCCGGGACGCGGATGCCAGGTTTTCGAGTTCGGTGCGCATGACCTTATGCTCCTGAGCGGGAAGCCCGCGCCTGCGGTAAAGAAACTTGCACGAGTACCCTTCGCCGTCCGCAGCACTTCTCCCTTCTTATGCTGAATCCACTTGGAAGTCCCTGCAGTGACCGCAGTCACAAGAATCCAAACCCGTTGAGGGCGGAAGCATCACCAGGGCATGTGACCGCAATCACGCCGGGTGGGTGCTCACCGGCTTGGGTGAGGGCAGTCACTGACCCCATGACTGGCCACGTGGGAAGATGCGGGCAGGTGGAGTCATGGCGGAATTTCTCATAATTCTGTTAGTGGTGGGGGTCTTCCTCGGAGTCTTCTTCCTGGTGTGTGTCGTGCGGGAAAGGCGCGAGCTAACAGGTAACGAACCGGAGGAAAGTCCGCACGTCAGAAAGGCCGCGTGAAGGCACGTGACCGTAATCACGCAGCCGGGTCAAGACCAGCGGTGTTTATGCTGATTCCAGTATCAGGGTTGTGAGACATTCTCAGGAATTGAATTCGACCTTGACCGGCCACGTCCGCCAGATGTCCGCGCAGTATTCCCGAATCGCACGATCGGACGAGAACTTCCCCATGCGCGCAACGTTCAGGATGGACATTCTGGTCCAGCGATCACGATCCCGATAGGCGGTGCTTACTCGCTCCTGGCACTCGATATAAGACCGGTAGTCCGCGAGCAGCATGTACTCGTCCTGATTCAGCAGCGAGTCGTACAAAGGACGGAACAGGTCGGAATCCCCCGAAGAAAACTGACCGGAAACCAGCGAATCGATGCAGCGTCGTAGTTCCTCGTCGGATTCGTAAAACGACCGTGGCCTATATCCGGCCGACTTCAGTGCCTGCACTTCATCGGCGGTGAGTCCAAACAGGAAGAAGTTCTCCTCTCCCACTTCCTCCCGGATCTCGATGTTCGCGCCATCGAGTGTGCCGATCGTCAGTGCACCGTTCATCGCGAACTTCATGTTGCCGGTGCCGGAGGCTTCTTTCCCCGCCAGCGATATCTGCTCGGAAAGGTCAGCCGCTGGATACACCCGGTGACCCAGCGTCACGTTGTAGTTGGGCAGGAACGCGACCCTCAAGCGGCCTCTAACGTCGCCATCCGCATTCACTACGTTGCCGACTGAATGGATGAGCTTGATGATCAACTTGGCCATGCGATAGGCCGGCGCTGCTTTGCCTCCGAAGATGAACGTGCGCGGCGCAACCTCAAGGTCCGGATCAAGCTTGATGCGATTGTAGAGGGTGATAATGTGAAGCACCTGCAGGTGTTGCCGCTTGTACTCGTGAATACGTTTTACCAGCACGTCAAACATTGACTCCGGATTGACGGCCATTCCCAATTGTTGCTTGATGAACGACGCGAGCTGCGTCTTATTCTCCTGTTTGACCTTGTGCCACTGCGCCCTGAAATCGCCATCGTCAACGAAAACCTCAAGCCGGCGAAGCCGTTCCAAATCGTGGATCCATACGTGTCCGATTTTCGTGTTAAGAAGGTTGGTCAGCCGCGGATTGCTCAATACCATCCACCGTCGCGGGGTCACGCCATTTGTCTTGTTGCTGAACTTTTCCGGCGAAAAATCATGGAAGTCACGCAGAACGTGGTTCTTCAGCAGCTCCGTATGCAGGGCAGCCACCCCGTTGATGGCATGGCTCCCGACGGCGGCGAGGTGGGCCATGCGGACAAAGCGCTGGCCCCGCTCATCGATGATAGACATGCGGGCGACGCGCTCCGGGTCATCTGGAAACTTCGCGCGAACCTCGTCCAGATGCCGGCGGTTGATCTCGAAAATAATCTCCAGGTGACGCGGCAACAGCTCTCCAAACAGATCGAGGGGCCACTGTTCCAGCGC
>DATKLD010000159.1:0-5433 GCA_035542595.1 Terriglobales bacterium
CAACTGACATCCGGCGTCGGCCAGCGCCTCGGCGATGGCCAGTCCAATGCCCCGGCTGGCCCCGGTGACCACGGCGATCTTGCCGCGCAGAGCATCTGAGGTCTTCGAGCGGCGTGAGCGAGCAGGCATGGGTTCTGGGCAGGTTTCTGTCGTCCCTGACAGGACTGCGTCAGCGATTCAACTTTACCCGAAACGCGTGCCGGGCTAATCTCAGTCGTCGCTGCGCGACTCTCATTTTATCGCGTTGCCGATGTCCGTTAAGAACGGGGTCAGCTCCCGTTCGTGCCCTTCCCCCGAATCAGCGACAGGAATTCGTCTCGCGTCTCTTTCTCTTCACGGAAGGCGCCCAACATGGACGACGTGACTGCCGAGGAATGCTGCTTCTCTACGCCGCGCATCATCATGCACAGGTGCCGCGCCTCAATTACCACGCCCACGCCCTGCGGCTCGATGGCCCGCTGGATGGTCTCAGCGATCTGCGTGGTCAGACGCTCCTGCACCTGAAGGCGGCGCGCGAAGATATCGATGAGGCGCGGCAGCTTGCTCAGCCCGATCACCCTGCCTTTGGGAATGTAAGCCACGTGCACCTTGCCGAAGAACGGCAGCAGGTGGTGCTCGCACAGGCTGAACATCTCGATGTCCTTGACGATCACCATCTCGTCGTAGTCCACGTTGAAGAGCGCGCCCTTGAGCAGCTTCTCAGGATCTTCGCGGTAGCCCCTGGTCAGATATTCCAGCGAACGCTGCACCCGCTCGGGCGTGCGCGTCAGGCCGTCGCGACCGGGGTCTTCTCCAAGGCGCACAATCAGTTCGCGCAACAGCTCCTGGAAGCTGGCGCTTGTCAGGCTAACGGGCTCTAGTTCCCTTTTCATCGTTTCCCCTTCACGTCCCTATTTGCAGCTCCCTGCTTTCGCCGCAGTACTCGAAGGAATTCATCATGGTTTCTTCCAGACGCACTCTCTCCACCGTGGCGGCACGGAAGCCACGTGCCAGCACGCCGTAGATCTCCACGCACAGATTTTCGGTGGTCGGCACCAGTCGCTGGAATGCCTCCAGGTAGTTCAGGTTCTCGTGTCCGAAGCGCTCCAGCACCTCGCGGCCCACAAATTCATCGAGTTCCACCAGGTCGCAGACCATGCCGGTGTGCGGGTCCACCTGCCCCGCGACCGTAACCTCGAGCGCGTAGTTGTGCCCGTGGCCGTACGGGTTGTTGCACTTGCCGTACACGCGGCGGTTCTCCTCCTCCGACATCTCCGCGCTGTGCAGACGGTGGGAAGCGGAAAACCGGTAGCGGCGGGTGAGGTGCGCCTTCATGGTTCTCCGTAGTGGTCCACGAACAGGTCGGGGGTTTCGTAGACGCGCACGCGGTGCAACTCCGCAAACTTCAGCCTCGGCTCCAGACGCTGCCAGATGGCGATGGCCAGGTTCTCGGTGGTCGGGATGCGGTCGCGGAATTCCGGCACCTCCCTGTTGAGAAAGCGATGGTCCATGGCGTCGAGCACTTCGCGGTTGAGGATCTCCTTCAGCTCCGCCAGGTCCATGACGAAGCCGGAGCGCGGGTCCACCGGGCCGCGCACCGTGACCTCGAGCGTGTAGTTGTGCCCGTGGCCGTGCGGGTTGTTGCACTTGCCGAAGAGGCGCCGGTTCTCCTCCGGCGTAAGTTCCGGGTTGTGATAGTAGTGCGAGGCGGAAAATTCCGCCCGCCGCGTCAGATAGACCATCGCTCTCCTGCGGGACAGGCGCTCGTCCGCCGCTCGTTCTGCGGGTTTGGAGGCTCGGTCGAGTAATGCCGTCCCTTCCACGTCACGCTCCTGCGCCACTTGTAATAGAGTTCTGAGCGCAGCAAAAGATACGAGAAAATCGGCAGCCCGAACACAGCCAGCGCGCTTGAAACGCCGCCCGCGTGCGCTTTTCGGATGCGCCGGAAAAAGTTGAGATTGATCAGCACCGCCGCGGTCCCCGCCAGCAGGGCCAACCGTGAGTCGCTTTGGCTGAATTCACGCGCCACCAGCGCCAGGCTGCCGACGATCGCGACAAATTCTAGCAATCGCCTGAGCGCCAGCCGCGTCGGGGTTTTGAACAGCAGCGCAAGGTTCTTGGTCCAGCCTTCCACGAGCTGCGCGCAACTGCGGTACATGCGGGTACGCACCGCATCGCCGCCGAAGCGGAAGCGGATCACGCACCCCGAGTGTTTGACCGCGCGCGCCAGCTCAACATCTTCGAGAAGACATTTGGCGATGGCCGCGTGACCGCCGACAGCGTAGTAGGCCTGGCGGGTGATCAGCAGATATTGACCGTTGGCCGCTGCCGCCGGCGAGTCTGGATCGTCGACCTCGCGCGGGCGGTACGTTGATGCCAGCTCGGCGAAGATCACCGGCATCACCGCCCGCTGGATGAATCCGTGAACCTCCTGCGCCGGCGAGTAAGAGAGCATCGCTGCGCCGTGCCGCTTCGCCTCGTCGAGCGCGCGGGCCAGCGAGCCTGGCAGGTGGACGGTATCGGCGTCGGTAAAGAGCAGCCACTGGCCGCGCGTCTGCTGCGCGCCGCTATACACGGCGTTCGACTTGCCGCTCCAGCCCTCAGGCAGCGGGCCGGCCTCGAGCACTTTCACACCGGGGAACGAGCACGCGATGGCGGCGGTGCGATCGGTCGAGCCGTCATCCACCACGATGATCTCGAACGGCACGCCCTGCTGCCCCGCGAGCGACTCAAGGCAAGCGCCAAGAGAAGCTTCCTCGTTGCGCGCCGGTACTACGACCGACACTTCCGGTCGCGCCGAGTCCAACAGTGAAGGCTGCATACTTATCCCGAAACCTTCTATTATAGGTGCTGATGCGCAGAATCCCCTTCCTGATTGTTCTGGTCTTAATCCTCATCGCGGGCTGCAACCGCGGCTCGCATCCAACGTTGATGGGCAACCCAGCCCCCGATTTCACGGTGCAGGACGCTGACCGCAAGGTCTCGCTCCACGACTTCCGCGGCAAGACGGTGGTGCTCAATTTCTGGGCCACCTGGTGCCCGCCCTGCGTCGAGGAAATGCCCTCGCTGGTCAAGATGCAATCCGAACTCAAAGATCGCGTGGTGGTGCTGGCCGTCAGTGTGGACGAAGACGAGCGCAGCTACCACACTTTCCTGAAGAAGAACAACGTGGATCTGCTCACCGTGCGCGACCCGCAGCAAAAATCGAACGAGCTCTACGGCACGTTCAAGTTTCCGGAGACGTACATCATCGACCGCAACGGCGTGGTGCAGCGCAAATTCATTGGTCCGGTGGACTGGACGCGGCCGGACGTGGTCGAGTACCTGAACAAGCTTTAGGGGTCGTCGGCCGTCGGTCGTCGGCCAAAATCTCGTAGGCCGAGGGCCGACGACCGACAGCCGACGACGCTACAGCTTCACCCCGCGCAGCCGCAACGAATTCGAGATCACCGACACCGAGCTGAAGCTCATGGCCGCGGCGGCGATGATCGGGCTGAGCAGCAGCCCGAAAAACGGATACAGCACGCCCGCCGCCAGCGGCACTCCCAGCGAGTTGTAGATAAACGCGAAGAAGAGGTTCTGGCGGATGTTGCGCATCACCGCCTGGCTGAGTCGGCGGGCGCGCACCACGCCGCGCAGGTCGCCCTTGAGCAGCGTGATCCCGCCGCTCTCCATCGCAATGTCGGTGCCGGTGCCCATGGCAATACCGACATTCGCCTGCGCCAGCGCGGGCGCGTCGTTGATGCCGTCGCCGGCCATGGCCACAACGCGGCCTTCAACCTGCAGCCGCTTCACGACTTCTGCTTTCTTCGTGGGCAGGACTTCGGCCTGGAACTCATCGATGCCGATCTGGCGCGCCACGGCCTCCGCCGTGGAGCGGTTGTCCCCGGTGAGCATAACGATACGGATGCCCTGCGAACGCAGCTCGCTGACAGCGTCAACGCTGGACGGCTTAATGGGATCGGCAACGCCAATCAAACCTGCAGCCTTTCCATCAATCGCAACCAGCATCACCGTCTGGCCGTGGCGGCGGAGGTCATCAGCGCGCTTTGTAAGCTCGCCGCCACCAATCTTCAACTCGTCGAACAACGCCTGGCTGCCAACGGCCACTTCCCTGCCCTCAACTTTGCCGACCACACCGCATCCGGTAAGCGAGCGGAATTCGCTGGCTTCGGCGAGTTGCACACCGCGCTCACTTGCGCCGGCGGTGAGCGCCGCCGCCAGCGGATGCTCGCTCGCGCGCTCGAGGCTCGCTGCCAGCCGCAGCAGTTCGCTTTCACTCACGCCGGAGAGCGCCACGACGGAAATCAGGCGCGGCTTCCCTTCTGTCAGTGTGCCAGTTTTGTCCACGACGAGCGTGTCGACTTTCTCCATCGCTTCGAGCGCCTCGGCGTTGCGCACCAGCACGCCGGCGCGCGCGCCGCGTCCGGTGCCCACCATGATGGCCATGGGCGTGGCCAGCCCGAGGGCGCAAGGGCAGGCGATGATCAGCACTGCTACGGCGTTAACCAGCGCATGCGCCATGCGCGGCTCGGGGCCGGCGAGTCCCCACACGATAAACGTCAGCACTGCGATCGACACGACCGCGGGCACGAAGTATCCCGAAACCTTATCGGCGAGGCGCTGGATGGGAGCGCGGCTGCGCTGCGCCTCGGCCACCAGCTTAACGATCTGCGCCAGCAGGGTCTCGCTGCCCACGCGCTCGGCGCGCATGATCATTGAGCCGGTGCCGTTGACGGTACCGCCGATCAACTTGCTGCCGGCTGTCTTCGCCGCAGGCACCGACTCGCCGGTGACCATGGACTCATCCACTGCACTCGCGCCTTCGAACACCACGCCGTCCACCGGAATCTTTTCTCCGGGACGCACGCGCAGGCGGTCACCAGGATGGACCTGATCCAGCGGGGTGTCACGTTCTGTGCCGTCGGGCTCAAGTCGCCGCGCCATTTTGGGCGCGAGATCGAGCAGCGCGCGGATGGCCGCCCCAGTACGGCTGCGCGCCCGCAGTTCCAGAACTTGTCCCAGCAGAACCAGCACGGTGATCGAGGCCGCAGCTTCGTAGTAGACATCGGGCTTGCCGCTGTGCCCGCGGAATGATGGCGGAAAGATTCCCGGCGCGAGGGTCGCTACCACGCTGTACGTGTAGGCCACGAAGATGCCGAGGCCAATCAGGGTGAACATGTTCAGATGGCGGGTACGCAGGGAATTCCATCCGCGCGCGAAGAACGGCCACGCGCCCCAGACGACTACCGGCGTCGCCAGCGCAAACTGAATCCACAGCGAGGCGCTCGCCGGGACGAAGTGCAGGAACATGCCGCCCATGGAAACCGCGAGCAGAGGCGCCGTCAGCACGAGACCGATCCAGAAGCGGAGGGTCATGCTGGCGAGTTCAGGATCGCGCGCGGGCGCCGCCGTGATGGTGCGCGGCTCAAGCGCCATGCCGCAGATGGGACA
>DATKLD010000160.1:0-18310 GCA_035542595.1 Terriglobales bacterium
CACGGCCGAATCCTGTGCCATCGTCACCGGATCAATTTGCCCGCTGTAGGTGCTGGGGAAATACGTCATCAGGCGCGAGCCGTCGGGCGCCTGCCACCAGAAGAGGCGATACGGGAACGTGGTGAATTCGTGTGCCCAAAGCAGCTTCTGCGTGACAAAGTAGTCGATGCCCGAGCGCTTGTAGATTTGCGGCAGCTGCCAGTTGTAGCCGAACGAATCCGGGTTCCAGCCGATGTTTACGTCCACGTTGAATTTCTGCTGAAAGTAGCGCTTGCCCAGCAGAATCTGGCGCACCAGCGATTCGCCGTCGGGCATATTGAGGTCGGGCTCGACCCACATGCCGCCAACGATCTCCCAACGTCCTTCTTTCACGCGCTGCTCAATCTCCGCAAAGATGTCGGGGTACTTCTCTTCCATCCACACGTAAGCCTGAGCGGTCGAGGCGGTGAACTTGAAGTCGGGATACTCGCGCATCAGGTCGAGCGCTGTGCGAAAGGTGTTGCGCACGACCTCGACGGTTTCCGTCTCCGGCCAGAGCCATGCCATGTCGATGTGGCTGTTGCCGACGGCCTTGATGCTGAACTGGCTCATGTAGGGCTTGAGGGCTTCGAGCTTGGACTGTGCGGCCTTGAGCGACGCATCGAACGCCGCCTGGTTACCCTTGTCGAGCGCGCCGAGGTCGATGGCCTTCACCGCGGCATCGAGCTGCTGCCCGCGCTGCGTTTTGCCGTCGGGATAAGCGGCGATGAGCAGCTCCGAGGCGATGATTTCCTGGCGAAGAATGGCAGGGTCGGGGCGCGCATCCGGCGGAGTGAACACCAGCGCCGCCGAGTCAAGCCGTGTAACGAACGGGCCTCCGCAACAGCCCACGGTGCCGGAGGGAAGCACACGAACAGCAATGAACAGCTTTTGTCCCGGCTGCGCGCTCTGCGTGAGTGCGACCGGCACTTCAGAGTCCTGATCGCTACGACTCATCATGTTGCCGTTCACGAAGACCGAGATCATGATGCCGTTGTTCGCGCCGATGTTCAGGTTGAGGTCGACTCGCGAGCCTGCTACCGAATACCCGGTCAGCGACGCCGGGATTTCCGCTTCCTTGTAGAGCCACACCGGAAGCGACAAGTCCTGCTTTGGCGCCAGCGGCTTTCCGTCCGCCAGCGCGCTCCCCGGTGTCTCGCCATGCGGCAAGTCTGTCGCGAGAAATTTCCAGTCGTCCAGTGGCAGGGTTGTAGTGGCCTGCAGCCGGTCGAGCGTCGGTTTGTACGGATCGGGGGGAGCGTTCTGCGTTTGCGTAAGACCTGGAATGGAAAACAGAAGGAGAGAGAAAACTGCATTACGAAAAAGTCTCATCAGGTGCCCTCAAGGCAGCAACATACAACGGGCTGAACTCCCGTCGTATGCCGCGCCGTTAGTACTCGATCCCCAGCTTGTGCTGCATCTGTTCCAGCGTGACGCCCTTGGTCTCGGGATACGTGAAGAGCACCACGAAGTACATAAGCGCCATCATGGCGGCGAAGAACACAAACGGATACGCGCCTCCGTAACGCTGCGCGATCACGGGGAAGATGAACGCGATCATGGCGTTCATGATCCAGTGGGTCGAGCTGCCCAGGCTCTGTCCCTTCGACCGCACGCGATTGGGGAACACCTCGCTGATATACACCCAGATCACCGCTCCCTGCGAGATCGCGAAGAACGCGATGTAAGCCACCAGCAGCCAAACCAGCATCCCCTGATGTTGTTGCGTGAAGAAAACGGCAGCAACACCGCTCAGGCAGAACACCATACCCGCGCCGCCGATCAGCAGCAGCGTTTTGCGACCCAGTCGATCAATAACCGACATGGCTAGGAACGTCGCCAGCAGGTTCATCGCGCCGACCGCGACCGCTTGCAAGTCGCCCGACATCTTGCTGAAACCCGCCATGCCAAAAATGTCATTGAGGTAATAGAGGATGGCGTTGATGCCGGCGAGCTGGTTGAATGCCGCGACCGTCACGGCGAGATAGATAGGCCTCCAGTATTTCTTTTGGAACAACCCTTCGGAGTGCGCCACGCCGTCGACGTGGATCGACTCGATGATGTCGTCGAGTTCACTAGCCCCGTCCGGCGAGCCGAGTTGCTCCAGCACTTCGCGCGCTTCCGGGATGCGGTTCTTCGTCACCAGCCAGCGCGCCGAACGCGGTATGCCGAATAGCATGATGAAGAACAAAAGTGCTGGTAGAGCCGCCACGCCAAGCTGCCAGCGCCACTCGTTCATGCCGAAGTCGACCAAGCCGAGCAGATAATTCGACAGGTACGCAACCAGAATGCCGACCACGACGTTGATTTGGAACGATCCCACCAGCAGCCCGCGCCACCTCGCGGGAGCGATCTCGGCGATATATACAGGGCCCAGCACGGAGGACCCGCCAATACCGAGGCCACCGATGAAGCGGAAGAAGAGCAACGACGGCCAGCTCCAGGCAAAGGCGCAGCCGAGCGCCGAGACCACGTAGCACGCCGCCAAAATGCGCAGACTCTCCCGGCCGCCGAGTTTGTCACCTAAGATCCCGGAGAACATGGCGCCAATGACGGTGCCCCATAGTGCGATCGAAACCGTGAATCCCAGTTGACCAGCCGAGAGGTGGAACACTTGCGTCAACTGATGCGTGGTGCCTGCAATGACGGCAGTATCGAAGCCGAACAGCAGCCCGCCCAGCGCTCCGACGATGATGCTCTTCACCAGGTAGAAGTTGAGTTTGCCTGGTTGGCCTTGCGTTTTCGAATCCGTGCCGACGTAGTGCATCATTCGCTCCACACCGCGAGTTCATTGCCGTTCGGATCGGCAAAGTGGAAACGCCGTCCACCGGGAAATTCAAACGTCTCGACGACAATCTTTCCGCCGGCTGCGATCACATTCTTGTGCGTGTCTTCCAGCGCTTTCGCATAGAGCACAACCAGCGGGCCTCCCCTTGCGGGCTTGGCGCTCATGGTGAATCCGCCGGCCAGGCGCCCGTCATGGAAGCTGATGTACTCCGGTCCGTAGTCGGAAGAGTTCCACCCGAATACCGAGTTGTAAAAGCGCTTCGTCGCCGCGATGTCAGTGGCGGGAAATTCGATGTAGTCCATCTGGTAGTTATGTTCGTCTTGGTTCATGACTTAGCTCGCAATCATACCAGCGGGCAAGATTAGCACACTGACCTTGCCGGTATAATCCCGCCGTGGAGACACCCGCTCGTTCCGCCGTTCTGCATCGTGCCGTTAACAAAACCTATCCCGTCGCAGTCCGTGGCGAAGGCGTCTGGATCTTCGACTCCCACAACCATAAGATTCTCGACTTCGCATCGAGCGCGATCGTGAACTTCATCGGGCACGGTGACGCAGCGGTCGTGCGCGCCATGGCCGAACAGGCTTCGCAACTGGAGTTTGCCCACTCCAGCAATTTCACGACTCAAGTTGCCGAACAATTCGCGCAGGAACTGTTGGAATTTGCCGGGCCGGCCTTCGAAGGTGGTGCTGTGTTCTTCACCAGCGGAGGCTCCGAGTCGGTCGAGACCGCGTTGAAGCTGGCGCGGCAGTACCAGGTGGAACGCAGCCATTCCGAGCGCTACCAGATCGTCAGCCGCCGTCAGAGCTATCACGGTGCAACACTCGGAGCGCTGGCAGTGAGCGGGAACCTGGCTCGGCGTGCCATCTACCTTCCGATGATTCAAGAGTTTACGAAGGTTGGAATACCATACTGCTACCGCTGCGAGTACGCCTGTGCCGACTGCGCGGCAAAGCATGCGGCAGAAGTCGCGCAAGCCATCGATTCGACGGGAAACACCGTGGCGGCAATCGTAATGGAGCCGGTCGGCGGCGCGACCTTAGGCGCGGTCGTTCCGTGTCCGGGATACGTGCAAAAGGTCGCTGATGTTTGCAGAAAAGAAAAGGTTTTATTGATTGCCGACGAGGTGATGACGGGCTTCGGCCGCACCGGTCGCCGGTTTGCCATGCACCATTACGCGGTCGCGCCCGACTTGATCGCCTGCGGCAAAGGCATTTCCAGCGGTTACGCACCTCTTGGCGCGGTCATCGCCCAGCGGCACGTCGTCGATGCTATCGCCAACGGCTCGGGCACACTGCTGCACGGCCTCACCTACAACGGACACCCGGTGGCCGTCGCTGCCGGTCGCGCCGTGCTACAGCGGCTGACCGAAGGCAAACTCGTCGAAGCCGCCGAGTCCGACCGCGCTGGCACCGTCGCGGCAGTCCTCAAAGCCGAGCTACAGAAGCTGTGGAAGCTTGACTGCGTCGGCGACGTGCGGGGCCTCGGGCTGATGTGGGCCGTTGAACTAGTGGCTGACAAGCGGACCAAGGAGCCGTACCCGGCCGAGAGGAAATCCGCCGCCCGAGTCAATGAGGAAGCGATCATACGCGGCGTGCTGCTTTATCCGATGCAGGGCTGCGTCGATGGCGTTCGCGGCGACCATCTCATGGTCGCTCCGCCCGCGGTCATCACGGCGGATGAAATTCATTGGGCAGTGGAGCAGGTGGGAGCGGCCATCCAGGCAGTCGAGATGTCACAGCGCCTAAGGAAAAAGGGCGCAGACTCCTCCGCGCCCTAACCTGGCTTTCTGAAATCTTGCTACTGCGTCACCGTCTTCGCCGCGTCGCCCACCTTAAATCCCGACCCCGAAACCGGAGTCGCGACAGCCGAGATGGCATCGACATCGGTAACTTTGATGACCCCGACCGGCGTCGCAAGCCGGCGAATCACCTGTCCGGTAGACGGGTCCTTGATCTCCTTGGTGACGCGTTCGATGGTGAGCTGGTCGCCAACCTTGAGTCCGGCCTTCGAGCCGACGTTTAGAACAATCTGGCCTCCATCCACGGCGGCGACTACGCCCTCAACATTAATAGTGCGCGCCACCAGCTTGGTGTTGTCGGCGATCAACTCACCGCTCATCTGCTTCACCGCGGCGTTCACGGCTTCGCCGAGGATGGTCTGCTGGAAGTCGCTACTGCCGAAGTCCACGGCGCCGCCGCCCCAGCCATGCCAGTTGCCCCCGCCGCCGAGGAGAGACGTGCTCGAGCGGCTGGATTCGCCTTTGCCTTCCGCCACACCCATGATCTCGGCGGTATCGATGTTTACGATGCGCGCATCCACCGCCACGATGGCCTTCGAGTCCTTATGCTTGAATCCTCCCAAGCCGTAGCCGCCCCATCCGCCGCCGGATCCGCCGACGCCGGTGTTCTTGGTTTCATTGCCGAATTGTGTGACGCTGCCCACGATGATGGCATCCACGCCCAGGAGCTTGCCGATCTTGGCCGCCGAGTTCGGGTTGGCGCGGTCGCTATTGGAAAAGTTTTGTTCTGCCAGGATCTTGTCCAGCGACCCCCGCTCGATGACGGAGTAGGTGCCGTCTTTCACCAGGTACTTCACCAGCAGGTTGGTCATTCCTTTGCCCACGTCCACGTCGGTGCCGAACGCGGCCTGCGCCTGGCTGCGCACCGTTCCGTACTCGAAATCCAGGACAGCCACCCGCTTCTTGCGTTCGGCGGCGTGCAGCGCCACGGTCCCGATGAGAATGACGACAGCTACCCGTATTGCCTTCTTCATGGATCCACCTCAAAGTTATTCTCTGGGAGAGTGGCAGAGATGATACCACCCTGCCTCAACCTCGACTTCCGCAACCCAACCCCCGTCCCTCTGTCGCTCCGTCCTTTTCGTTGGTCCCGCCCCAGCATGTGCAGGGTAGGGCTTGCCAGCGGATCACTGGCCGCTTGAACCCTGCCTGACTTCCGCTTCGGTCTGATCGGCATCCTTCTCCTGCTGTTGCAAGTCGCCTTCTACATTGGCATCTGGCGTTGGCGCCGGCACTTCACCTGCAGTCGTGCTGGTATCCGGGGCGGCTGGCAAACCGGCCTTGCCGGACTTCTCGGCCAGCTCCTTGAGTCCAGCATCCAGCGTCTCCCGGAAATGGTTGTACATTTCCTGCAGTTCGTCGGCGCTCACCGCGGCGTTGGCGCCGACAGCGCAGTCATCCTTTTTACTGGCTGCCACGGTGATTGCAACGTTGTTGTCGCTCCCGATGGTGTCGCTGGTGCGCTGGATCACGTCGCCTTGAGTGAGCGCGCACTCCTGGCCGTCATCGGTCGTAACATCCACCTCGTTGGCAACGACAAAGTAGCGGAAGTTCGGACTGAACGCCGGTGGCATTTCGTCCCCGCCGGAGCCGGAGGCCGTCTGGTTGGGGTTTGCCGCCGCAGCCTTGTCGGCGGCGATCTGCTGCTTGATTTCTTCAGCCAGAGCGTCCTTTACTTCCTTGCTGAGTATTGGTTGGCCTCCGCCTCCTGCTGGAGCGGCATAGAGCGCGGCGCCGTAGGCTGCTTGCAGATTGTTCGAGATCAGCGGGTCTTCAGACCACAACCCAGCGACAAGGCTTGCGGGAGAGAGCAAAGATGACGGCCCAGCCTGAGCACGCGCCGTCAGCCCTGCCTCATACGCAGCCTGCAGTTGCCGGGACATCATGTAGTCCGTGAGCCAGTACGGGGCGGCAGGATACATCGGATACGGAGCATAGTAATAGTTGTAGTAGCCGTACCATGGATTGCCGGCCCAGCCCCAGTTGTAGTAGACGGGCCTGGACCAGGGATTGTAGGCCCACCCGTAATACACCGGGCGATAGTAGTAGGCGGGCGCGTAACCGTAATAACGGTAGCCATGCCAGTAGTACCCGCGATAAGCGTAGGCGTAGCGACGTCCGCCATAGTAGTAGGTCCGCTGGTAGTACGCCCTCCCGCCTCGTCTGTAGTAGGCGCGTTGCGCGTAACCCCGGCCGTGTCCCATGCTCACAATGCGGCGCCCGTTGCGCTCGGTCACGATATGCCGGCCGCCGTGCAGGCCATGATTAATGTGCATGTTGTGGGCCTGGATGGAACGAACGTTATTACCGCGGAAGCTGGCCGTAACCTTGGCTCCAGAGTGGGTGGTGAATTGCCGTGTTGTCGTCCCCTTGGGTGACATCCTCCCTGCGGCGGCGGTAGTGGTCCCGTGCGCCATGCCGCCCGTGCGAGCATTCGCCCCACGGCCCGCGGTCGTCCCGCGTGTGTTAGTGGCGCCTCCCTTTGCATTCATTCCACCGCTGGCGTTGGTCCCGCGCGCGTTGGTCGTTCCGCGGCCTGCATTCATTCCACTGGTGTTTGTTCCACGTCCGGCGTTGAGTCCACCGGTAGTGCCGGTCCCGCGTGCGGCATTGGCGCCGGTCGCCCCGCCTTTTCCGTAGCCCCCATAAATGTCCTTCGAGCCCGTTCGTCCGGAGTTCGCTCCGCCAGCTCCGCCGGCGTTAGTGCCGCGATTTCCGTAGCCCCCATAGATATCCTTCGATCCCGCATTGGCACGTCCAGCGTTAGCTCCTCCAGCTCCAGCCCCGCGGTTTCCGTAGCCGCCGGCAGCGTTGCCGGAGCCCATACTGCGGGGCCCCGTCATTCCCCCGGAAGACGACGGAGTACGCTGCATGTTGCCTTGCGCCGGAGGCTTGGCCGCATTTTGTGGCGCGTTGTGGGGCGGAGGCGCAGAACCGCCACCCTTCTTGTTGGCCTGGGCTGCAGCTGAGGACGAAATCATCAGCAGAGCGATAGCGAGGGGCAGCTTTCCCATAGTGCTTCTCCTTACCGTTTGGGTTTTGTGGCCATGCCTCGTTGGGCGAGGCTTCCCCATGCAATTGATCTGAGATCCCCGGTTGAAGTGCGAGCATTGTACACCCGTTTTTTCCCGAGTGCATGGCTGGAAAAGGAAAACGGCCAGAATCGAAGCTGCGGGTAGCAGCTACTGTGGTTGGTCCAGCCTGTCGCGCAGCCCCAGGGCCACGTTGATTAAGTTGTCGCTCACCAGGCGGGTCAGGATGGCCTCGGACAGCGGCACAGCCACGATCTCAGTCCCGGGCAGAGCAGCCATGGCCGCGCAGTATAAGAGCGCGCTGCTCCGCGCCGGGAACAGGAATTTAGGCGGACCAGAGGAGGGCGGCACACGCTGCGCCTGGAATGTTTACCTTCTTGACTGTTCTACCCAACCATCTAGTGGGCTTGTCACCGCAAGGTGTTTTCGACTTCGCTCAGCCAGTCCGGCTTCTTCAGCACCTCGCGCGGCTTGGGGCCGTCGGGGCTGCCCACGATGCCGTCCTTCTCCATGAGGTCGATAAGGTGGGCGGCGCGGCCGTAGCCGATGCGCAGCCGCCGCTGCAGCAGGGAGGTGGAAGCCTTGCCGAACTCGATCACCAGCCGCACCGCGTCTTCGTAGAGATCGTCGTGCTCGCCTTCGCTGGAGTCTCCCTCGATCTCGCTGGCGTCGCTCCTCTCTTCTTTGGGCGCTTGCAGGAATTTGTCCTCATATTGCGCGACCGCCTGGCCGCGCCAGAACTCGACCACCGCCGCAATCTCCTTCTCGGTGACCAGGGGAGCGTGCAGCCGGTGGACGCGCGCCGAACCAGCCGGCAGGTAGAGCATGTCGCCGCGGCCGAGCAGCGATTCTGCTCCGTTGGCGTCGAGAATAGTGCGTGAATCGACTTTCGTAGCCACGCGGAAGGAGATGCGCGCGGGAAAATTGGCCTTGATCAGGCCGGTGATCACGTCCACCGACGGCCGCTGTGTGGCCAGGATCAAATGGATGCCCACGGCGCGCGCCATCTGCGCGAGGCGGGTGATGGATTCCTCGACGTTACCCTGGTCGAGCATCATCAGGTCAGCCAATTCGTCGATCACAATGATGATGTAAGGCAGCCGCCGCTCTTCTTCCGTTTGCTCGTCGAAGAGGCCGGGTTCCTCGTCGTCAAACAGGCGGTTGTACTGGTCGATGTTGCGGACGCCTTTTTCTGCCAGCAGCTTTAATCGCCGCTCCATCTCTCGCACGGCGTTGCGCAGAGCGTTGGCCGCCAGCTTCGGCTCGGTGATGATCGGCGTGTAGAGGTGCGGCACGCCTTCGTAGACTCCCAGCTCCAGGCGCTTGGGATCGACCAGGATCAGGCGCGCCTCGTCCGGCGTCGCCTTATAGAGCATGGACATGATCATGGCGTTGATGGCCACGCTCTTGCCCGTGCCGGTCGAGCCGGCGATGAGCAGGTGCGGCATGGCAGCCAGGTCGGCGGTCACCGTGCGCCCGTTGATGTCCTTGCCCATCGAAAGCGTCAGCTTGGATCTCGAGGCAGCGAATTCCTGCGACTCAATGATCTCGCGCAGCCAGATGGTCTCGCGCTCGCGGTTCGGCACCTGGATCCCCACGGTGGATTTTCCAGCCATGCGCTCGATCAGGATGCTCTCCGCGCGCAGGCCCAGGCAGAGATCATCGGCGAGGCTGGTGATGCGGCTGTACTTGATCCCCGCCTCGGGCTTGAATTCGTAGGTTGTCACCACCGGCCCGGGATTGATCTGCGTCACCTGGCCGTGCACTTCGAACTCGGCGCATTTCTCCGCCAGCACCTGGGCCAGGCGCTTGAGGTCGTCTTCGTTGACGCGTTGCTGCTCATCGGGACGGTGCAGCAGTGCGCTCGAGGGCAGCTTGTAGGTGCCGCGGATCTTCGGCATCGTGGTCTTGGGACGCGTTGTGCTGTCCGCGCGCGTGCCGAAGGCGGGCTCAGCCGCTACAGGCTCCGGCGCCACATCGTGCGGTGCTGGCGGCAAATCTTCTTCCGCCATGCGCTCGATGCCGGTCTTCGCCGGAAGCGTTGCCGCCGGGACGGGCTTCGGCGGTGTGGGATGCGCAGGTTCCGTCTCCTGCGTGCTCACCACCGGCCGCTGCGCCCGGCGCTTCTCGAGTTCCTTTAGAGCGCGGGCCTTGGCGCGCGCCATTCGCCAGTCCTTGAATCGCTCCAGCACTGCGAAGACGAAGCTGAATCGCGTCTGCGCCCAGTTTTCGAGCGTTGCGAACGAGAACGTGGTCGAGAGATAAAGCCCGACAGCCAGCACTGCCGCGCAGATGATGTAAGCGCCTGCCAGGTTGAACCAGTGGATCAGCGCGTCACCGACGATCCTGCCCAGCAGACCCTCGATCGGAATCGCATGCCGCCAGCGCAGGTGTCCCGGCAACAAGCCCAGCATTCCGGGAGCAAATATCAGCAGCATGAGCGCCCCTGTACACTTTGCTCCCGGCGAGCCGACGTTGCGCGAACGGAACCAGCGCGCGCCCAGGAAAGCGAAGATCAGCGGCACCAGGAACGCGGCGATGCCGGCGATTTGGAACAGCAAATCGCTGCCGTAGGCCCCGAGGATGCCCACCCAGTTCTGCGCCGGGCGCGATGCCGGAGGCGGGCCCACCGTGTTCAGCGAGCGATCGGCCGGGGAGTACGACACCAGGGCGAGGAAAAGGAGGATCGCGGCGACGAACAGCAGGAACCCGACCAGTTCGTTCAGCCGCCGGTTACCCGTGGGCGTGTAAACCCTGGAGAATGGATTCATCGTGGCGTCTTCGCACTTCCGCATACACAGACACGGCTAACTGCCGGCGTCCAAGCGCCGACAGGCAAACCAAGAATGCTTGCCGGAAAATGTGCGAATCGCGCCAGAGCAAAAGGATTATGACAAACTCCACGCGGCCGCACCAACCGGATTTTCGCGGGAGTCCCTTGCTGGATACGGGTCTAGCGGCCCGCAGCGGAAGCCGCCATGGGATAATTAACTCTGTTTGGAGCCCTGATCCGGCGGCTTATTGTTGGGTGCCGCTGTGTCTTCTCGCATGGCCTGCCGGAAGGATCGGATCCCATCGCCCAGGCCCTTGCCCAGTTCACCCAGCTTCTTCGGCCCAAACACCAGCAGTGCGATCACCAGAATGACCAGCAGATGCATCGGCTGAAACAGTCCCTCGAACATTTGCAACCTCCTGTCTAATCTTAGATGCGAGCCGCACCTTCAACGGTGATGAACATCACAATTAAGGGCAACGGCAATCACCGTAAGGTCAGTAACCCAAGTAGTGCAGATAGCCCACGGCCGCCGCAGCAGCAAGGCAGTAAATGCCAAAAAAGTGCCAGTGTCCGTGCGCAAGCCACCGGCTGAGCCACTTCAATGCGACAAGACCGGCGAGAAAGGCGAAGACAGCACCAAGCAGGCTGGGAAATGCGGCTGATGCCAAGCTGGCGGTCCCCGTGATGTGCTCGGCACGAACGAGCCGGATCGCTTCGCGGGCCACAACCGGCGGGGTCAGAACCACAGCCAGAGCGAAACTGAACGTCTCAGCACGCGGCTTCGCCACGCCTGCCAGCATCCCGGCAGAGATGGTCGCCCCGGAACGCGAAAACCCGCGAAACGGCAGGCAGAGTCCCTGCACAGTCCCGATGATCTCGGCCTGTTTCGCGTTGAGATCATTCGTCTTACCTGCGGGGTTCCGCCTGTCAGAGATGCCCGCAATCAGAATCAAGATTCCCGCAACGGCCAGGGCTGGAGCAATGAGTTCGAGATGTCTGAACAGGTCCTCGATTTCCGCATGCGGGAGACCTCGAAAAACGGTCTTTTCAATGATCTTGATGATGGCTTCGCCGACCAGGCCTGTCAGTATGGTGGCTACAACCACAAGTCCGGCAAATTTCTTGAAAGCGGGCACACTTTGGAAGTAGGTTTCACGCCACTGGCGCCAAAAATAGACGATTACCGCAAACATCGTACCGGTGTGGAGCATTACCAGGAGTAATGTCATGGGAGGCGAAGAGGGATCGAGGCCCAGCAGCTTCTCGGCCACGACCACATGCGCCGAGCTTGATACCGGAAGCAGTTCCGTTAGCCCTTGCACGATAGCAAGGATGACAACGTGCCAGAGTGACATGCGGCGATTTTAACCCCCACTCACCGGAAGGACCGATTATTGAATTGGGTTGCCATACGTCGGAATGTCTTGCTCAATCATGTAAACCAGTGTCTGCGCTCGCGCTCCCCAGTCTGTTTGCGGATACTGACTGGCAGTCTGCCGCGCTAGCCCGATGGCTTTGTTGCGCGCCCCGCTGGAGCGGCCCGCGTTGCCATCATCTTTATACATCTGGATCAGCGCCGCCTGCCGCCATGCCGCCTGGTAGAGGGCCTCGGCCGCCTTGGGCGACTGCGGATGCTCGCGCACGTACTTCTCGTAAAGCTCGGTTTCCTTCTCCGGACACTTGGTATCGCCCGCCCAATCGCCGCACACCTTGTTCTCGATCAGATGATATGCCGCCAGATCGGCCCACTTGGTGCCGGGAAACTTCTTGATCACCTCCCGCATCCAGTCTTCCTCGATCTGCGCCCGCAGCAGGGGATTGCGCTCTCGCGCCGAAGGGCGGGTGTTCACGTCATACGCATCCAGTTGCCAGCGGATATCGGCCGCGCGGTAGAGCGCCTCGCCCGCCAGCGGCGATTGCGGGAAGTACTCCGCCATGCGACGGTAGAGGCGCATGGCGTCCTTGTCGGCGCCCTTGCGTCCGTAGCGCCGGGTGGCCTCGGCTTCGGAATCTGCCGCCGTACCGAAGACAATCTTGTCTCCCTCGGGAGTGGAAGTGCGGACCAGGCCCTTATCAATGATCCAGCCTGTCACGCTGCCGTCCACTTGCGTGATGTGCAGCCACTCGCGGCTTCTTTCCAGGATCGCAACCTCCTGGCCGCGCGCCAGGTTCGCCATGCGGACGGAAGTCTCATCGGGAGAAAGGTAGATGTAGCCTTCCCGCACCATGATGGCGCGTTCCGCCTGCGCAGCGCGCAGGTGGGCAGAAAAGCAAAGCACCAGGAGGGGCACAACCAATAACCATCTGTAATTGTCATCCCGAGCCAAACCTGGAGAACGCGTGCGCGTTCTCCAGGTGAGTCGAGGGACCTTGTGCTTCGAAGGCCGGAATTCAAACGCAAGGTCCCTCGACTCGCGCTCCTCTCGCTGCGCTCGTGTTGCGCTTCGCTGGGGATGACAATTCGGATGGGACTCTGGAGGATGCGTCACTTCATCCCCGGCAAGGCGCTCGTTTCGAACATCTGTTCCGCCTTAACGATGGTGATGTTCTCGCGCGGAATGTTCAGCTTGTAGGCCTTCCACTCCTCGTCCTGGGCCAGCATTTTCTGCTTTTCCGGTGGCACGGGCTCGGAGATGTGGTACTCCTCGCGCGTTTTGGACTGGACGTTGGTGTCGCTGGCGATGTCATCCGTCAGCTTTTGCGCAACGCTCTCGTTGGTCACGATGACGTACTTCAGGTGTGCGACCTGAAGATGCTTCCGGATCGCCGCATTCACCTGGTCCGCCGTCAGCTTGTCGATGTTGGCCAGCATCTCGGTCAGGTAACCGTGGTCCTTCATGCCATAGAACATGTCGTCGAGCCGATACCCGAACTGGCGGCCTCTGCTGTCGGCGTAGCTCAAGTAGAGCGTGCGCGCCTTCTGTTTGGCGGCTGTCACCTGCTCGGGCGTCATGCCGTTCCTGATGAAGTTGTCCAGCTCCCAGGTCATGGCCTTCAGGAGGAAGTGGGCGTACTGGTGTCCCACCGGTCGGACCCAGATACTGAAGTATTGCTGGTCGCGCGGTGTCCCCGGCGGCGGGAACAGCAGAAACGGCCGCGCCGCGTAGTACTCGATGTAGGAGTAGTCACCGTAGTTGTACCCGCGCTCTTCGCGGATGTCTTTGTACAGTCTTCCGAAGTTGTCGCGGTGCGTGCCCAGAAACACATTGGCGACGAACAGCGGCCAGTAATCCGGATCGCCGCGCCGTACCGGGATGGGGAAGCCGAGGTGCAGCCCGGTGGCGATGGCGTTGGGCTGAGTGATGATCAACAGATGATGGCCGGCGATAGCCTGCGCGGGTTCCGATTTGAAGTGAGATTGCGCCCCGGCCGCGGGCAGCGCCGAGAACAGCAGCTTCAGCGTAGCCGGGTCGGTGATGCTGGCGGCGACAAATATGTCAGGAGCCTGGTAGTGCTTTTTGTAGTATGCCTGCAGGTCGTCGCGACTCACTGCCCGCAGACCCTCGACGGTACCCTGGGCCAGGTGGCCCAATTGCGAGCCCTTGAGCACCCAGTTGTCCAGCGCCAGCAACCCGAGCTGCTCCTGCTGCTCGAAGCGCAGGTTCGACCGGATCGCCACCAGCGCTTCCTTGCGAACTCGCTCCAACTCAGGTTCCAGGAACAGTGGCTGCGTGAGCATCGGCTTCAGCACTCGCGCCACAAATTGGGGAAACGTATCCCGCGGTACGGTCATGCTGAAAGTAGTGGTCTCCTTGTCGACGCGCACCTGCGGGTATGCCGCCTCGCCCCACGGACGCGTGATCTCGGCCAGCTTCTCCTTGGTCACCGGATTCCTGGGATCGCCGAAGCCGCCTTCGAGCATCATTCTGCCCACCAGGCTGGCGGTGCCCTCCTTGCCCACCGAGTCTAGGGCTGAACCGGCGCACACCATGATCTCGACTTCATACAACGGCGAGGGCGATGCCAGAGTCGCTACATTCGCAGGGAGATCGGCCGGGCCCGGTGGCTTATGCTTAGTCCCTGCTTGCTGGGCCATCGCCGAGGCGGCGTAAATCGTGAGCGCGAACCAGACCGCCAGCCGCCACAGACTCGGTACTCGGTACTTGGTACTCGGTACTATCGTCATTACCGCACCTCCGTCTTCCTGGGTGCGGCATCCGGCTGCTGCGGGCCGTGCCACAGCGTGCCGACCACACGTCCATCGCGCGTGAAGTACTTGGCGGCGTAGTCGTCGATGTCCGAGGGCTGCAGCTCATCGACCGATTGCAGCAGCACATCCAGCACGTGGGGATCGCGGTTGAAGCGGTAGAACGTAGCCAGGCTTTGCGCAATGTGGTCGGTGGTGTCCCACCCCGCCAGGAAGTCGTTCTTGACCTTGCTTTTGATTACTGCCAGCGTGCTGGCTGCGTTCGGCTCCTTAGAGAAGTTCCTGAGCGCCTCGGCACCGTTGGAGATATCGTTGCGCACCTCGTCCACGTACCTCGTCCCCTCCTTCTGGAACCGGTCCAGGGTGAGCTCCGCCGCCAGCATCATCCAATGCGGGTCGGTGGAGGTCGGCGACATGTAGGTGGTGAACGAGGTTACCGACTGCTTCTGGTAGCGCAGTTTCTGGTAGAGCGGCGCCGAGCGTGAGGTAAGCAGTTCGTCGAGCACCAGCGCGACCGCGGCTTCCGGCGTGCCCGGATGAAACGCCGGCGTGTGATAGCCGACCATGAGCCGCGGCGCTACCTCGGCCTGCCAGTCTACGTGGACCGGTTTCGCCTCCCTGGGTTCAGGCGGCGTCGGGATCTTGGGCGTCGGCACCGGTTTCCAGTCGGCATAGGCCTTCTCGATCGCCGGGAACAGCTTCTGTGGGTTCACGTCCCCCACCACGATGATGGCCACGTCGTTGGGCGTGTAGTAGTTGTGGAAGAACTGCCAGGCCGCGTCCCAGGCCTGCGGCATCTTCTCCACGTCGTCCAGATAGCCGATCACCGTGTGGCCATAAGGATGGTTGGGGAAAGCCACTGGCGAGATTTGTTCCACCATCTTCTGCGTCGGAAAGGAGTAGATGCGCCGGTACTCCCCCAGCACCGCTCCGGCTTCCACCTGGAAGGTCTTCTGGTCCAGCTTCAGTCCCTTGAAACGCGAGGCTTCCAACTCGACCACGCCCGGCGCTGGCCCCTGCGGCGTTTCCACCGGCCCCACCAGATTTTGCGAGAAGGTGAACGGATGATAGAAGGTCATGTCGTAGGTGGTGAAAGCGTTGTTGTAGGAGCCCAGGCGATCCATCATGTCCTGATAGCCGCCGGCCACGCCGCTGTATTCGTGGCGGAACATGATATGCTCGAACAGGTGCGCCAGCCCGGTCTTGCCCTTTTCCGTCTCGTTGCGCGAGCCGGCGAAGACGGGCGTGGCGTAGCTCACCATGTCCTTGAACTCGGGCGTAGGCACGATCAGGATGCGCAGTCCGTTTCCCAGCGTCCTTTCGTAGATGGGATACGGGAAGAATTTCGCCGGCGGCTTGGCCGGCTTGTGCGCCAGCACGCTGTGCCTTTGCGGAACTACCTGGGCGGCTGCGCTGGCGACCAGCAGACACACTGCGGCGGCCAGAAGAGAATGTTTCATCAGCAAGGCCTCGGGGATTTTGTCACGACCAGCAGAACGGATTCTACACCGTCGCGCCCGCTTTCAGTCGCCGTCGACCGTGGCTTCCAGCCAGCCGCCTTCGATCACGGAAGCGAGCAGTCGCGGCTCTACGCTGCCGCCGCTGATGATGGCCACCGTCTTTTCGACACGTGGCAGCTCGTCTCCGTGGAAGAAAAACGCCGCAGAAGTGACCGCGCCGCTGGGCTCCGCCACCAGCCGCGCCCCCAGAGCCAGCCGCCGCATGGCTTCGCGGATCTCGTCCTCGCGGACGGTCACGATGTCGTCCACGTAGCGGCGGATGTGCTCGAAGTTGATCTCGCCCACGTGCTGGGTTCGCAGTCCGTCGGCGATCGTGCGTCCTACCTGCTCGCCGGCCCACGCCACGATCCTGCCAGCACGCAGGCTGGCCTGCGCATCCGCCGCCAGCTCGGGCTCTACCCCGATTACCTTAGCTCGCGGACGAAGCAGCTTCACCGCGGTGGCCACCCCGCTGATCAAGCCTCCGCCGCCCACCGGCACCAGCACGAGCTCGACATCCGGCAGGTCTTCGACAATTTCCAGGCCGATCGTGCCTTGTCCGGCGATGATCTTCTCGTCGTTGAACGGCGGAATGATGACGTAGCCGTATTCCCTGGCCAGCTCTTCCGCCTTGGCCTGGCGCTCACCGCTGCTCGGGCCGACCCGTACGATCTCCGCCCCCAGGGCCCTGGTGGCTTCGATCTTGATCACTGGCGCGCCACGCGGCATCACCACCACCGCCTTTGCGCCCAGAGCCCGCGCGGAATACGCCACGCCTTGCGCGTGATTGCCGCTGGAATAAGTAATGACGCCGCGCCGCCGCTCATCTTCCGAGAGCGACGCGATCTTGTTATAGGCGCCGCGCAGCTTGAACGAGCCGATGGGCTGAAAGCTCTCCGGCTTGAACCACAGCCGTCGCCCGTTTTCTGTGTACCCGACGAGCGGCGTGCGCGCGGCCACGCCTCGCAACCGCTGCTGCGACTGCCGAATGTCGTCGAGGATGACGATGGCCACTCCCCCAAAAGCTTCGTGAGCGATGAAGTGTCAGGGCACGAGTTTACTCGTGCCGCCACGCGTCCCCTTGGCATCGGGCTTTAGCCCTGCGCAGATCAACCGACAGGGGCTAGAGCCTCTTAGGCAGCTTTCGGCACGACTGAAGTCGTGCCCTGGCACGTGATCCCCAATCAAATCTCCAAGATCACCGGCATGATCAGCGGCCGCCGCGACGTGTTCTTGTGGATGTAGCGCTTCAGTTCCTGGCGGATTTTTTCCTTCATCACGCCCCAGTCGCCCTTCTCTTCCTTACTCGACTGCTCGAGCGCCTCGACCACGATCTGCCGTGCTGCGTCCATGAAGCCGTTCTCCGCGCCTGCGGGCGCGAAGCCGCGGGTGACGATCTCCGGCACCGACTCCACCTTCCCGCTCAGCTTGTTGATGGCGATGATCGGCAGCACGATGCCGTCTTCGCTCAGCAGCCGGCGGTCGCGGATCACCAGGTCCTCGACCACGTCCGTCCGCGAGCCGGAATCGATGCACACGCGCCCCACGGCGACTTCTCCTGTCTTGCGCGCGCCCAGTTCGTCGAACTCCAGCACGTCGCCGCTTTCCAGCATGATCACCTTGCCGACCGCGCCATGCATTGAAGCCGCCAGCTCTCCGTGCCGCCTGAGCTGCCGGTACTCGCCGTGGATGGGGATGAAGTAACGCGGCTTCACCAGGTTGATGATCAGCTTGAGCTCTTCCTGGCTGGCGTGTCCGCTGACGTGTACGGGCGGATGCGATCCGTCCTCGTACACTACCAGCGCCTCGCGCCGGTAGAGGTGGTCGATCATGCGGTAAATGGCTTTTTCATTGCCAGGGATGATGCGCGAGCTGAGCACCACCGTGTCGCCACGCTCAATCTTGGCGTGCTTGTGGCTGTCCACGGCGGCACGCGAAAGGGCCGACATGGGTTCGCCCTGGCTGCCGCTGATCAGCACGCAGACGCGCTCGGGCGGAAAGTCCTTCACCTGCCCGGGATGGATCAGCACGCCGTCGGGGATATCGATGTAGCCCAGGTCCTGCGCGATCTCTGCCGACTCGTTCATCGAGCGCCCCACCAGCGCCACCTTGCGGTTGTACTCGAAGGCGGTGTCGATGGTGAGCTTCATGCGATGGATCGAAGACGAAAAGCAGCAGATGAACAACCGCCGCTCGGCCCGCGCGAATACTTCTTCGAACTTGCGCCGCACCGCGCGCTCGCTGGGCGT
>DATKLD010000161.1:0-12840 GCA_035542595.1 Terriglobales bacterium
AAGATCGCCGCCTATTCGAGCGGAGACGCGCGCTCCGCCTACAACGTGCTGGAAGTTGCCGCCGGGACCGTTGGCGCAAACGGCGAGATCACCGAGCAGGTCGCTCAGGACGCTTTGCAGAAACGCATCCTGCTCTACGACAAAGCTGGCGAGGAGCACTACAACCTGATCTCCGCGCTGCATAAGTCCGTGCGCAACAGCGATGCCGACGCTTCGCTCTACTGGCTGGCGCGCATGATCGAGGCCGGTGAAGACCCGCTTTACATCGCCCGGCGGCTGGTGCGCATGGCGGTCGAGGATGTCGGCCTGGCCGATCCCAACGCGCTCTCGCTGGCGGTGGCGGCGCGCGACGCCGTCGACTTCATCGGCATGCCGGAAGGCAATCTGGCGCTGGCGGAAGCCGCCGTTTATCTTGCTCTCGCGCCCAAATCCAATGCGCTCTATACCGCTTATGGAACGGTGCAGCAGGATGTTGAGCGCACCGTCGCCGAGCCCGTTCCTCTGCACCTGCGCAATCCTGTCACAGGCATGATGAAGGGCTTCGGCTACGGCGCCGGCTACCAGTACGCGCACGACCTCGATCAGAAGGTCGCGGACATGCAGTGCCTGCCCGACAACCTGAAGAACCGGCGCTATTACTTCCCTACGAATGAAGGCATTGAGAAGCGCATCCGCGAACGGATGGAGGAGATCCGCAAGCGCCGTGCCGGTGCTGCCGAGAAGAGTTCATCGCCGCCCAAAAAAGAATCCTGAATGCGCTTTGAGCATCCATTGAGGAGCGATCGCGGGAAATTCCGGGAGCAAAGGACCTGAGTCATGGCAGCCAGTCCTCAACCCAGCGCCGGAAGGTCCGGGCTCGTGTCGCGGGCCCGCCTTTTAGATGAAGTCACCCGCATCCAGCAAGCCGCCCAGAAAATCACCTCCACGCTCGACCTCGACCTGCTGATCGACCAGGTGGTCAATGAAGTCACGCGCAGTTTCGGCTGTATCGAGACTGAGATCTTCCTGCGCGACTTTGAGGCCAACGAGATGGTGCTGGCCGGTGTGCGGGGTTGCACCATGTACGGCAAGGGCGCGCGCGTGAAGATTGGCCAACAGGGCATGGTGGGCTGGGTGGCGGCCACGGGTGAAACCCGCTACGCTCCCGACGTCCGCAAAGACCCTTTTTACATCGAGTGCGAGCCGGGCACGCTCTCCGAACTCGATATCCCCCTTAAGGTGCGCGGGCAGGTGATCGGCGTACTGAGCGCCAACTGGCCAACGCTGGACGCCTTCCCGCTCGAGCAGAGGCAGCTTCTGGAGGTGCTGGCTGGGCATATCGCCATCGCCATCGAAAACGCGCGGCTGTTCCAGCAGGAGCGCCTGGAGCGCCAGCGCGTGCTGAGCGACGCCGAGGAAGCCCGCCAGATTCAGCAGGCGCTGTTTCCCAAGGCCTCGCCGCTGGTTCCCGGTTTTGCCGTCCAAGGGCTGTGTGCGCCGGCGGGCGCCGTCAGCGGCGACTGGTATGACTTTATCCCACTCGCCGACGGACGCTGGGGGCTGGTGCTGGCCGACGTTTCCGGCAAGGGCATGGCGGCGGCGCTGTTGATGTCTGCCACGCGCCGGCTGGTGCGCTCGCTGGCAGAAACCATTCCGCCGCAACGTCCTTTGTCGCGGACCGGAAACCGCAGGTCCGGCCGGCGTGACCGCTCCGGCCGTCAGTTATCGCTGGGACTTCCTGGTGAAAACACCGGCTCCGACCAGCTATCGCTGACGTCTCCTGAAGGCGACGGCGAGTCCGGTGTTGGAGCCGCCAGCCCGGGCGAACTGCTGGCGCGCGTCAACTGGAGCATCATGGACGAGCTGCCCGCGGGCAAGTACGTCACTATGATCTACGGCGTGCTCGATCCTGCCCGGCGGACCTTTACCTTTGCCAACGCCGGACATCCCTGGCCGCTGCTGGTGGATGATGAGGGCGCTCGCTCACTCCCCACGCGTGAAGGACTTCCGCTGGGACTGCGTCCGGGAAGGTACAGCGAGGAAAAGGTAACGTTTGCGCCTGGAGCCAGGCTGCTGTTCTACAGCGATGGCATCACCGAAGCCAGCAACGGCCGCGAAGAGTATGGGATCGACCGCCTGATCTCGCACCTTGCCCGGCGCGATGCCTCCGCCGAGACTCTGCTCGATGAGGTGCGCGCCTTCTGCCGCGGCTCCTACGCTGACGACGCCACCGTCATCCTGGTTCGCGGGTAGCAACCCGCTCGCAACTCTACCGCTGCCTCGCCCGGTGCTCTTTCAGGATGCAACGGTCCATCACCACGAAGATGCCGGCCTGACGGGCCTTTGCGGCGGCCCGCTCGTGAATGACCTCTTCCTGCATCCACACCGCGGGAACTTTCAGGGCGATCGCCTGGTCCACCACCTCGGGCACAAACTCCGGGCGACGGAAAATGTTCACTACGTCAATTTTCTCCGGCACGTCCTTCAGCGAAGGGTACGCCTTTTCGCCCAGCACGCGCTCGATGTTGGGATTCACCGGAATGATGCGGTAGCCCTGCTGTTGCAAGTACAAAGCCACGCCGTGGCTGGGCCGCAAGGGCTTGTTGGAAAGCCCCACGACCGCGATGGTTTTCGCCTTCTTGAGCAGGTCGCTTACGGGATCAGCCACGCTGGCGCACAAGATGGTCCCCTCCACCAGCCATTCTATGGGATGGGTCATAGGGTGGCCAGTTCTCAGCGACCGCCAGAGAACGTTTTCTTCTGGTTGTAAAGCTTGGTGGCGAGTTTGCGGAGGGTCTCGGGTACGTTCTTGTTGGCCGCGAGCATCCTCAGGTCGTTGACCAGCAGGTGATTCAGCAGCGGCAAGGCAACGTCCAAGGGCGTGCGCGGATTGTTTATCAGCGCCTTGACTACGGCATACGCCTTCATGAACTTGCGCTTGAGGGTGATGCTGCGAAGCACGATCTCCTGCACATTGCGCATGGAGGCGAAGACCTCAACCTCATTCTCCGTTATCTTGGGCGATTCCAGCACAGCCAGCGCCACTACCTTGCAACCGTCACGGATAAGGAGGAAGCGCTCCTCGCGGCTTCCCTTCATCGCCAACTGAACCCGCTCGCTCACGCCGAGCTTGGCGATTCTCTGCAAAGTCGAAACCCGCTTCTGGAACTGGGGATCGTCCGCGCCCTGCGCTGCCTTGGTCTCGAGCGCCGGCAGGACTTCGAGGGTCGCGACGCCGTCCGGCGTCGGCGAAGAACCGGGGTCTTCCAGGCCCAGGCCGAGGATATCGCCGGTGCAGGTAACCAGAGTGAAAGGGGTTCCTTCCTCGGCTGCGATTTCGGCCGCGTGCGTCACCTCGTAGAGCACGCTGTCTTCCGCCGGAACCGGCTCCGCCCGGTCGCCGAGACGCCCGAGCATCTCCCGCACTTGCGCGGCCTCGCGCTCCTCCAGGTGCTGGTTGCCGGCGAGGGCGTGCAGCACGTTGACCGCCGCCTGCACCCGCGAGCTGGCCAGCATGATGGGAATGATTTCGCGGGAAGCGCCGTGGGCGAGGTCCACCAGCCGAGCCTCGGGGACGGAGGGATTCTCGAGCAGCGCCGGAACCAGGGTTGGGCGCAGGTTCTCGGGCTTACTGAAGTAATCCAGCACCGCCCAAGGGGCGTGGGGATCGGAAGCCTCCGCCAGCGACGAGGTTTCGTCCCAGCCGGCCAGGGTCATTCGCGCTTGCTGGGCGAAGACGGGGTTTGCTGTGAGGTGGACCAGAATTTCGATCATCTCCGCCGGGGGCAGGACCAGCGCCCCTCTGGCTGCCGCGCGCATGATGTTGGCCGGGACCGCCGACTGGCGGATCAGCTCGATCATCCGCGGCATCGCGCTCCCTTCAGCGTTGGGCGCCCGCGGCGGTGAGGGTCACCGTAGCCATCTGGTTCGCCTCGCCCAGAGGCGCCAGGGGCCGGCCGTTAAAGGAGACTTCCACGCCTGCCGCATTTCCGGTCTTGATGACCACTTCCTTGGCGGCGCGCACGCGTTTTTCCGCAGGCGGGACCAGTACGCCTTCGCTCTGCAGCTTGCCATCGGCGACGATCTGCACCCAGGCGTCCTGGGTGGCGCGGATCTGGACCACAAACGTAGAGGCCGGCGTCTCCGTTGCCGGGGCCGCTACCATCTCTGAAGCGGCCGGAAGAGCCGCAACAGGAATGTTCCTTGCAACGGTGACGGTCTTGGCCTTGGCGGGCGGCTTTCTTGGGGTAGCAGCAGGAGCGGGCACAGGAGCGGGTACCGGGCCCCCCTGCGTGCTTGCCGGCGCCTCGCTGGGTGGTGCCGACGTGGGCGCCGGCTGGGAGTTCAGGCGTGTTCGCACGGCTTCCGAAAGGACGTTGTACGCCAGCGGACCCACTTTCCAGGCCGCCCCAACCCCAGCAGCGAGCAGCAGAACCAGTAGTGCGAAGGCACGCCAGTTGGCATGCCCCTCAGCACGTCGTTCCAGGTCGGCGGCGCGCGGCGTCGGCGGGTCGGGAAGGGGCTGCTCCTTTTCGCCCCCGGAAGCGGCGACGAAGTCGGCCACGGCCTGGTCTTCATCGATGCCTAGGTAATGGGCATAGGCGCGTACAAAACCCTTGTTGAAAATGCCACCGGGAAGCTTGTCGAATTCTTCCTTTTCCAGGGCGAGCAGGGAGCGGCTGCTGATCTTGGTAGACTCGGAGATTTCTTCCAGCGTGATGCCGCGCATCTCGCGCTCGCGCTGCAAGCGTTCGCCGAAGGCGCCCATATTGCGGCCATCATAGGGAGGGCGCTTGGCACTGTCAACGCCGAGTAGTGCTAAGTCCTCTGGCGACAATTGCTTCGGAAATGGCCCCTGGTTACTGAAGTGTGCCCGGCAGGGGACATTTTTTACCGCCTCCGGAAACCTGAAGCTATAATGCGCGCACCGGGCTCTCCGCTGTGACCATAAATGTTTCCATGAACGAGGCCACCGCTGATCGCAAACGGCAGATTCAGGAACTGAACATCTTCCATGATGTGGCCAAAGCCCTCACCTCCTCGCTCAACCTGGACTCCATCCTGCAGACCATCATGGACAAGATGGCGGAATACTTCCGCCCTGATACATGGTCCCTGCTCATGGTGGAGGAGACCAAGCAGGAGCTCTACTTCGCCATCGCCGTGGGCGAGGCTGCGGAAACCCTGAAGAACCTGCGCCTGAAGGTGGGCGAGGGGATCGCGGGTTGGGTGGCCAAACACGGCGAATCCCTGATCGTGCCTGACGTTTACAACGACCCGCGGTTCGCCAAGCGCGTGGATGAGATGACCAAATGGCAGACGCGCTCGATCATCTGCGTGCCGCTGCGCGCGCGTCACCGCGTGCTGGGCGTGATCCAGTTGATCAACTGCGCCATGGAGACCTTCGGCGACAACGAGATGTTCTTCCTGCACGCGCTGTGCGATTACGCCGCCATCGCCATCGACAACGCCCGCGCCGTCGAGAAGATCCAGGAACTCACCATCACTGACGATGTTACCGGGCTGTTCAATGCCCGCCACCTGTACAAAACGCTGGAGGCCGAAGTCTATCGCTCGGCCCGCTTCGGCTATGAGTTCAGCGTGCTGTTCATCGACCTCGACCACTTCAAGCGCGTCAACGACACTCACGGCCACCTCGTGGGGAGCAAACTGCTGGCCGAGGTCGGCTTCCACCTCAAGCACCACCTGCGCCTGATCGACTACGCCTTCCGCTACGGCGGGGATGAGTTCGTGATCCTGCTGCCGCAGACCAGCAAGGACTCCGCCATGGTGGTCGCTCGTCGCATCCTGGACGTCTTCCGCCACACCGCCTTCCTGCAAGACGACGGACTGGGGCTCAGCGTGCGCGCTTCCATCGGCGTCGCCACTTATCCCGAAGACGCCAAGAGCACCCACGAGATCATCCGCCAGGCCGACGAAATGATGTATATGGTCAAGAACTCCACCCGCGACAACATCGCCGTCGCCCAGCAGGGGATGGTGCGGTAGAAATCGAGACGTTGATTCATCTAGGGCCGGACCTAATGAACCAGAGGCCATCCGGATTCCGGGAGGGCACGGCTTCAGCCGTGCCACACCGTGCTCCCCATCTTTGTCATCCCGAGCGGCTTTAGCCGCGAGGGATCTTGGTTGATTTGGCTAGTTGGATTTCTGTCTTGTCCCCAGCGTCGGCGATTCGTCGGCTGTGGTCTTTGAGGATGGCTGGACCGGCTTCCAGGCGCCGGGATTGGCGGGCGCCGCGGGATCTACGCCGAAATCCCACACGTAGAGATTCATCTGCTTCTCGCCCAGCATCTCCGCCAGGGCGTACTCGCCGGGATCGAGGTTCCGGGCAGGGGTCACCTTGACCCAATCACCGGAGAATCGTTCAGCGATCGCCTCGACGTAGCTCTCCTGCTGCGAGACCTTACCGGTCATGGTGGTGATCTTCAGGTTGCCGACCACGCGGGAGTCCTTCTTGCGCTGCAGGCGCACCAAGCGGTAGCGGTGGGCGGTGTCAGGTGGCGGGCCGGAGGAAGAATCCGCATCGGCCTCCACGTTAACGAAGATCTCCGGCCGGGGCAGGTGTGACTGCACACGGGCGCGCGTGCCGGGAAGCTCGATGCTCTGCTTCATCGAGGCCAGCGGGTTGATGGCCGCCCGCAGCACGTTCTTCCCCATGTTTTTCTTCACCTCGCCGCCGCTCTGCGCCAGTTCCACCAGTTGGGGCTGTCCGCGAAAGTCGTCCAGCAGGAACACCCCGCCCTGGGAGGGCAGCTTGACCCCCGGCGCGACAGTCGGGGTCCGCGCCTCTTCCGCGCGGCGCTCTGCCTCGAATTCAGCCGAGATCTCCCTGGTCTCTTCGGATATGTGGTGGCTGGCGCTCTCTTTTTCCCACTTCTCGGTCGCCGGCCAGTCCACCATGTCGTTGGGGAGCTCTTCCCATTCGTAGCGCTCGGCGCTGTAATAACGCACGCGATCGCCGTGGACCTCCCACTTGGTGGCCGGCTGGTAGCTGCCGTCTTTCAGGATGAGCCGCTTGGTGAGCTGAGGATTCTGTGCGCGCACGTACGGCGGCACAAACGCCAGCGACACGGCAAACAGCAAAGCTCCGGCGCTCAGAAGGACTTTGCGCATACTTCCATGTTATCCGCAGCGGTGATTCGTTGCACGATACGGAGTTAGATGCGGAATCCTTGGTACGGCGCAACCGACTGAAGAAATCGTATCTAGCCTCCGCCCTGGTTTTCAGGCATAATTGGTTGTGCACCCCTTCCGAGCGCACAAAATACTTAAAAAATCAGTGGTGAGGACGAGATGTCAGCGAAGTACATCTTTGTGACGGGCGGTGTCGTGTCTTCCTTGGGTAAGGGGCTGGCGGCGGCCTCGATCGGCTGTCTGCTGGAGAGCCGCGGCCTGAAGGTCAACCTGATGAAGATGGACCCGTATCTCAACGTCGATCCCGGGACCATGTCGCCGTTCCAGCACGGCGAAGTCTTCGTCACCGACGACGGCGCCGAAACCGACCTCGACCTCGGCCACTACGAGCGCTTCACCCACGCCCGCCTCAGCCGCGATAACAACTGGACCACCGGCCGCATCTACGAGCAGATCATTACCAAGGAGCGCCGCGGCGACTACCTGGGTAAGACCGTCCAGGTCATCCCCCACGTCACCAACGAGATCAAAGCGGCGATGAAGAAGGTCGCGCAGGAAGTGGACGTGGTGCTGGTCGAGATCGGCGGCACGGTGGGCGACATCGAATCGCTGCCCTTCCTCGAGGCCATTCGCCAGATGCGCCAGGACCTGGGACGCGAGAACACGCTGTTCATTCACGTTACCCTGGTGCCGTTCATCGCCGCCGCCAGCGAGCTGAAGACCAAGCCCACGCAGCACTCGGTGAAGGAACTGCTTTCCATCGGGATCCAGCCGGACATTCTGCTTTGTCGCACCGACCGCTTTCTTTCCAAGGACATCAAGTCCAAGATCGCGCTCTTCTGCAACGTCGAGGAGGAAGCTGTCATCACGGCCAAGGATGTAGCTTCCATCTACGAGGTTCCGTTGCTGTTCGCCAAGGAAGGCGTGGACTCTCTCATTTTGAGATACCTGCACCGGGAAGCTCCCGCGGCCGATCTGGCCCCGTGGGAAGACCTGGTGCGGCGGGTCTACAACCCGAAAGACGAGGTCTCGATCGCCATTGTAGGCAAGTACGTCGAGTACGAGGACTCGTACAAGTCGCTGAAGGAAGCGCTCGTTCACGGCGCGCTCGCCTTCAACCTGAAACCCAACCTGGTGTGGGTGGAGGCCGAGGGTCTGGAAGGCAAGGACAAGGACGACCGCAGCTATGAATCGCAGCTCGAAGGATTCGACGGCATCCTGGTGCCGGGCGGCTTCGGCAAGCGCGGCATCAGCGGGATGCTGAATGGCATCCGCTACGCCCGCGAAAAGAAGGTTCCGTACTTTGGCATCTGCCTGGGAATGCAGACGGCCTGCATCGAGTTCGCGCGCAATGTCTGCGGGCTGGAAGGGGCGGATTCGAGCGAATTCGATCCGGCGACTCCACACCGCGTCATCTACAAGCTGCGCGAACTGCGCGGCATCGACGAACTCGGCGGCACCATGCGCCTGGGCGCCTGGACATGCAAGCTCACGCCGGGATCATTCGCCGCGAAGGCCTACGGGGCGTTGGAGATCAGCGAGCGCCATCGCCATCGCTACGAGTTCAACCGCGAGTATGAAGCCGTGCTGACTGGCGGTGGGCTGAGCATCACCGGCGCCACGCCCGACGGGACGTACGTCGAGATCGTCGAGATCCCCGACCATCCTTACTTCCTCGGCTGCCAGTTCCATCCTGAGTTCAAGTCGAAGCCGCTCGAGCCGCATCCTTTGTTTAAGGCCTTCATGGGCGCGTCGTACCAGAACCGCCTGCGCCGCCGTGAGCAGAAGGCGACGGCGGAAGTCGAAATGTTCCTCAGACCGGAGAAGGTCGGAAAGCGGTAAGATTTAGCCGTCCCGCGAGCGTCTAAGTTCGAGGGCAGAAGGCTTTTGGCTCTTGGCACTTGGCTTTTGGCCAAAAGCTAAGAGCCAATAGCCAAGAGCGTTTTTTCGGCGACTGGTAACTGGCAACTGACAACTTCCTTCCAAGTCGGCAACGTCGAAATCGGCGGCGGCGAGCTGTTTCTGATCGCTGGGCCGTGCGTCATCGAAAGCGAAGAGCACGCTCTGAAGATGGCGGAGTCCATCTCCGGTGTCTGCCGCGCGCTGCGCCTGCCTTACATCTTCAAGGCGTCCTACGATAAAGCCAACCGCACTTCGATCAAGAGCTATCGCGGGCTGGGTGTGGCCGAGGGCCTGCGCATCCTGCACAAAGTGGCCGCGCGGGTGAAGATCCCGGTGCTCACCGACGTGCACGAAGCTACCGACGTGCCACGCGTGGCCGAGGTGGTGGACGTGCTGCAGATCCCTGCCTTCCTCTGCCGGCAGACCGACCTGATCGTGGCCGCCGCGCGCAGCGGTCGTGCCGTGAACATCAAGAAGGGACAGTTCGTCTCGCCCTGGGACATGCGGCACGCCGTCGAAAAGGCGCACCAGGCGGGGAACCAGCGCGTGTTCCTGACCGAGCGGGGCAGCTCGTTCGGCTACAACAATCTGGTGGTGGACATGCGCTCGCTGCCGGTGATGCGCGAATTCGCGCCCGTGGTCTTCGACGCTACCCACTCAGTGCAACTGCCTTCGGCAGGCGCCGACGGCCAAGCGGTGAGCGGCGGTCAGCCGCAATTTATCCCCGTGCTGGCGCGGGCGGCGGTGGCGGCGGGCGTGGACGGCATCTTCCTCGAAGTCCACGACAACCCGGCGCGAGCCATGTCGGACGGTGCCAACGCGCTAGACCTGGCGAAGCTGCGTGGCGTGCTCGAGCAACTGCTTGCGGTGCGAAAAGCGGTGACCTCTCAGGATTCGTAGCGTCTAAAAAGCGGCCGTTGGCTCTTGGCTGTTAGCTTTTGGCCAAAAGCCAAGAGCCAAAAGCCAGCAGCTTCCTTATGAGTCAATATCGCACGGCAGTCTTCGCGCTATTACTTTTCACGCTAAGAGTCGCCGCCCAGGACTTCGCCCCGCTCGAGCGCTGGAAGGTGGCGGTGCTTGCTGGGGACGATGCGGCCTTGCGCACCTTGTACTCCGTCAATCCGCCGGCTGACATTGAGAACCCGAAGAAGCAGCCCATTCCGCTGGCCGACGAACTTCGTTTCTGGAAAGGCCTGAAGAGCCTGGGCCTGTCGGCGATGAAGATTGAAATCGCGAAGCTCGAGGCTGGACCGCTCGCCGGTTCGCAACTGGTGGCGTTCGAGGCTGAACTGCGGCTGAAGACACCATCCGGCCTGAAGACCGAATACGTCGTTCAGACGCAGGTGTGGCAGATGGGCGCCATGCCGCAGATCGTGGCCGCCGTCCGCGGAGAACCTCGCCGGCTGAAGCAGCCGCTGAAGCTCAATCCCAACCTCTACAACCCCCAGGCCGACGCCAAGCGTGAGGTCAAGGAAGCGCTGGAGCGCGCCGCGCGCGAGCACAAGAACGTGATCCTGGTGTTCGGCGGCAACTGGTGCTACGACTGCCACGTGCTCGACCTGGCGTTCCACCATCCCGAGATCGAGCCGAAGCTCAAGGCGCATTACATCGTGGTCCACGTGGACATTGGCGAGTACAACAAGAACCTCGATCTCGCCGACAAGTACCAGGTCCCGCTGAAAAAAGGCGTGCCCGCGCTGGCGGTGCTGGCGTCGGACGGCAAGTTGCTCTACAGCCAGCAGGCGGGCGAGTTCGAGGCTGCGCGCTCGCTGGCGCCCGAGGACGTGATCGCGTTCCTGAAGAAGTGGCAGCCGAAATGACGGCTCTTGGCTGTTAGCTCTTGGCTCTTAGCTCCTGGCTTTTTGGCTCGTGCGCTCAGCCTTTAGCCAAGAGCAAAGAGCCAACTGCCAAGAGCCGCTTTTTGTTACCATCTCCACTCTCTATGCGCCACATTGGCGAAAACGTAGTCCGCATCGAGGCGGAGGCGCTCAAGGCGCTGGCTGACCGCCTGGCCGGCCCTATGGCCAGGGCGTTCGAGCAGGCGATCGAGATGCTCTACGGCTGCGGCGGACGCGTGGTCGTAACCGGCATGGGCAAGAGCGGGCTGGTGGCGCGCAAGATCGCGGCCACGCTCAGCTCCACCGGAACGCCGGCGCTGTTCCTCCATCCCGCAGAAGCCGTGCACGGCGATCTCGGCATGCTGGTGCGCGGGGACGTAGTGCTGGCGCTTTCGTCCGGCGGCGAGACAGAGGAAATCGTCGCTCTGCTGCCGACGATCAAACGCCTGGGGCTGGGGCTGATCGCCATGACGGGAGACGCGATTTGCCGAGATTTCGCGGGCGAGGGCGCCCGCGCCACGCCATCCAGAATATCCACGCTGGCGCAGGCGGCCGATGTGGCGCTGGATTGCTCGGTGGCGAAGGAAGCCTGCTCGCTAGGACTTGCGCCGACGGCTTCCACCACCACCATGCTGGCGCTCGGCGACGCTCTGGCCATGGCGCTGGCGGAGAAACGCGGCTTCAAGGAAGAAGATTTCGCCGACCTACATCCAGGGGGCAAGCTGGGCAAGAAGCTGGCGCGCGTGGAATCGCTGATGCATTCCGGCGATGCGGTGCCGCGTGTTGCTCCCACTACGTCCATGCACGACGTGATCTACGAGATGTCGCGCAAAGGCCTGGGTATCACAACGGTGGTTGAGGGCGAAAAGCTGGTCGGCGTGATCTCGGACGGCGACCTGCGTCGCCTCCTCGAGCGCCGCGGAAAGGACATCCTCGACCTCACCGCTGCGGAGTGCATGACGCGCAATCCCAAGACCATCCGCCGCGACGAGTTCGCCGTCACCGCCCTGAATACCATGGAGCAGAAAAAAATAACGTCCCTGGTGGTGGTGGACGGCGACGGGCGTCTCGAGGGCATCGTGCACCTGCACGATCTGTGGGGGACGCAGATGGTGTAGTTGCAGTTCCGGAGACAAACGGGGAGAATCGGGTGTATGAAGCTGAAGGCCATCATCCACGAAGCCGAAGAGGGCGGGTATTGGGCCGAGGTGCCTGCGATTCCTGGGTGTGCCACGCAAGGCGACACGATGGAGGAGCTGATCAAGAACCTTCGCGAGGCCAACGAGGGCTGCCTATCCGTTGATATCAACCCCGCGCAGCCTGCGGGGAAAGACCGGGCGATCGAGATTCGCCGTGCCATGAGTCATGTGGTTCATCTGCTTTGGTTCGTAAAAGAGATGCCCGAGGGAGAAGAGGACATCGAATTGCTAATCGGAGTCTATTCATCTGATGAGGAAGCGAAGGCTGCAGTTCAGCGCGTGAAGGATATGCCTGGATTCAAGGACTTTAACGAGGGCTTTCAGATCTGCCCCTACCAACTTAACCACGATCACTGGGCAGAAGGATTTGTTCTCGATTAGGTCAAAATAGGCTTACCCAGCACTGCCGTGCTGGGCTAAAGTATCGCGGCCCCTTCGACTCCGCTCAGGGCAAGCTCTACGGGCCTCGGCCATGGACTTGCAGAAAGTTCGTCCAAGGGATAACGCGAAGGGCCGTAGGCCCGCCATATGTTAGCCCAGCACGGCAGTGCTGGGTGGAGATGCCTAGGTTGGGAGAGAGTCCCGTCAGGGACGGCATACCATGCCGCATTCGTACACGAACAACCTTTTGCACGTCGTGTTCAGCACGCGCGAACGAAAACCGACGATCCCGACCGCATCGCTTCGGGAATTATGGGCTGTCATGGCCGGCATAGGGCGGAATCATCGCTTGACGGTAATCAAGATTGGCGGCATGCCAGACC